>JARFQU010000126.1 GCA_029287595.1 Halioglobus sp. | reverse complement strand
GAGCGCTGGGGCCGCATCTTTATTCACCGCCTGGATTACCTCGCCTACGATCTGCGCATGAGCCTGACCCTGCCGCCGCCCATCGCCGAACCCAAAGTCGTTATCATCGATATCGACGAACAGAGCCTGCGCGCGGAAGGGCGCTGGCCCTGGAGTCGCGAAAAGATGGCGCGTTTGGTGGCCGGGCTCAAGGCCGCCGGCGTGCACACCATTGGCTTCGACGTGGCGTTTACCGAGCCTGAGCGCAATGTGGCCCAGGAACTGATTGAGGCTACCGTTGAAGAAGGCGACAGTGCCTATACCGATTACCTGACGCAACTGGTGCCGGGCATGGACCGTGACCTGGCTTTTTCCAAACAGCTCAAGGGCCAGAACGTGGTTCTGGGTTTCCTGTTCCACGCCATTGAACAGGAGCCGGCGGGCCGCCTGCCTTCGGCCTGGTCTTTTGTGCCCGAAGAACAGGCCGATACACTCACAGTGCCCACCATGGCCAGTTTCACCGGTAACCTGAAGGTATTGCAAAGAGCTGCCCGGCACGGCGGCTTTCTCAATACCACGCCGGATGCGGACGGCGTGATCAGGAGCACGCCGCTGGTGCTGCGCAACGGCAATATGGTCTATCCGGCCCTGTCGCTGGCCATGCTGCGCCGTTACATCAACGCCAAGCGGTTCAAGCTGGAAACGGCCGAGGTGGGCGCTACCGTGGCGGTGACCGGCCTGCGCCTGGAGGACCTGCTGATTCCCACAGACCGCTATGGTCGTGTGCTGATTCCCTATTACGGCAAGCGCGGCGCTGTGCCCTACCTGAGTGCTACCCGCATCCTGCAGGCCTCGCCGGAGGACAATTTACAGGACATGTTCCCGCAACTGGATAACGTGCTGGCGATCGTCGGCACTTCTGCCATCGGCTTGTCGGATCTGGTCAGCACGCCCCTGGACCGCTCTTTTCCGGGGGTAGAGGCCCATGCCACGGTGCTGCAATCGATACTGGATGGCAGGCCGTTTCCCAGCGTTCCCGATTGGGCGGATGGGGCCAATGCATTGGCCATCGTTCTGGTCGGGCTGTTGCTGACCTTTCTATGTCCCGTGCTGGGCGCCCTGGGTATTACCCTGGTGGGCCTGGCGTTCGTCGTTCTGGTGCTGGGAGGCAACTGGTGGCTGTGGGTGTATGCGCACCTGAGTCTGTCGCCGGTGATGCCGCTGCTCGCAGTGCTGGCGATCATCACCCTGAACATGTTGTTCGGCTATTTCACCGAGGCGAAGCAGAAGAAACAGGTGCGCAAGGCCTTCAGCTCCTACATGGCGCCGGCGCTGGTGGCGCAACTGGTAGATAACCCGGAAAAGCTCAGCCTCACGGGTGAGACCCGGGAGATGACGTTCCTGTTTTCCGATATTGCCGGTTTCACTTCTTTTACCGAGAAGGCGACGCCGGAAGTGCTGGTGTCGGTGCTCAACGAATACCTCGACGTGATGTGCCGCGCGGTGATGGAACACGGTGGCACGATTGATAAAATTGTGGGTGATGCGGTGGTGGGTATTTTCAATGCGCCGCTGGATCAGCCGGACCACGCGATACGCGGCGTGAATTGCGCGCTGGAGATGGACCGCATCAGCAAAGCCTTTATCAAGAAGATGAACGATCGGGGTTACCCCTTCGGCAGTACCCGGGTGGGGGTGAACAGCGGCGAGGCGATCGTTGGCAACTTTGGCGGCAGCGAGCGCTTCGACTACACTGCCCACGGGGACCCGATCAATACCGCGGCGCGCCTCGAGAGTGTGAACAAGCACCTGGGTACCCTGATCTGTATTTCCGGGCCCACCGCAGAGCAGTGCCCGGACCATTTCTTCCGGCCGGTGGGCGGGCTGGTGCTCAAGGGTAAGACAGAGGCCATTGCCGCCTTCGAGCCGCTTACCGAGGAGGAGGCGAATTCACCGCGGGTGCTGGCCTACAATGAGGCGTTTGCCTACCTGGAGCGGGAGGATGCCAAGGCGAAGGATATGTTTGAGCAGTTGAAGGCGCAATATCCCGATGACCCACTGGTAAATTTGCATTACGAGCGGATAATGTCAGGCATCCTTTCAGCCACTATCGTTCTAGCGGAGAAGTAACATCCAGGAGTGGTTCACAGAGTCTTGGAATACCCTGCGCGAGTTGAACGCGGAACGGGTTGTGGCGATTTTGCTGGCCGGCGCCATCGCCGGCGTTGTCACCCTGATTTCCAGCGTGAGTTTTGCCGCGCTGATGTTCAGCGGTAAGCTCACACCTTTTATTGCCCAGGGCATCACCGTGCTGGTGTCCACCGCGGTCGTGGCGGGCTCGCTGATCGCCCTGCTCAGTCGCTGCAGGCCCATGGTGGCCATGCCTGACGACGATACCGCGCCGGTGCTGGCGCTGATGGTCACCCTGGTGCTGGCCAGTTTCCCCGAGGATACCCCCGGCGAAGTCCTGTTTATAACGGCTTTTGGCGCTTTGGCGTGCACCGCGATAGCGACTGGTATCGCGCTGTCGGTGCTGGGGTTCTTTCGCCTGGGTTCGCTGGTGCGTTACCTGCCTTACTCGGTGATGGGGGGTTACTTCGCGGGCGCCGGCCTGCTGCTCATTCAGGGTGCCATGCGCGTGGTGAGCGACCTGCCGCTGATGTCCGCCACCGATTTTTTGATGCTGCTGGACTGGGATATCTTCTGGCGTTGGTTCCCGGCGGTGCTCGCGGCAATACTGATTCGCTGGGCAATTAACAACTGGTACAAATCCATCGCCATGCCGGCGATCATGTTCGCGCTCACCGGCCTGTTCTTTGTGCTGGCGGCGCTCAGTGGTTACGGTCCCGCTCAGTTGATGGCAGACAGCTGGCTGGTAGGGCCGTTCCCTGAATCCAGTCCCAGCCTGTGGAACCCGGTGTTGCTGGACAGCGCTTCGGAAATTCAATGGGGGCTGGTGGCGCAGCACTTCAGCAGTATCGGCACCATAGTGATGTTAAGCGCGGTGTCGCTGATGCTCACCGCCAGCGGCCTGGCGGTGGTGCAGCGCGAGAGTATCGATATCAACCACGAATTGACCGTGGCCGGTTTCGCCAACACCGTCAGCGGCTTCAGCGGCGGTTTGATCGCCCTGCCGTCGATGACGCTGACCGAGCTGTCCATGACCGTGGGCGCTCCCAAGAGCCGCCTGGTGGGCCTGGTGGTGGCGGGGTTCTGCGCATTCATGCTGTTTTACGGTATGTCGCTGATCGCCTGGTTCCCCAAGGCGGTGCTGGCCGGTCTGTTGATGTTCCTGGGCTGGTCGCTGGTGGAGAAATGGCTTATTGAAGCGCGCTCGCAGTTGCCGCGGCTGGAGTACCTGGTAGTGGTGGCCATCGTATTGGTGGTGGCTACCGTGGGCTTTCTCGAAGGGGTGATGGTGGGGCTGCTGGGTGCCATCGTGTTGTTCGTGATCAACTACAGCCGCATCAACGTGGTGCGCTACGCGCTCACCGGTGTGGAGCGGCGTAGCAACGTGGAACGCAACAGCGCCGAGGAGCTGTTCCTGCGTGAGCACGGCGGCAAAATCCTGATGCTGAAACTGCAAGGCTACCTGTTTTTCGGCACCGCAGCCGCGCTGGTTACCCGTATTGAAGAGCGCCTGGCGGATGATAGTTTGCCGCCCCTGGGCTATGCCGCGCTGGATTTTGCCCAGGTTTCCGAGATGGATTCCTCCGCCGCCCTGAGTTTTATGAAGCTGGCCCAGGAGGCCGCCAAGTCGAATTTCTTCCTGTTACTGACCGGGCTCACCCCGGAGATGCAGGAGCGCTTGATGGGCAGCTGGTTTGAGAAGGAAACCACCACTTATGTGCAGATCATGCCGGACCTGGACCGCGGTATCGAATGGTGTGAGGAGCGCATCCTCAGGGAGCAGTCGCTGGGCGATGAGGAGGAGGGCATCCTGCAGCAGCTGGCTAACTTCCTGCCCGCACCCGAGGACGAGCATATCCTCACTCAGTACATGGAGCTGCGCGTAGTAGAACCCGGCTATGAGCTGGCCACCCAGGATGAGCCGTCAGACGAGATGTTCCTGCTGCAAAGCTGCACCGCCTCGGTGTACCTGAATACGGGTTCTGGCAGGAAGCACAGGATACGCCGCGCGGGTTCCGGCACGGTGTTCGGCGAGGTGGGTTTTTACCTGGGCACACCGCGTACGGCTTCCGTTATTGTCGACCAGGGCGGTGAGGTGTATGTGCTGAGCCAGGCCGGCAATGCGCGGCTGGAACAGGATCACCCGCATATCGCCGCAGCAATGCACAAATTTATGATTCGGGTTATTACCCGCCGCCTGCAACTGACCACCACCACCTTGCAGGCCGTACTGACCTGACTACAATTAGAACAAGAGGAGCACTACCCATGGATTGTCCCAAGTGCCACAGCGATATGGAAACAGTAGACTTTGGCACCGATATCAGTGTTAAACGCTGCACGGGCTGCGGTGGTTTGTATTGCAAGGGGGAAACGCTACACCAGATACGCGACGAGTGGCTGGCCGACACGGTGCTGGATACCGGCAGCGCAGCGGTGGGCGCAAAGCATAACGAAATCCGCGATATCCCGTGTCCCGGCTGCGCCAGCACTATGGAGACGGTTGAGGATGAGGACCAGACACATATCATCCTGGACATATGCCCCGCCTGCGACGGCGTCTTCCTGGATGCGGGGGAGCTAACCGATATTAAAAACGTGACCCTGATGGATCATGTGCGGCGTTTGTTGACAATGCTGGGGAGGTAAAAACGGATGGGGTCAACAACGGATGGGGTCAGGCCTATAATTGAAGTGTTGGGGCGGTAGCCTCAACACTTCAATTATAGGCCTGACCCCTTTTACTAACTCCTTTTATGACTTAGAAACCCTGCTCCCGCAGGTCGGCGGTAAAGCGAGCGATGTTGGCTCGAGCAGTGGCTTCCAGTCGATCATTGAAGTAATCGGTCTGGAAAATTTTCGGCCATGCGACCAGTTCGTCCAGGAAACGCAACTTGCCCTGGTAATATTTTTCGTCCGAGACCTCCGGCGCCTCTTTTCGCAAGGCCATGGAGTCGGCGTAATAACCGTCCCAGGGCAGGCCGAAGCCGGACAGGTCGATGTCCACCAGGAAAGCCACGCCCTTATCCTCTGCCTTGCCAGTGTGCTTGGTCGCGATGATCAAATCGCACACCCGTTCGACGAATTGTGCTGTCATATGCGGCGAAGCGAGCTCGCGGAAGGTCACGGCGCTGAGTTCTTCGTTATCTTTGGCTCCGTATACATAGATGATGTCGTGGAACCAGATGGCCATTTCCGTCGCGTCAAATTCTTCGATGCGGCCGTTCGCGGCATCCAGTTCACCCAGGCAATGTTCCAGATGGCCCAGGTCGTGGTAAAAGCGGTGGGGTTCCTGGTAGTGTTCCTGGAGCATTTTCCATACGGGTGCGGGATCGGCGCTGTCACCTGCGCAGCGTCTCCACGAATCGGAAAAGCGATCTGAGAGTATGTTTATATCCAACGGCTGCTCCTGTTTTTACAGCGCTCGCTGTTCTGAGACTAGCATATGCTACTGAATCTGCTATAGCTGGATAATGGATTTTTGTGAACTGGGGCACAGTGGCGACGGGGTCAGGCCTATAATTTAGGGCGACGGGGTCAGGCCTACAGTGGCGACGGGGTCAGGCCTATAATTTATGCCTTGAGGCGTGAGCCTCAAGGCATAAATTATAGGCCTGACCCCGTCGTAGTGACCCCGTCGTAAAATTATAGGCCTGACCCCGTCGTGTACACATCGTGTAGACCCCATCGTAGACCCCGTCGGATCCAGGGTAGGCAAAAGCTTGTCTATACTAATGGTTCTGGATAGTCTGTAGCCTTGCTTCAGTTGCGGCTACTGGAGTGACTGAACCCGTCAGTGTTCTGAAGGAGTAGAACGTTGAAGCGAATTTCCCACTGCTTGCTGGGATTGTTGATTTTGTCCCTGCTGCAAGCCTGTGCTGAATCCGATCCAGCCCCACTGGATACCGCTCCGGTTATGGTGCCGGCACAAACCGTATTGATTGAGCCCGGCAGCTGGTTGCACAGCTTCAAGAGCTACGGCCTGGTGACGCCCGCCGAGGAGTTCAAGATCGGAGTTGAGGTCAGCTCCACCGTCACCGAAGTATTGTTTCGCGAGGGGCAGGCGGTGCAGGTGGGCGACCTGCTGCTGAAGCTGGATGACAAGAAGCTGAAACTGCGCCTGGACGGTGCGCGTGCCAGTGTGGCAGAGGCGCGGGCCAACCACGAGCAGGCGAAGCGCACCCACCAGCGCAACGAATCCATCTACAAGTCCGGTGTCATCTCCGAACAGACCTACCTGCAGAGCGAAGCCAGCTTTAAAACCGCCGAGGCCAATCTGCGGCGCGCCATTTCCGCCTTCGATATAGCCCGCGAAGAACTGGCGGACGCGGCAGTGCGCAGCCCGGTCACCGGCGTGGTTACCCACCGGGATATCGAGTCAGGCCAGAATGTCACCCCGGTGGATCGCCTGGGCGTGATTCGCGTGCTGGATGCGCTGCGGGTGGAAAGTTTTGTGTCCCAGAAAGATATCAACTACGTGCGTGTGGGCATGAGCGCGATCGTCACTTCTCCCGGGGTGCCGGGGCAGACCTTTACCGGGCTGGTAGACCAGGTGGCCAGTGCCGCCGAACCCGCAACCGGAAACTTCGAAGTGGGGGTGGTGGTGGACGATGCGGCCGATCTGCTGCGTGACGGTATGTCCGCCATGGTTGAATTTCGCGGCGCCCACCAGGAGGATACCCTGGCGGTGCCCCGTTCCGCGCTGGTCGACAGAGGTCGGCGCCTTATCGTGTATCGCATGGACGGCGACACGGCCCGGGCGGTGCAGCCCACCCTGGGTGTAGGCAACAGCGATATCGTGCCGGTACTCAGCGGTCTCAACCCCGGCGATGAAATTGTGGTGAGCAATCTGCGCCTGGTGTCTGACGGGCAGTTGATCAGTCGCGTGAACGCCACGCCGGAGGGCTGATATGCGCGATGTGCTGGCGTTTTTTGTGCGCAGGCCCCTGCTGGTCAACGTGCTGATGATCGTGTTCTTCATCGGCGGCATCGTGGCGATGGGTACGCTGCCCTACAATACCTTTCCATCAGCAGACAGCGGCCTTATCTCGATAACCACCAATTACCCCGGGGCCAGCGCCGAGGATGTGGAGTTGTCCGTCACTATCCCCCTGGAGCGGGAATTCCTGCACATCGACGGAGTCGACAAGGTGATCTCCAACAGCGTGGAGGGCCAGTCGACGATCATGGTGATCGGTTATCCCAATGACACGGTAGATCGCTACGACGAGGTAGAGGTGGAGATTTACAATGCCATCGACCGGGCCCGCTCGGAACTGCCCGCCGGCCTGGCGGGCAACCCGGTGGTGGCGCGTCCGGAAAATACCAAGAATATGCCGCTGGCACAGGTCCTGGTGGTGGGCTCAGTACCCGAGCAGACCCTGCGCGAGATCTCCCGCAGGGTGCGCCTGGAGCTGCGCAGCCTGGAGGGTGTGTCCGGTGTGGGCCGTGAAGGCTACCGCAACCGTGAAGTGAAGATCATGCTCGACGACGTCAAGCTGCGGCGCCTGGGTATCAGCCATGACGATGTCATGAATGCGATCAATGCGCGCAACGTGCGCGATTCCGGAGGTTCGGTGGAATCCGCTGCCGGGGAGCAGGACATCCTGACCATCGGCAAGTTTGACGACCCCAAGGATGTAGAGGACGTGATTATCTTCGAGGGGCGCCCCGGGGATTTTGTGCGGGTGAGGGATATCGCCCGAGTGCACTATGACTTCGCCGATCCGGTGGTGCGCACCTCGGTGCGCAACCGCAACGCCATCACCCTGTTCGTGAAGGCGGGGGAGGATGCAGATCGCCTGGGTACGGCGTTCCGGGTAAAAGACTATCTGGCGCAGCGTAACAATACCCTGCCGGCGGATGTTGAGCTGATACTGGTGAAGGACGACACCCTGGCGACCATGGCCATGCTGGATGTGCTTATCAGCAATGCCCTGGCCGGCATTACGCTGGTGGTGCTGGTGCTGATGTGCTTTTTCAGCTTCCGGCTGACTATCTGGGTGGCCCTGGGTGTGCCCACCGCTGTGATGATGGTGTTTGCGGTGATGCCCATGTTCGGTCTCTCGGTGAACCTGCTGAGCATGGGCGCGCTGATCCTGATGCTGGGAATAATGGTGGATGATGCGGTGGTGACCGCGGAAAGTATTTTTCGTCACCACGAGTATGGCAACTCGCCCGAGGAAGCGGCGGTAATCGGCACACAAAAGGTCATGTTGCCGGTGGTAACCAGTGCGCTCACTACCATCATGGCGCTGTTGCCCGCCGCCTTTCTGGGGGGTGTACAGGGCAAGGTGTTCTCCGTTATTCCCGCCATGGCCATCCTGGTGCTGCTGATGTCGCTGTTTGAATGCAAGTTCATGCTGCCGGCACATATCGCTCATTCCCTGCACGGTTCCGGCAGCGGTAAGTTGACCCGCTCCTGGTTCGAGGCGGTGGAGGATGGCTACGAGTCACTGATGATGCGCATTATTCCCCATCGCTACATTTTTGCGCTGCTGACCTTCGTCGTATTCTTTGTCGCTGCGTTGGTCGCCGGGCGCTCGCTGATTTTTGTCTCCACGCCGGAGACCAACGCGGATATCCTGTTCATCAAGGCGGAGGGCCCCATCGGTACCCCCCTGACCTCGATGGAGAAAAAACTTGCTGCCCTGGAGCGGGAGTTGCGTGACATCATTCCGGCCGAGGACTTGATGGAAATCGTGGTAACTGCCGGACATCATGATCACGATATTACGCGTATTACGGAGGGGCAGGATTCTGCCTGGGGTGTGATTTCCATCTACCTCAAGGCCGCCAAGGACCGGGATATAAACACGTTGGAGCTGCGTGACCAGTTGGTGGCGCTCTACGCCCAGCGCGAGGGTTATCAGCGCCTCTCAGTGCGCGTGGCTGGTGCCGGTGTCAATATGGGGCAGCCCCTGGAAACCCGGGTCATTGGCAATACCGCTGACCGTTTTGCCGCCGCGGATATGCTGATGGACTATGTGCAGCGCATCGAGGGGGTTACCGAGGTCTGGAGCGACTATGTGCCAGGCAAACCCATTATCTCCCTGAAGCTTGATTACAACGCGCTGGCCCGCTACGGGCTGTCGGTGGGGGATGTGTCCTCGGCGGTCAAGGTCGCGTTCAACGGCAAGATCGTGGACACCTTCGAGACCGTGGAGGACACGATTATCTACCGCCTGGAACTGGATGGGGTCGATGTGCGCGACCCCGCGTCACTGTACTCTCTGGCGGTAACCAACCAGCGGGGAGAAAGCATCCTGCTGCGCAGCCTGGTGGAATTCGAGCAGCGCCCGGGGGAGGGCACCGTGCGGCACTTCCTGGGTGATCGCGCCACCACGGTATTCGCCAAGATAGACCGCTCCACCATCAGCATGCTGGAAATCAACCGCCTGGTGGCGCAGTATATTCGCGACGCGGATTTCGCCAACCGCTTCCCCGAACTGAGCTTTTATCAGGACGGCGAAATTGTGAAGGAGACCGAGCAGGCAGGGGAGGTGGGCAAAGCCCTGCTGCTGTCTTTTATGGGCATATTTTTTATCCTGCTGTTGCTGTTCCACTCCTTTCTGCAGCCCGTCATGGTGTTGTTAATGATTCCGCTGGGGGTGGTGGGAGTGATCGTGGCCTTTGTGTTGCAGGGCATGGTGCTGTCGTTTGCCGCGATCATCGGCATGGCCGGCTTGATGGGTGTGATCGTCAATGATGCACTGGTCATGCTGGATCGCTTTAACGTGGAGCAGCGCCTGCATAGCCGCCATGGGCAAACTCTGTTGCACGACCGGCAGATCGTCGAGTGCGCCAGCGTGCGCCTGCGCCCGGTGGTGATTACCACGGTGACCACCTGTGCGGGCCTGTTTCCGGCTGCCTACGAGATCGGTGGCAGCAACGAGTTGATCACCCCGATGATCATGGCCATGTTCTGGGGCGTGTTGATCGCCAGTTTCGCCACCCTGTTCCTGATGCCCTGCTTCTACGCGATGGAGCGCGACCTGATGGCCAGGCTGAAGCCGGGGTATGCGCGGCAGTCGCTAGACGAAGTGATTATGTATAATTGATACGGCGGGGTCATACGAAGGGGTCATACGGCGGGGTGAGGCCTATTATTTTTTGGGTGAGGGGGGGTGGGCGAGGGCTAAAATTTTAGACGTGACCCGGAGGAGCGGAAGC
>JARFQU010000051.1 GCA_029287595.1 Halioglobus sp. | reverse complement strand
AAAACATACTGTATGTTCAAATCCGTTTTTTGTAACGCTGGCAGTCGCTGTACGATTGCCTTTTATATCTATACTGCAGCGGTGATTTCTGGCGACCGTTTAACCGCCGGAAAACAGACCGATATCTAGACGAGGTACCCCAGTGAGCGATATTGAACAGTTCCGCCAGGAAACAAGGGCATGGCTGGAAGAAAACTGCCCGGTGGCGATGCGTGAGCCCGTGCGGGGCTTCGACGATCTCTACAACGGCGGTCGCAACCCCGAGATAGACCATCCGGATCAGAAAGTCTGGTGCGACCGCATGGCGCAGCGCGGCTGGACCGTGCCGCACTGGCCGAAAGAGTATGGCGGCGGCGGTCTCGACAAGGATGAACTCAAGGTACTTCGCGAAGAGATGCGCCGTATTACGGCGCGTTCGCCGCTGGACAGTTTTGGCATCTCCATGCTTGGCCCGGCTTTGCTGCACTTTGGCACCGAAGAACAAAAGCTGGAGCACCTGCCGAGAATCGTGCGCGGGGAGATTCGCTGGTGCCAGGGCTATTCTGAGCCCAATGCCGGATCAGATCTCGCCAGCCTCGCCACCAGGGCGGATGACCAGGGTGATCATTACCTGATCAATGGCCAGAAAGTCTGGACCTCTTACGCTGACAAGTCCGACTGGATATTTTGCCTGGTGCGCACCGACAACAGCGGCAGCAAGCACGAGGGCATCAGCTTCGTTCTGTTCGATATGGACCAGCCGGGGGTGGAGGCCCGCCCCATCAAGCTGATCTCCGGATCCTCCCCCTTTTGCGAAACCTTTTTCGACAATGCCCGGGCGGAAAAAAAGAACCTGATAGGCGAGGAGGGCAATGGCTGGACCATCGCCAAGTACCTGCTGACTCACGAGCGCGAAATGATTTCCAGCTTTGGTGCGCCACCGAAAAAATCTGTGGGCCAGCTGGCGGTGGAATCTTTCGGCGCCGATGCCTCGGGTCGACTCGCCAATTCGATATTGCGGCCCACGATTGCCCAGTACCAACTGGATACCCTGGCATTCGGCGCGACCATGGCCCGGGTTGGTGATGAGGCGAAGGCCGGCCAGGGGCTGGGAGCTGCGTCCTCCATCTTCAAGTACTACGGCACGGAACTGAACAAGCGACGCAATGAATTGAACCTGGCGGTCGGTGGCGAATTTGCCCTTGGTTGGGAGGGAGAAGCCTATCGCGATGGCGCCATCAGCCGTGACTGGTTGCGTTCCAAAGGCAATTCCATCGAGGGCGGTACCTCCGAGGTACAGCTGAATATTGTTGCCAAGCGCGTGCTTGGCCTGCCAGACGCGTAGTCGGCGACGATAAGGGGACACAGAACCATGGCACTGGTATTGAATGAAGAGCAGCTGATGCTCAAGGAGTCCGCCGCGGGTTTTCTCACCGAGAAGGCGTCGGTTGCGCACCTGCGCGCCCTGCGTGATAGCGCTGATGAGCGCGGCTGCAGTGATGACGTATGGCAGGAAATGGTGCAGATGGGCTGGGCCGGGATCGCCATTGCCGAGGAGTTCGGTGGCCTGGGCTACGGCTACACCGGCCTCGGGCTGGTGCTGGAGCAGGTCGGGCGCAACCTCAGTGCCAGTCCGCTGCAGTCTACGGTGCTGGTGTCCGCAACCCTGATCGCCGAGTTAGGCAGCGGCTCCCAGAAGGAGCAGTGGCTATCGCCGATCGCCGCGGGTGAGAAACGGGTAAGCCTGGCACTGCAGGAGGGTCGTCACCATGCACCCGAGCAAACAGCCGCCCGCGCAGTCGCAGACGGTGAAGATTACCTGCTCAGTGGTGCCAAAGTGCTGGTGCTTGATGCCTCACTGGCAGATGCGTATATCGTGGTTGCACGCACAGCCGGCGAAGCCGGTGATAGCCAGGGGCTGACGGCTTTCCTGGTTGCGGCCAACAGCGCCGGCATCGCCCTGAGCCGCAGTAGTATGGTTGATTCGCGCAACGTCGGTACGCTTACCCTGCAAGACGTTCGCGTCCCCGCTGCACAGGTATTGGGAGAGCTTGGTGGCGCCTGGCAAGGACTGAGCCGCACCCTGGATATCGCCAATGTCGGTCTTGCGTCTGAGTTACTGGGTTTGTCCACCGAAGCCTTTGAGCGCACCGTGGCCTACCTCAAGGAGCGCAAGCAGTTTGACAGGGTAATCGGCAGCTTCCAGGGCTTGCAACACCGGTCCGCGGAACTGTTCGCCGAACTGGAGCTGGCGCGTTCCATTGTGCTGCAGGCCCTTCAGGCGATAGACAGTGGCGATGAGCAATTGCCGCTACTGGCCAGTGCGGCCAAGGCCAAGCTGTGTGAGGTGGCCCAGCGGGCTACCAACGAGGCGATACAGATGCACGGGGGTATTGGCATGACTGACGAGCACGAGATAGGTTTCTTTATCAAGCGCGCCCGGGTTGTCCAGCACACCTTTGGCGACTATAACTATCATCTGGACCGCTTCGCGCAACTCAGCGGCTTTTAGCCGGCTTACCTTTAGGGCCCTGTCGTAATGAATCCTGAACTGAAGAAATTTGATGACGCTGCGGCGCAGTTAACACAGCCTGGCCAGCCCTTTGCGCTGGATAGCGTGGAAATAGGCGGCGTCAGCTATCGCAATTATGCCGCCATGCCGGCCAATCTGGGCGCCTATTTTCAGGTGATGCTAAAGCATGCAGACAAGGACTTTGCCGTTTATCTAGATGAGCGCTACACCTTTGCACAGGGCTACCAGCATGCTGCCGAGTTCGCCACGGCACTGGTACAGCGCTTTGGTGTGGGCAGGGGCGATCGCGTGGCCATTCTCAGTCGCAATAACCCCCAGTGGATGATGTCCTTTATCGCTGCTACCTCGGTGGGTGCGGTGGCAGTGCCCATGAACGGCTGGTGGACCACGGAAGAGCTGGATTACGGGTTTGCGGACAGCGGTGCGAAAATAGTGGTGGCCGATCGCGCGAGGGTGGAACGCCTGCTGCCTATCGCGGCCAGGCACAAGCTGCAGATTATCGCCATCGATGATTGCAGTGACCTGGACATAACCGGCGCATCCTTTGCCGACTTGCTGCAGCAATACGCAGGTGCGGCAATGCCTGAAGTCGAGGTGGCCGCGGATGACCCCGCCAGCATTATGTATACATCGGGTTCCACCGGACACCCCAAGGGCGCCCTGTCATCCCATCGCGGCATATTGTCGGCGCTTTACAGCTGGATGTTGATGGGCGTTGCTACCAAAGTGGCGGAAGGCGGCGGCAGCGGCGAGGAGAAGTTTGCACCGGCGGCGCTGATCACCATTCCCCTGTTTCACTGTACTGGCAGTCACTCGGCCTTTATGTTGTCCCTGGTGGTCGGCCGCAAGATGGTGATCATGCATAAGTGGGATGCCCAGGAGGCCCTGCGCCTCATTGAGCAGGAGCGTATCACCTGGTTTAACGGGGTGCCCACTATGTCCGCCGAGTTACAGGCCGCGGCTGAAACCACCGAGCGCGACGTCTCCTCTCTCACCGAGATTATGGCGGGAGGGGCAGCCAGGCCCCCCGATCAGGTAGGCAAGATTGTTTCTACCTTCAAGAAGAGCAGCGCCGGAATCGGTTATGGCCTGACTGAAACCAACGCCCTGGGTGCGGTGAATGCCGGTGCCTTTTACATGGCCAACCCGAATAGTACCGGGCGTGTCGTGCCGGCGGTGACGGATTTTCGCATCGAAGGAGAGAACGGACAGGAGTTGCCCCTGGGAGAGCGGGGGGAGCTGTGTATCAAATCCCCCGCCAATATTCTCTGCTATTGGAACAAACCCGAGGCCACCGCCGAAGCCTTTGTAAACGGCTGGTTTCACACTGGCGATGTGGCCTATATGGACGAAGAGGGCTTTGTCTATATCGTGGATCGCATCAAGGAAATTATTATTCGCGGCGGTGAGAACATCAGCTGCATAGAGGTTGAGGCGGCAATTTACAGCCACCCGGCGGTTTGCGAGGCAGCTGTATTCGGTTTGCCTGATGAGCGCCTCGGGGAAATTGTAGGGGCGGCGATCGTGTTGCATGAGGGCGCAGAGATGACTTCCCGGGACCTGCATGACTTTCTCGCGGAACACCTGGCGAGCTTCAAGATACCGGCCCATACCTGGTTTCGCGCGGAGCCCTTGCCGCGCATTGCCTCGGGCAAAATATTCAAACGCCAGCTGAAAGCGGATTATGCGCTAGAGCTGGCGGCAAACGGCTGACAGGCCAGACACAGACATCAAACAAAGAGCAGGAGACAGTGATGGATTTAGGAATAAGCGGGAATGTGGCGCCCCTATTGGAAGAGATCAGGAATTTTATCGTTGGGGAAATCTATCCAGTCGAACAGGAATTCATGGATGAAATCGGTGTGGGTGACCGCTGGCAGCTTACCGGGCGCCAGATCGAGATCATGGAAACGCTGAAGTCCAAGGCCCGGGCCAGGGGGCTGTGGAACTTCTTCCTCACTGATGGTGAGTCCGGTTCCGGCCTGACCACTGTGGAGTATGCCTACCTGGCGGAGGAGATGGGTAAGTCACACCTTGCCGCGGAATGCTTTAACTGCGCCGCGCCTGATACCGGTAACATGGAAGTGCTGCACAAGTACGGTAGTGAGGCGCAGAAGAAACAGTGGCTGGAACCCCTGTTGAATGGAGAAATACGCTCCGCCTACGCCATGACCGAGCCCGGGGTGGCCTCCTCGGACGCCACCAATATTTGTACCCAGGCAGTGCTCGATGGCGATGAGTGGGTGATCAACGGTGAAAAACACTACGTCTCCGGCGCCGGCGACCCCCGTTGCAAGATTATGATTGTGATGGTCAAGACCGACCCCGATGCTGCCAAGCACCTGCAGCAATCCCAGATACTGGTGCCCATGGATACCCCGGGATTTGAAAATATTCGTCCCATGAATGTGTTTTCCATGGACGATGCGCCCCACGGGCATATGCACCAGAGATTCGTCGATGCCAGGGTGCCCAAAGAAAATATTATTCTCGGCCCCGGCCGCGGTTTCGAAATTTCCCAGGGTCGGCTAGGCCCCGGCCGAATCCATCACTGCATGCGCGCCATCGGTGCCGCGGAAAAAGCGCTGCAGTTGCTGTGTGAGCGCTCGGTATCGCGCACCGCGTTTGGCAAGCCCCTGGCGCGGCTGGGCGGCAATATCGATATCATTGCCAACGCGCGCATGGATATTGAGCAGGCCCGTTTGCTGACCCTGAAAACTGCCTGGATGATGGACAATGTGGACCCCAAGGAAGCGCGGGTGTGGATATCCATGATCAAGACGGTGGTGCCGAATATCTCCATTCGCATCGTGGATCAGGCGATCCAGATGTTTGGCGCGCTGGGCGTATCCCAGGACACGCCGCTGGCGGGCATGTATATGGCACAGCGCACGCTGCGCCTGGCGGATGGGCCGGATGAGGTACACCGCATGGTGGTCGGCCGGAATGAACTTCGGGCTTACACGGCACAGAACCCGGTCAACGCCACTTTCCGCGACGGCTGAGTCCTCACCCGTCGACCGCGCCTGGATCAGCTCGCCTGATTCAGGCCAGTTCCCGCTCTATAATTTCGTGAAAGTGAACCGCCGATTCCTCCAGGCCGCCAAACAGCAGTGAACTGTTTGCGCCCGAGCGCATGCCGCGTTGCGCGCCCTCAGAGACAAAGATGTCCTCCGCCTGGAATACTCCCTGGTCTATTAACTGGAATGACCGTCGGAAATGGTCTTTTTGCTCCTCGTTGACCGGTGGTTGAGGCGTCAGCATGGTGTGGGCGAACACGGTCTGGTCCGGGCTCAGGGGGAACAGGCTGATGATGCTGGTATATTCCGGGTGTAGTATAAGTATCGCGTTGGGAAACACCGTGTAGGAGAAGGTGCAGTGCCGGCGCAGGTCCAGCTGTTCCCCGGGAAGATCGACGGCCTCTTCAATTTCATTACGTGCCACCGCTGAGCGCATGTGGTCACCTATCTGGTCGGACTCTGCCAGGGCATCGGGAAAAAAAGGCCCCACGGTATTTTTGTGCAGGCGAATCACGTGGTAACCGTCCAGGAAGGCGTCCTGCACCAGTTTCCAGTTGCAGTCGATGGTTCTCACCTGCTGCTCGCAGAAGTGATAACCCGCCACATCGAACAGCGCCAGGTCCTGGTCCAGTCCCGCCAGGTGTCGGTCCAGATTCATGTCCCCACTTGCCTGCATCCACACCAGGCCGCTATTAACCTCGGTGGGCAGCGCTACCAGGCCGAGTTCCTCTACATCAAGGCCGTCGAAGCTTTCCTGGCGCGGGATATTGCGCAGCGCGCCGTCCAGGCCGTATGTCCACTGGTGATAGGGGCAGACCAGGGAGCGCAGGCAGGTTTGCCCTTCCTCCTGCACCAGGCGCATACCGCGGTGGCGGCATACGTTCATAAAGGTAGCTACGGTTCCGGACTTGTCGCGCACCGTGATTAGCGGCAGCCCCAGCCAGTCGTAGACCAGGGTGTCACCGGGATTGGGGATCTGGGTTTCATGTGCGATCACCAGTGGCCTTGCCAGGAACAGCTTTTCCCGCTCCTGCTCGAAACGCAGTTGATCGGTGTACGCGGCGACGGCAATGCGTTTGCTGCAGGGGGCTGGCCCCGGGGCATTGCCCGCATAGCGTTGTGCCAGCTTTTGTACCAGGGTGACAGGTGCAGTATGCGTCATTGTGTTCCAATCCCGCCCCGTGGAGCGCGGAGCTATCTTGCGCAAGGATGCCGCCAGCATAGCAGGACTGCATGGGAGAAAAAATACTTGAACGACATAAATACATACTGTATGTTCAAATCCGATTTTTAGTGAGGCGCATACCCCTTTGCCCGGCCCCGGAGATCATTGGCAATGCCCGGCTTCTTTTTGCGGCAAATTCCGGCGCAACAGTCCGGCTGGACTACACTTGATGGATTCTTTTTACCGTAACGCATGAGGAACAAACCATGGCAGTAAAAATCGTACCCAAGGACGAAATGGTGAATGCCGTTGGCACCAAATTCGAGCCCAGTGCCTGGATCGAGGTCACTCAGGAGCGGATTAACGCTTTTGCCGATTGCACCGAAGACCACCAGTTCATTCATATCGACGAGGAAAAGGCGGCCCAGACCCCCTTCGGCGGCACCATAGCCCATGGTTTCCTGACCCTGTCCCTGCTGGCCAAGATGGTAGAGGGCAATGGGGTGGTTCCGGAAAATGTCGTTATGGGTATCAACTACGGCTTTGACAAGGTGCGCTTCCTGGCACCGGTGCGCGCGGGCAAGCGCGTGCGGGCCAATGTTGAAGTGACCGGAGTCGATCGTAAGGATGACAACCGCTTCCTGATCAGGCAGGCAGTTTCCGTGGAGATCGAGGGTGAAGACACCCCGGCTCTGGTGGCGGACTGGCTGTCCATGGTGGTGGCCGCTTAAGCGGATCCGCTAATTAACCCGAAACTTTTTTCAGAGGATTGCAGTAATGACCATACGTTATGACGGCAAAGTCGCCATTGTTACCGGTGCTGGCCAGGGCCTGGGCCGCAGCCATGCCATTGAACTGGCCAATCGCGGCGCCAAGGTAGTGATCAATGACCTGGGCGGTGCCAAAGACGGCACGGGCGGCTCCAGCGAGGCAGCATTATCCGTGGTTGCTGAAATCGAGGCCCTGGGCGGTGAAGCGATTGCCAACGGGGCCAACGTGGCCAATTACGATGAGGTAGAGGCCATGGTCAAGCAGACCATGGACAAGTGGGGCAGGGTGGACATCCTGGTCAACAATGCCGGTATCCTGCGTGACAAGAGCTTTACCAAGGGCGGCCTGGATGATTTTCAGTTGGTACTGGACGTGCACCTGATGGGTACCGTGAACTGCACCAAGGCCTGTTGGGACATCATGCGTGACCAGGCTTACGGCCGTGTGGTGGTTACCACTTCCTCCTCGGGCTTGTACGGCAACTTCGGGCAGAGCAACTACGGCTCCGCCAAGATGGGTGTAATCGGCTTTATGAATACCCTGGTACAAGAGGGTGCCAAGTATGACATCCGTGTCAATGCGCTGGCCCCAACTGCGGGCACCCGTATGACCGAGGGCCTGATTCCCGAGGAGGCCTTTGCCCTGTTGACCCCTGAAACCGTGACCCCGGCAGTGCTTTACATGGTAAGTGAGGATGCCCCCAACAAGACGATTATCTGTGCCGGTGCAGGCGCTTACTCCGTGGCCAAGATTGTTGAAACCGACGGTGTCTGGTTGTCCCCGGAAGAGCAGACGCCGGAAGGTATCGCCGCCCACTGGGACGCGATCACTTCCCCTGAGGGAGAAGCGCAGCCCCAGGCCGGCTTCGAGCAGACTGTTAAATTCACAGGTAAGGCAATGGCAGGTCTGGGCCTCAGCCAGGACTGATAATTCCGGGGCGCCTGAGAGCGCCCTAATCATTGGAGAATTGTAATGAGAGAAGCAGTAATTGTATCCACGGCACGTACTCCCATCGCCAAAGCCTATCGCGGCGGTTTCAATAACCTCGGTGGCGCCTCCCTGGGCGCGGCCTCTGTTGCCGAGGCGGTAAAGCGCGCCGGCATAGACCCCGCGCGAGTGGAAGACGTGATCATGGGCAGCGCGCTACAGCAGGGCGCTACCGGTTCCAACGTGGCTCGCCAGATCGCTCTGCGCGCCGGCCTGCCCGTCACTACCTCTGGCATGACCATAGACCGCCAGTGTTCTTCCGGTCTGATGGCTGTCGCGACTGCTGCCAAGCAGATCATTGACGATGGCCAGACGGTTGCCATCGGCGGCGGGCTGGATTCGATTTCCCTGGTGCAGAACGAGCACATGAATATCCACCGCATGGTCGACGAGGAATTGATGGCCATGGCGCCGAACATCTTCATGCCCATGCTGCAGACTGCCGAAGTGGTAGCCGGTCGTTACGGTATCACCCGGGAGGCCATGGATGAATATGGCCTGCAATCCCAGCAGCGCACCGCCGCCGCCTATGAAGCGGGCAGGTATGCCGATGAGCTGGTGGATGTGACCTGCAAGCGCACGGTTTGGAGCAAGGAAACCGGTGAGGCGTCTGAGGTGGAAGCGACTGTTTCCGCGGATGAAGGCCTGCGCGCGACTACCCTGGAAGGACTCGCTGGCCTGAAGACGGTAGTGGAGGGCGGCACCATCACCGCCGGCAACGCCTCCCAGCTTTCCGACGGCTCTTCCGCGCAACTGCTGATGGACGCAAAGACCGCCGAGCAGGAAGGCCTGGAGCCGCTGGGCATCTATCGCGGTATCGCGGTGGCCGGTTGTGAGCCTGACGAAATGGGCATAGGGCCGGTTTTTGCCGTACCCAGGCTGCTCAAGCAACACGGGCTGTCAGTGGATGACATCGGGCTGTGGGAGCTGAACGAGGCTTTCGCGGTTCAGGTGATTTACTGTCGCGACCAGTTGGGTATCGACAACGATAAACTCAACGTCAACGGGGGTGCAATTTCGGTGGGTCACCCCTACGGCATGAGCGGCTCGCGTATGATCGGCCACGCGCTGATCGAGGGTAAGCGCCGCGGCGTCAAGTATGTGGTCATCACCATGTGTGTGGGCGGTGGCATGGGTGCTGCCGGCCTGTTCGAGGTAGCATAAGCTTGCCACATTTGCACACGGCGCCCCAGGGCGCCGTGTTTGTTTGGGATTGCGGTACGATGTTCAATACGCTAAAAAATGAGGTATTCAATGAAAGCGCTGGTATGTAAAGAGCTCGGCCTTGCCGACAAACTGGAGTTAGTGGATGACTGGGCAGATCCGGAGCTCGGGGACCACGACGTCCTGATCGAGGTAAAAGCGGCGGGCCTTAACTTCCCCGATGTGTTGATCATACAGGGCAAATACCAGATCCAGCCCGAACTGCCTTTCATTCCCGGCGCCGAGTGTTCCGGGGTGGTGACGGCGGTGGGTGCCAATGTCACGCGCTATAAAGTGGGTGACAGGGTGTTGTCCATGGGCGCCTCTGGTGCTTTCTGTGAGAAGATTGCCGCCAACGAATACGCGGTGTTCCCCATGCCGCAAAGCCTCAGTTTTGAGCAGGCCGCAGGCGTCAGCATTACTTACTTCACTTCCTATTACGCCCTGAAGCAACGCGCCAACATCCAGCCGGGTGAAACCCTGCTGGTACTGGGCGCTGCGGGTGGCGTCGGGACCACGGCGATCGAGTTGGGCAAATTGATGGGCGCCAGAGTTATCGCCGCCGCCAGTTCGCAGGAAAAGCTGGCCCTGTGCAAGCAATTGGGCGCCGATGAAGTTATCAATTACAACGAGGTTTCGCTCAAGGATGCGGTCAAGGAATTGACTGGCGGTAAGGGCGTCGACGTGGTCTACGATCCCGTTGGTGGCGACTATGCGGAGCCGGCCATTCGCAGCATGGCCTGGAATGGACGTTACTTGGTGATAGGCTTTGCCAGCGGCCCGATACCCAGGATCCCGCTCAACCTTGCCCTGCTCAAGGGTTGTTCCCTGGTGGGTGTGTTCTGGGGGCGCTTCTCCGGTGAAGAGCCAGAGCAGAATATCAAGAACATAGAAGAGCTGTGGGAGCTGTTTGACGGCGGCAAAATCAGCCCGGTGGTCACTGACAGTTTTCCCTTTGCACAGTACGAAGAAGCGTTTAATTGCCTGATAGAGCGCCGCGCCCGTGGTAAGGTCATCATGACACTGTAGGAGCCGAATCGATGCAGGGTTTTGAATTCAATACCGTAGGCCGCCTGGTCAATGGCTCCGGCAGCGCGCTGGAGCTGGCGACTGAGTGTCGCAAGTTGGGTGTGCTCAAGCCATTGCTGGTCACCGATCCGGGCCTGGTGACTATTGGCCTGGTGCAGCCGGTGCTGGCCGCAATGGAACGAGAGGATCTGACCCCGGTGGTATTCGACCAGGTACGGGAGGATCCGCCTGAAGCGGTGGTGCTGGCTGCTACCGAGTTGGGCCGCAGCCATCATATCGATGGCGTCATCGCTGTTGGTGGCGGCAGCTCCATGGATGTCGCCAAGGTGGTCGCTGTGTTGTTGGGCGGGCGGCAGCAACTGTCCGAGCTTTATGGCGTGGGTATGGTCAACGGGGCGCGACTGCCCCTGATCCTGGTACCAACGACAGCGGGCACGGGTTCCGAAGTTACCCCGGTAGCCGTTATCACCACCGGGGAAACCACCAAGGCGGGGGTTTCCTCCCCGGTGCTGTTGCCTGATGTCGCCGTGCTCGACGCCGCCCTTACCCTGGGATTGCCGCCGGCGGTGACCGCTATGACCGGCGTGGATGCCATGGTACACGCGATCGAAGCCTACACCTCCCGGCACCAGAAGAACCCCATTTCCGATCATTTGGCGCGACAGGCACTGGTCCTGTTGTCGAGCAATATCCGCACGGCGGTGCACGAAGGCAACAACCTCGAGGCGCGGGAAAACATGCTGCTGGGCGCCTGCCTGGCGGGTCAGGCCTTCGCCAACGCCCCGGTGGCCGCGGTGCATGCCCTGGCCTATCCCCTGGGCGGGCACTACCATATTCCCCACGGGCTGAGTAACTCCCTGGTGTTGCCTGCAGTGCTGGAGTTCAATGCCCCGGAGGCCTGTGAGCTTTACGCCCAGCTCGCCGATCTGGTAGTCGCGGAGCCGGTAACGGGCAGTGCGCAAGCGAAAACTCAGGCGCTGATTGCTGGGTTGCGCCAGATTATTGACGATGTCTCGTTGCCGGCGACCTTGCAGCTGGCCGGCGTCGATGCAGGTGATATGGAAATGCTGGCAGAGGACGCCATGTTGCAGCAGCGCTTGTTGGTGAACAACCCGCGCGACGTGAGTTACGACGACGCCCTGGCAATATACCGGGCAGCCTACTGAGGAAAACCATGAGTAAGCCGCAGGTGCCGAACAGGGCAGACTACAAGGTGTTTTACCCGATCACCACGCGCTGGTCAGACAACGACATCTATGGCCATGTGAACAACGTGATCTATTATTCCTACTTTGATACCGCTGCCAATCGCTATCTCATCGAGGAGGGCGGGCTCGATATCAACGACGGCAGCATCGTCGGCTACGTGGTCAACTCCGGCTGTGAATACCATGCACCGATTACCTATCCTGAGCTTATTGAAGCCGGTGTGCGCGTGGATCGCCTGGGTAACAGCTCGGTGCAATATGGTATTGCCATTTTCAAGCAGGGCGAGGAGCAGGCAGCGGCTCATGGACATTTTGTACACGTGTTCGTAGAGCGCGCGCAGAATACGTCTGTCCCTATTCCAGTTAATTTGCGCGACGCACTGCAGCGGTTGCAGGACTGAAAAACACTACAGGAAAATCAATATGAGCCAGTTGGTCACCGTGACAGAGAAAGATTTGTATACCCTTATCCAGATGGATGATGGCAAGGCCAATGCGCTGTCATTTGCCATGCTGGAGCAGCTGAATGGGGCGCTGGATCAGGCTGCTCAGGCCGCTAAGGTGGTTGTTCTGGCTGGTCGCCAGGGCAAGTTTTCCGCGGGTTTTGACCTATCGGTGATGGGGCAGGGCGGGGAAGCCATGATCGACCTGTTGCGCAATGGTGCAGGTTTGTCGCGCCGCCTGTTGAATTTTGAAACACCCGTGATCCTGGCAGTGAGCGGCCACGCCCTGGCCATGGGCGCCTTGTTATTGCTATCTGCCGATTATCGCATCGGCGTCGATGGCAATTACAAACTCGGTCTCAACGAGGTGGCAATCGGTATGACCCTGCCTCATTTTGGCGTGGAACTCGCACGCGCCCGGCTATCGAAGCGACATTTGAACACTGCGGTCGGGCTGGCAAAAATCTATGAGCCCTCAGGCGCGGTAGCGGCGGGTTATCTCGATGAGGTGGTCGCAGAAGACCAGCTGCTGCCCCGCGCCGAAGCGCTCGCGGAACAACTGGCGGGCCTGGATATGCAGGCCCATAAAAATACTAAAGCGCGAGTGCGATCGGAATTAAATGCTGCACTTGATGTTGCGTTGCAAGCGGAGTTGGGCGCCTAGGCTTGCCAGGCCTTTTACAGGATGATGGAGCGACAGCTAGCAGGCCGTCTCGCCTCGACTTCTGCCGTCCTTGGGATCATGGGTGTTAAGGTCCAGGACGTACCACAGGTAGCAGCGCGAAAAGATACCATTGAGTATCAACGCGGTGGCGACGACCATGACAAACCAGTCCACGCCGTTGAGTGAGGGTCGGGTGACGCTCCAGGCTAAAAAAGTGATGCCCAGCAGCAGCCGTACGATGCGTTCAATGTTGCCCAGATTGCGTTCAATCATGCTCATTAATCCTTTGTTAATCAAATTTGTGCCATAGATACGCCTTGTCAACGGCACTGGATGACTGGCAAAGTTGGTCATAATTACTTGTGGTTTATGGCGCCTGATGTTGATTTCACGCGTAGTGTCTCCAGTTATGGCCAATAAATAAAAGGGTTGAGAACATGAATATGATAACTGCCGTAAAGACGGTGCTGGGTAAGTACGCCACTTTTGAGGGCAGGGCCGCGCGTCCGGAATACTGGTGGTGGATCCTGGCAATGGTCATACTGTTCGCCATTCTTGGTGTGGTAGATGGCGCATTCATCGCGCCGCTGATGGGCTTCGAGCCATTCCAGAAAGAGGCGGGTCAGCCGCTATCCCTGCTGGCGTCCCTGGGCTTGCTGTTGCCTAACCTGGCGCTTGCGGTGCGTCGCCTGCACGATACCGACCGCAGCGGTTGGTGGTTGTTAATCGGATTGATACCGATAGTGGGAAGCCTGGTGCTGCTGGTATTTTATATCCTGCCGGGAACGCAGGGGCAGAATCGCTTTGGCTGATTCCTTACCTGGGGTAGTGAGCTAGTGGTCGTTTAACACCAGCATAACCAGTACCAGGAAAAACACCGCGGCGCTGAACAGTGGCGCCAGGGAGCCGTGAACCTGGTATAGGGCCCCCGCAATTAGTGGTCCGGAAACAAAACCAATTGCCGGGCAGGCGCTTACCAGGCCCGCTGCCGCGCCCTGTTCCTCCGGTTGCACTGCCAGTGAAGCACCGGCGGAAATGGCGGGCATGCACAGGCCCAGCCCTATGCCCAGGAATGCCATGCCTACCGCCAGCACGGCGAAGGTTTCGAACCCGGCGATGACCGCTGCTCCGAACAGCAGGGAAATCAGCCCGAGGCGAATAAACCGGGTCGCTTTGAGCTTGATACGTTGCATCACCGTCACCTGTACCAGAAAGGTGAAGGCGGCGGACACCATCAGTGCCGCGCCGGTCATCTGCGCTGTCTCTATGCCGCTGAGTCCCAACTTGTCCTGCAGCTGAAACCCAAGTGTTTGCTGGATACCCGAGTAGCCGACAAACAGGCCCACCGCCGTGGCCAGCAGCAGCAAAATACGCCGGTCGGTAAAGCGCAGGCGCGCGCTGAGTGGTCGACGGGTCAGGTCCTGTTGCGGTGTTACCGGCAATTGCCACCACACCAGCAGCGCGGCGAAAAAAGCCAGGCCCGCGGCAAAATACAGTGGCGCCAGCAGACCAAACGTGGCCAGCGCCCCACTCACTGCCGGGCCCAGGATAGTGCCCATACTGTTGGCAGTGCCCAGCCGGGCCATGGTCCGGGTGCGCTGTTCGGCACCGGTATGGTCGGCTGCGTAGGCGGACGCCGCCGGGTTGGTGCCCGACATGATGACCGCCTGACAGCAGCGCGCTGCCAGTACCGTGCCATACAGCAGGCTGCCGCCCAGCAGGCCGGCGAGGCCGGCGTAAAACACACTGGTGAACAGCAAGGTTCCCACGGTGTAGCCCAATAGTCCGCAGATAATAACCGGCTTGCGCCCCACCCGGTCGCTGAAGCGCCCCCAGCGGGGGGCTGCCAGGGAAAAAATCAGGGCGGAAATCGCGATAATGGAGGTGATCTGTAATTCACCCAGTTCCACCTCGCGTCCCAGCGGTGCGAGTATGGCAAACACCAGTGACTGACCCATCCCCGTCGCCATCAGGGCGAGGATGAGTACCGTCGTTTGGTGGCGGCTGAGTGTGGCGGGCAAGCGCTGATACTCCCGGTCAGTTGCGGGTCTATTTCAGCTCGGAGGAGGATTTACCCAGGACCCGGCGTGCCACGATCAGTTGCTGGATCTGCTGGGTACCCTCGAATATGTCGATAATTTTCGAGTCCCGGGCAAACTTTTCCAGCAGGTCGTTTTCGCTGTAGCCCAGGCTTTGGCACAACTCCACGCATCGCAGTGTGACATAGTTGCCCATGCGACCGGCCTTGGCTTTGCACATGGAGGCCTCCATGGAGTTGGGCAGCTTATTGTCGGCCATCCAGGCCGCCTTCTGCACCAGTAATTTTGCGCCTTCCCACTCCGCCTCCATCTTATACAGCTCGGCTTGCACCGCAGAGCTGTTGCAGGGCTTTGCTGCAAAGTCCAGGGCCACGCCCTCGCGTCCCAGTATTTCCCGGGATATATCCAGGGCCGCACGGGCGACCCCGATGGCCATGGCGGCTACCGGTGGGCGCGTGTTGTCGAAGGTCTGCATCACGCCGCCAAAGGCTTTTTTGCGCCCTTCCGCATCGCTGGCCACCTCCTCGCTGCCCAGCAGGTTTTTCCTGGGAATACGGCAGTCGGAGAAACTGATCGCGGCGGTGTCCGAGGCGCGAATACCCATCTTGTGTTCCAGTCGGGTGACCTCACACCCCGGTGTGCCTTTTTTGACGATGAAGGATTTGATCGCTGCCTTGCCCAGGGATTTGTCCAGGGTGGCCCATACCACCAGCGTGTCGCAGCGCCCGCCGGCGGTGACATAAATCTTTTCACCGTTAAGCACCCACTCGTCGCCATCCAGTACTGCTGTGGTGCTGATATTGGCAGAATCCGAGCCCGCCCCCGGTTCGGTGATGCACATGGCGGCGTAGGTCTTGCCAAACTCCTGCACCTGTTCGGGGGTGCCCACCGCGTTGATCGCGGCGTTGCCCAGCCCGCGACCCGGCATGGATAACATCAGGCCGACATCACCCCAGCATAGCGCCTCATAGGCGGTTACCGCCAGCAGGTTGGCGCCATTTCTGACACCCTCAGTCCCCGACTTGCCCTTTGTACTTGCGGCCCCGGCGGCGCCGCCATCCAGCAGCTTGGCGACTTCCGCCATCTCCACCGGGGTACTGTGTTCTTCCCTGTCGTATTTGCGCGAGTAGGGCCGCATCATGTGTTCCGCCACCATGCGCAGGTTGTTGTAGGTTTCCTGATGTTGCGCGGACAGTTCGAGGTTAATCATGAGTTTTCTCCTGGGAAAGTCGGTCTAGACGCTGGCGACACCGTCGAGAATGGCGATGGCGCGCAGGTTGCGATACCACATTTCTACCGGGTGTTCCCGGCAGAAGCCGTGCCCGCCCAGCAGTTGCACGCCGTCCGTCGCGATCTTCATGGCGTGCTCGGCACAGAACAGTTTTGCCAGGTAGGACTGCTCGTGGAAGTCCAGGCCCTGCTCCGCCCTGGATGCGGCGCGCCAGGTCATCAGGCGCATGGCCTCCAGCTCAATCGCTATATCAGCCACCATAAAAGCTACGGACTGGCGATGGCTGATCGGTTCGCCGAAGGCTTGCCGCTCATTAACATAGGGGGTGACATAGTCCAGGATAGCCTGGCAGGCCCCCACTGCCAGGGCGCAAATGCCGATGCGCGACAGGTCGAGGAAGCGTCGCAGGTTGAAGTCCCCACCGCCCAACAGCGCGGTGGTCGGTACCTGTACTTCCTCGAACACCAGCGTGGCCAACTGCAGGGTGCGCAGGCCCATATGCGATTCCGGCTCCCGTTGCATGCCCTGGGGGGTGCCCTCTATCAGGAAAGCCGCAGGGCCATGATCCTGCAACTCGGCGACCACAATGACCAGTTGCGCGTCCAATCCCAGTGGCACCATGGTCTTAGTGCCGCTTAGGGTAAAGCCGTCGCTATTGGCGGTTGCCCGGGTGGCCAGTTGGGTGGGTTCGAAGGTGGCCCTGGGCTCCAGCAATGCAGTGGTGGCGGCGACAAACTCTTCGTTGCAAAATCGCGGCAGATACATTTCGCGCTGAGCGTCGGTACCCTGGTCAAGCAGTGTATTGACGAATGCCATTGGACTGAGCGCGCCCAATGCAAGGCCCAGGTCGCCGTGGGCCAGGTCCTCCATGATCAGCGCATTGGATGTGGGGGAGTGGCTCATGCCGGCGCCGCCCAGGGCCTCAGGGATGGGCAGCAGTGCCAGGCCCAGCGCCGCCGTCCTGGCGTAGAAATCCTCCGGTGTCGTGTTGGCCTCGTCGGCGATTTTTGCCTGTGCCCGCATTTCTGCCGCGGCAAAGCGCTGCATGGTATCGCGGTTCATGCGCTGCTCGTCGGTGGG
>JARFQU010000057.1 GCA_029287595.1 Halioglobus sp. | reverse complement strand
GCATGGTCAGGGAGCAAACCGGGGTCGCCTCAAGGCAAAACCCCATTATGCCTGCGCCCCTCAGGCCAACTCCACAAGTGACTCGCCAAGAGCAGTGATCAGGCTGTCGATCTGCGCCTTCTCGATGACGAAGGGCAGGCCGAGCTGGATGGTGTCACCGCCGTAACGCACATAGAACCCCTTCTCCCACATGCGCATGGCCACCTCCCAGGGTCGACGCGCAGGTTCACCCGGGTAAGGGCTCAACTGCAGAGCGCCTGCGAAGCCGAAGTTACGGATATCTGCCACGTGGGGTGAACCGTGCAACTCATGCAGGGCGGCCTCAAAATAGGGCGCCATCTCCGCGACCCGCTGTGGGAGCTTCTCCTGCTCCAGGATATCCAGTGCCGCGAGTCCGGCTGCGCAGGCAACGGGGTGCGCGGAATACGTATAGCCGTGCGGGAACTCGAGCATGTACTCAGGTCCACCGGCCTCCATGAAGGTCTGGTAGATTTCCCGTGAAGCCACCACGGCCCCCATGGGTATGGCGCCGTTGGTCAACTGCTTGGCCACGTTCATGATGTCAGGCACAACGCCGAAGACGTCCGCCCCCGTCATGCCACCGCAACGCCCGAATCCGGTGATCACCTCGTCGAAGATCAGCAGGATATCGTTGGCCCGGCAGATGTCCTGAAGCCTTTGCAGGTAACCCGCGGGCGGCGGAATGACCCCGGCCGACCCCGCCATGGGTTCAACAATGACCGCGGCGATATTGGAGGCGTCGTGCAGGGCAATCAACTCAGTCAGTTCGTCGGCGAGGTGCCAACCGTTGTTGGGCATACCACGGGTGAAGGCATTGTCCGGCAGCAGGGTGTGGGACAAATGGTCTGCATCGACCGCCTGACCAAACATCTTGCGATTGGCCCCAATGCCACCCACGGAAATACCACCAAAATTAACCCCGTGGTAGCCCTTGGCCCTGCCGATCAGCTTGGTCTTGGTGGGCTGCCCCTTTTGCCGCCAGTAGGCACGGGCCATCTTCAGTGAGGTATCGGCGCACTCGGAACCGGAATTGGTGTAAAACACATAATCCAGCCCATCCGGTGTCAGCGACTTGATCTTGTTGGCCAACTCGAAAGAACCCGGGTGGCCGAACTGAAACGCCGGCGAGTAATCCAGGGTCTGCATCTGCCGGTGCACTGCCTCGGTGATTTCCCGGCGGTTGTGTCCCGCAGCGGTACACCACAGGCCCGACAACCCATCCAGCACCCGACGGCCCTTGTCATCGATCAGGTGCACTCCTTCCGCCGCAACAATCATGCGTGGGTCATTCTTGAACTGGCGATTGCCGGTATAGGGCATCCAGTGGGCTTCGAGTTGCTCGCGGGTAAGGGCGGGCTTGATATCCTGGGCGCTGGTCATGGCGAGTATCCTGTGGGTTTCAGCCGCCCATTCTAAGCGCGGCACTTTGTTGCATAAATCATTATGTATCAATATTAAGTTTCGTTATTATGAAACTTTCACTGAAACAGGGGTATGCCATGGCCAGGAAGGCACTGCTGGGCAATGTCACCGATAGCGACCTGCGCCTGCTGCGCGTTTTTCGCGCGGTAGTGGCCTGCGGCGGTTTCGCTGCCGCAGAACTGGAGCTCAACATCAATCGCAGCACTATCTCCCGCCATATCAAGGACCTGGAACTGCGCCTGGGCGTGACCCTGTGCCGCCGCGGCCGCGCGGGATTCGCCCTGACCACGGAGGGTGAGCAGGTCTACGCCAGCGCGCAGAAAATGATGGGGGCCATGGAAGACTTCCAACACGAGGTAGACGAACTGCACCAGCGCCTCACCGGCTCACTGACCATCGCCATCTTCGACAAGACCGCCACCAATCCCCAGTGTCATATCAACACCGCCTTCGCCCGCTTCGACGAGCAGGCGCCCGACGTGCAACCGGAAATACACGTGGAGCCCATCAACGCCATAGAGCGCGGTGTGATGGAAGGGCGTTACCAGATGGGCATCATCCCCAATCACCGCCCCTCCAGCAGTCTCGATTACTACAAGCTGTTCGAGGAGCAGATGTACCTCTACTGCGCCACCGGCCATCCACTGTTCGATGCCCCGGCCAGATCCCTGTCACCGGCGCTATTGCGCAAGTGTAAATACGTCGGCATCGGCTACCACTCGCCCAACATGGAGGTGGCTCGCGAGCTGGGCCAGCAGCGCCACGCTACCGCCTACGACCAGGAGGCCGTGGCTCACCTGGTGTTGTCGGGCAAATACGTGGGCTACCTGCCGGAGCACTATGCGGAGGGTTTTGTCAGCAAGGGGGTAATGCGGCCACTGCTGCCGAAGACTTTTCAGTACGTCTGCGAGTTCAGTGCCATCGTGCGCCACTCACCTCCCCCCAATCGCATCGTGCAAACCTTGCTGGATGCCATGGTAGAAGCGCATAAACACGGTTAACCGTAGTGCGAGTAGATCCGTCGCTCAGTGCCAGGCGGCAGGAATAATCAATCCTGATAGCCAGTAATTGCCTTGGATGCCTGATAGGCGAAGGTCATGGCAGGACCGAGGGTAGCACCCGGACCGGGGTAGCACGGCAAGGTCGGCGCGCTGCAGTTGCCGATGGCGTAGAGACCCTCGATCACATGACCATCCTCGTGCATTACCTGGGCATGCTCGTTGATAACCATGCCGCCCTGGGTACCAAAATCACCTGGGTCTACACGCATCGCGTAATACGGGGGCTTGTCCACCGCGCCCAGGCAGGGGTTCGGGGTGACGCGCGGGTCGCCATAGTAACGATCGTAGGCTGATTCACCGCGATGACAATCGGGGTCTTCACCGCTGCGCGCATAGTCATTCATTTTCGCCACCGTGCTCTCCAGCCCGGCGGGATCCACGTTGATCTTCATCGCCAGTTCGCGGATGCTATCCGCCTTGGCAAAGAAGCCCTCCTGCTCATAGCGCTTGGGCAATGCCCAGTCCGGGCGGAACTTGCTGTTGTACAAAGGACCTACAAAATAAGTGGCGCGGAAGTTCGCGTCAAACACCTGCCAGCTAGGGTTACAGGGATTCTCTGCCGTGTGTTTCTCGAAGGTTTCCTGCTGGAACGCCATATAGTTCTGCGACTCATTGCTGAAACGCTCGCCTGCAGGGTTCACTACAATGGATCCCGGATAGGATTTTTCCATGATACTAAGGCGCGGAATCTCCTCGCCCGGCACCGAAATAGTATTGCACCACCAGGCCTCATCCATGCGATGCACTTTTGCACCCAGGCGCATGCCCTCAAGAATCGCATCACCCGTATTGTCGCGGGTGCCCGCACTCCACCGGTGGTCTGTGGGCTTGGGCAGGTACTGTTCGCGCATGGCCTGATTGTGTTCAAAACCACCCGCTGCGAGTATCACCGCCTTGCGTGCCTGTATGCGCAGGGGGCGGCCGTTACGAGTCACTTCAACACCGGTCACTTTACCTTCCTCATCTACCACTTGGGTCATTGCGGTGTTAAGCCACAGGGGTATGTCGCGGTCCAGCATGGAGGCTCTCAGGCGCGCCACACCGGCACAACCGGTAGCGAGGCGCCGATGATGCCTGTCTTTCAGGCGCCAGGGAATATCCAGCAGGTAATCCGCAAACAGTTTCAGCGCGGTCTTCCACCACCCGGGCTGCTGCCCGATCAAGGTCGCGGCCTCCACCTGGGTGATGCCGACCACCCCGCCCAGGTGCATCATCGGGTGTGTACGGCGCAGGCTGCGCCATTCCTCTCCCAACTCGTCGGCGCTGAAAGTCTCCGGCTCCATGGAGCGATGCCCTCCCATGGCGCCCTCCAGGTTGGTGTAGTAATCCGGGTAGTGTTCCAGGCTGACGTAACGCATGCGGGTACGCTGGTGCAGGAAATCGACCATCTTGGGGCCGTTTTCCAGGTAGGCGTCCAACTGGTATTCAGGCACCTCTTCCTCGGTTATCAGCTGGCGCAGGTAGGTCTTGGCGGCGGCGATGGAATCACCGGCCCCCGCCTCGTTGGCATAACGGTTACAGGGAATCCACACGCCGCCACCGGAAATAGAGCTGGTACCTCCGTACAGGTCCGACTTTTCGATCACCAGGACATCCTTGGTGCCCATCTCGTAAGCGCATAGCGCCGCCGTGAGGCCGCCATTCCCGGAGCCGACCACCACCACGTCGAAACTGTAATCCCACTGTTGTGCTGCGCTCATTATCGCGACCCCGAATTCAGATGGCGCCATGGTAGCGTAAACCGCTGGCAAGTCAGCCCCGGTTGCCACTTAAGCAGCCTCAGGTTTAACAAGTTGGTCGCAGTAACCGCCTATTAGTCCAGGGGTCTTGCGAAATTTCCCTTGCCTGAAACGCCCGCCTGTACATAGACTAGCCGGGCACCGGATCACCCACTGACAAAGGAATCACACCATGACCCCATTGCTGCGCAGACTTACCCTGGCAGGCGCTGTCGTTATCGGCCTGGCCGTCACCCCATTTGCCGTTTCACATTTCGATGACAAGGAAATGCAACAATCCTATCGCCAGTCCTGGTTCGCCATGGTGGCGATGAATTTCGGGCCCATGGCGTCTTCGGTAAAGGGCGAGATTCCCTGGAACCAGGAGATGATGCAGGGCTGGGCCAACGACCTGGCGACACTGACTACCCTGAACATAATGCGCGGTTTTGGCGATGATTCCGACAAGGGTACTACCCGGGCAAAACCGGAGATCTGGGAGAACAAGGCGGACTTCGAAAGCAAGATGAACGACCTGAAAACAGCCGCCGCGGCACTGCAAAAAACCACCGCCGGTGGTGATCGCGAGGCGATCGCAGCGGACGTGGGTGCCGTCGGCAAAGCCTGCAAAGCCTGTCACGATGAATACAAATCGAAAGAATATCTCTATTAAAAAATAGGGCTTTTTCTTTATTTATCAGAGTCTTGGGGGTGCAATCTAAACCAGATTGTATCCTTAGCTATTGCCGGCGCAAGGCCTGATCCGGGCAACGACAGCCCCACTATCACCACGCCATAGGCGCCGGTTGCGGCGCCTGCTGTATACCCCACCACAAGGCCAGGGCCAACAGCCCCAGCACTACAAGTGCCCGCCACCAGGGTACTGCGGCTGCAATCCCCTCACGGCCCGGCGCCCTGCCCCTGATCATCGCCTGCAGTAACTTTTCTTTCTTGCGTAGCTGGTGATAAAGAACCGCCAGGACATGCAGGCAGACCAGGGCCAGTAACAGGTTAAAAGCAATGTCGTGTACTTCCCCCATGGTATCGCGCAGCCCGGTGCTGGCAGCGTGGTACAGGGGACCGGAGAACAGCACATCATCACTATTGAACAAGCCGCTAACCGCCTGCAATAACAACAGCGATAGCAGGGCCAGCACGGACCACCCTCCCAGGGGATTATGGCCCACACTTGCCGCGCCACGGCCGCGGATGTAGGCCACCACGCCCGCGGGACCCACCAGGAAATCGCTGAAACGAGAGTGTCTGCTGCCAATGAACCCCCAGACTATCCTGGCCAGTACCAGTACCAGCACGGTGTACCCTGTCCACTGGTGCACATCATAGTTTTCTGTCTCTGCGCTCAACCATGCCAGGGGCAGGCAGCACACAATCAGCCAATGGAAAGCTCGAGTGGGCATATCCCAAAGTGAAAAGGGTTGTTGGGCCATGATGAAGTCTCGTTGTTAGTCCCTGATCAAAACTGATTAACCTGCGCCGGCATCATTTCTCAGCTGTCTACGCCCCGGCAGTTTACCAGCCCGCAGGGGAAATGGCAGAACGCGCTAACAGCCCAAAACCCAACATCCCAAAGCCCAGCATGGTGCAATTGGCGATACCACCGCACTTGCCATCACAGGTTAGAACTGGAACCCTTGCCGCTGATAACAAAACCCTGAAAGGTAGCTGATCCATGAGCGGTTTTTTGCGCGCGTCTGCATTTTCCTTGAGCCTGATTTTCGGTGCCAGCTGCAACGCGCTGGCCGCCACCGACGAAACAACAGGGAGCGACTCCCCACGAACGGAGCGACCCTATGCCAGCACCGAACAACGCCAGCCCTGCGCTGACTACGAGCCCATGCGACGGCCGCACTTTGGTGATTTTCACGTACACACCGCCTGGTCATTCGACGCCAGCTCCCAGGACACTCGTAACACGCCGCTGGACGCCTACAACTTCGCCAAGGGCGGGCGCATGGGCATCCAGCCCTATGACGACGAGGACCGGCCCACGCGCCACATACAGATCGACAGACCCCTGGACTTCACCGCAGTGACTGACCACTCGGAGTTCCTGGGGGAAATACGCATGTGTACTACCCCTGGCGCCACCGGCTACTGGCACCCGGTGTGTATCGCCCATCGCTGGATGCCGCAGCTTTCCTTCGGCACATTCGCAGCCTACGGTATTGCCGGCAAACAACGATGGGGCTTTTGTGGCGATGACAACAAGGATTGCTTTGCCGCCGCGGCGGATACCTGGAGCGACATCCAGGACGCAGCGGAACAGGCCTACGACCGCAGTGAAGATTGCAGCTTTACCAGCTTCGTGGGCTATGAGTGGACAGCCAGCGTGGGTTCAGGACAGAACCTGCACCACAACGTGATCTTTCGTAACGAACAGGTGCCGGATCGTGCACTGAGCTGGATTGAGACTCCCTCACAGGTGCAGCTGTGGGATTACCTGGACCAGGAGTGCGTTACCGATAAACCCGGTTGTGACGCCGTAGTCATACCGCACAACTCCAACCTCAGCGGTGGCCTGATGTTCGAATCCGCCCGGGTAAACGACAAGAACATTCCCGAGGGTCCGGTGAGCGCCGAGGATGCCCGCCGTCGTGCTCACTGGAATACCCTGTTTGAAGTCATGCAGCACAAGGGCTCCTCCGAGTGTGACAGCCGCACCGCCACCTGGTCGGGTGACGAGTACTGCAATTTCGAGAAGATGGGCTACGACAGCTTCGGCGGCAAGAACACCGGCATGGCCGCCGACGGCAACATGGACTGGCTGACCGTCTTTGTGGGCGACGAGGATCTGCCGGTAACCAAACTGCCCGGCGACAGCAACTTCCTGCGCTACGGCCTGAAAAAAGGCCTGCAGCAACAGGCGGAGCTGGGGGTTAACAGTTTTAAATTCGGCTTGATTTCCAGTACCGATACCCACATCGCGGCCCCCGGCCTGACCATGGAGAAAAACCATCCGGGTCACGGTGGCGCGGGTATGGGTGCCGGGGAAGGCGTACCCACGGGTTTGCCGGATGAACTGGAGTACGGCCCCGGTGGCCTGGCGGTACTGTACGCCGAGGAAAACACTCGCGACGCACTGTTTGCCGCAATGCGCCGCCGAGAGGCCTATGCCACCAGCGGTACGCGACCACTATTGCGTTTCTTCGGCGGCTGGGATTATCCCGAGGACCTGTGCAGCAGCAGTGACATGGTGGCACGAGGTTATGCCGGTGGCGTGCCTATGGGTGGTGAACTGCAAGCGCCGCCCCAGGCCAGCGCTGCCCCGCGTTTTGTAGTCTCCGCCCAGGCCGACAATGGCACAGCAGATTACCCGGGGAGTCCATTGCAGCGGCTGCAAATTATCAAGGCTTGGTATGAGGCAGGGGAATTAACAGAGCAGGTGCTGGATGTCGCCGGTGGCGACAATGGCGCCGGCGTCGATATCAACAGTTGCGAGCAGTCCGGCAGCGGCCACCAGCAATTGTGCACCGTGTGGAGCGACCCCGACTTCAATCCCGACGCTCCCGCCTTTTACTACACACGGATTCTGGAAAACCCCAGTTGCCGCTGGAGCCAACGCATCTGCGCCGACGCTGGTGTGCGTTGCGAGGACCCCACCACCCTACCCGAGGGCATGGAGAACTGCTGTGCGGCCGAACACCAGAAGGTGATACAGGAGCGCGCCTGGAGCTCACCCATCTGGTATACGCCCGCCTCCTGAACGGCGGCGCGTTACCTCCAGCGCAGTAAGTTCACCCCAGTCGACTGACCAGGCCAAGATCATAGCCCAGCTCACGAGCGCGCACCGCGGCCTCTGTGCGGGAGGCATCCTCATGACTCGCCACCCAAAGGTTGGTGCAACGGGTGCCGGTGCGACAAAACGCCAACACAGGCTTATCGGCGTTCGCGAGCAGTTCGCACATCTGTGGAAACTCGTCCCCCGGAAAGTTCATAGCGGTGATAGGCATGTAGTAATACTCCATACCCGCCGCCTCGGCGGCCGCGGCTATGGCAGCACTGGGAGGCTGGTTGGCCTCCTCCCCATCGGGACGATTATTGATCAACACCTTATAACCGGCCTCGGCGATGGCCGCGACGTGCTCGGGTACAATCTGCTGGGACACAGCCAGGGTAGCGCTTAGTTTTACCACGTTCATGTCAGTACTCCTTTGTGAGCGCCCCTTATACCAAAGCGCGCCGCCCTACTCCAGCGCCTTGTCATATCGCGCTATTCACCGGTGAATAGCGGCGTACGCTTTTCCTTGAACGCCCGGGGCCCCTCCCGGGCATCCTTACTCATCATCACCATGCCCGCCTGCTCCATTTCATACTTGAAAGCATCCGCCCAGGGCAGTGTATGGGTTTCCAGGGCGGTGCGCTTGATCGCCTGCAACGCCAGCGGTGCCTGGCGGCACACATTGTCGGCATACTGCTGGGCCCGCGCCTGCAGGGTATCCGCCGCGACCACCTCTGAAACCAGGCCCATAGCCAGCGCTTCGGGCGCATTGATCGGCTCGCCGCCCAGCAGGATTTTCATGGCATGCGCCCAGGGCAATTGGCGGGCCAGGCGGACCATGGAACCCGCGCCGGGCACCACCCCCACGCGGGGTTCGGGCAGCGCGAACACCGCATGTTCCGCAGCGATACGTATATCCGTTGCCTGCAACAGCTCGGTACCACCTCCCAGTGCGCGCCCATTGATAGCGGCAATCACCGGTTTATACAGCGCTTCGCCCTTGAGCATTATCCTGTCCGGAATCATGGGATCGGCAAGCAGGCGCTCCTCAGCCGGTGTCTCAGGGGCCCTGGCACCCGTCCACAGGGGAATAACCCGGGACAGGTCACCCCCGGCACAAAAGTCTACATTTCCGGCAGCAGTCAGCACCGCCACGCGAATCCCGTCATCCTCACGCACTTCCTGCCACGCGTCCGCCAACTCGACGAACATATCGGCGTCCAGCATATTTTTGGACTGGGGGCGGTTCAGGGTAATCCAGGCCTGCTGGCCACGTTTTTCAAACAGTATCGCTGACATCTCTTCACTCCCCTGCAGTAGACGCAACACTAGACCAAGTCCCATGACGACCCAAGCCCGGCCTGCGCAATAAAGCCAAAGGTTCAGTCGCTTGAACCGACAAGTGGCCCAGGAGGTCGAGCGCACCTCGTTATTGAGCTACCCTTGATCAGGGTCAAGGTGATTCCCGCGCCGATCACATCCAATAGCGACTATCAGAACGATAAAGATGATCCGTTATATGAGTGCCAATCAGGCTCGTCCCGCGCGCTGGCAGCCCGTTGCTGCGCTGTTGGTGGTATTGCTGGGCCTACCCGCCCAGGGTACGGCTGCGCCGGCGTATGCGCCCATTATGCCGCTGGCGTCGCAGTCGCTGCTATTGGATATCACGACTGCGGGCGAACGCATCATAACCGTGGGCGAGCGCGGCCATATCCTGTACTCCGACGATCGCGGAGACCAGTGGACCCAGGCCAGGGTGCCGACCACCCAGATGCTCACCGGCGTGCACTTTGCCAACGCGCAGCAGGGCTGGGCGGTAGGCCACGATGGACTCATCCTGGTCAGCGACGATGGCGGCGCAAGCTGGCGTATTCAACGCGATGGTATTGCGGCCCAACAGCAGGCCAACCTGGAAATCCGTGAGCAGGCGTTACAGCAGGTCAAGTTGCTGCAGGAGGCACCTGCCAACGCAGGTGATGAAAACGCCACCGCACAACAGCTTGCGCTGGAAGATGCGGTGATGGACCTGGAGGACGCCGAAGCCGCCCTGGGCGAGCCGGTGTTCACGTCACCGCTGATGGACGTGTGGTTCAGTGACGACCAGCATGGCTGGGCGGTAGGTGCATTCGGCGCTTTCCTGGGAACCGGTAATGGCGGCCAGACCTGGCGGGACTACAGCGGACAGATCGACAATCCGGACGAGTTTCACCTCAACGCGATAACCGGTGACACCCGGGGGCGTATATTCATCGCCGGTGAGGGGGGTGGCATGTACCGCTCACTGGATGGCGGTGAGCGCTGGGAATCATTAGAGCCCTTCTATGAAGGCAGCTGGTTCGGTGTCGCTTACAGCGCACCCCATGACGCCCTGCTGCTGTTTGGCCTGCGCGGCAACCTGTACCGCTCCACCGACTTCGGCGATAGCTGGAACTCAGTCGCCGGTGACCATCACACCACTATCGCAGGCGGTAGCGCCAGTGATTCAGGGCAAATAGCATTGGCCGGGGGCGTGGGGACCATCCTGCAAAGTAACGACGGCGGACTGACATTTACCCGGGATGTGTTGCCTGATCGACTCAGCCTCAGCTCGGCCCTGCATAGCGGCGACCGGCTGATCCTGATCGGCCAGGGCGGCATCCAGGTGCTCGACGATGAGTGATGACGTGAACCAGGCTGGCCAGGAAAAGGCGACCCACCTGCACACCTATCATCCGGGCGAGGAAGAGCGCTTCCTGGAAAAAATAATCTTCTCCTCCCGGCCACTCCTGCTAGTGCTGTTTTTGGTGGCCACCGTGTTTTTCGCCTACCAAACCGCCGGGCTGCGACCGGATGCCAGCTTTGAAAAAATGATCCCGATGGAGCACCCCTTCATCAAGTCCTTCATGAAACACCAATCCGACCTTGGAGCCGCGGGCACCACCATACAGGTCGCTGTGGAACACACCCGGGGTGACATCTTCGACGCCCAGTACCTGGACCTGCTACAGCAGATCAATGATGAGGTGTTCTATTTGCCGGGTGTGGACCGCAACCGCATGCGCTCCCTGTGGACGCCCAATGTACGCTGGATCGAAGTGACGGAGATGGGCTACGAGGGTGACAAGGTCATCGATTCGCAATACGACGGCTCTGAACGTGCCATGGCACAGCTGCGGCAGAACATCCTGCGCTCAGGCGAGGTGGGCCGGCTGGTGTCCGACGATTATCGCTCCAGTATTGTCCAGGCGCCATTGATAGACCGCGACCCGACCAGTGGTGAGCCGCTGAATTACTGGGAGCTCTCCCAGGCGCTGGAGGAAGACATTCGCGCAAAATACGAGCAGATGTCCGTTGGTAAAGACGGTAAACCCACGGTGAAAATTCATATTATCGGTTTCGCCAAAATTATCGGGGATCTGCTGGATGGCATTACCGCCATATTCTGGTTTGCAGTGATCACACTACTGATAACGTCAGTACTGTTATTTCTTTACACAGGCAGCTTTAGAGGCGCCCTGACGCCCCTGTTCTGCTCCATTATCGCCGTGATCTGGCAACTGGGCCTGCTCACTACCCTGGGCTATGGGCTCAATGCCTACTCCATCCTGATCCCCTTCCTGGT
>JARFQU010000195.1 GCA_029287595.1 Halioglobus sp. | reverse complement strand
TCCGAGCCCTCCTCGCCAATTACCGCATCGTTCCCCTCGTAGATATACACCGCGTAGGCATCCTGGGTGCAGTCGCCCGTCAGCAGGGAGGCCTCGACCATGCCCGCGATGCTGCCGCTCTCGCCCATGTCCACCAGCTTGAGTGAGGGCTTGAGCCTGTAGTCCGGAAAACCCTGGGGGTTGTTGAGGGATTTGCGCAGGTCGAAATCGATCATAAAGTTGTTGCGCCCACCCGCCAGAATAGTGAAGCTGCTGTTGAGTTTTAGTCCAGACTGGCTGCCGCTGGGTATGTACAGACTTTCTACACCGCCAGCATCGGGCTCAACCATGGAATCCAATATTCCGCGCTCGGCATCTACGGCGAGGCGCATCCAGGTGTAGTTTCCCGCTTCCAGCGTGACACCACTGAGCAGGCTGGCACTCTCAGTGCCCTGCAGGCTGAGCAGGTCGATACAGCGTATGGTGGCTTCGCCTTCCGCCGTGGGGGTGGCGGGCGTGCCGTCCAGGACATCCTGGCAGCTTCGGCTTTCTCCGCTCAGCGCTATATCCAGTGCCGGCCCTTCGGCGGGTTTGACGCTGACGCCTGTAAATTGCACCAGAACCCGCTTTACATTGTCTACCGCCGCATCGGTGACATTCACATTCAGCACGCCGGTAGTGGCGCTAACGGTGGTACCGCCGCCCCCTCCGCCACCGCAGGCTGTGAGTAAGGCGCTTAGCGCGACAGTAGAAAGCGTTTTGGTGGTATTGGACAAAGTCATTTATTCCGCCTCTGGTCATATTTCCTGGCTTGCAGGCCCCTGGTGAACACACGGCACGCAATACCTGGACGATTGTGCAATGGCCTGGATGGTATAAGCCATAGTAAATGTATGGAATATTAATATTTACTACAGGAATCCCTTGCTTTGCTGCAGGCCCGCCTGCGACCTGGTCGCGTGTTCCGCGCGGCTATCGATTACTGCGTCGCCAGGTCCAGGGCGGAATGGGGTCATTGGCGCTCCACAGTCCGATACGCTGTTGCCGGGCCTGCTCCTCTGCGGCGGCCAGATGCCGTTCATAGGGAGCGTAGCGGGTAAACCACCAGGCGTGTCCCGCCTCGACCATGGCCAGGTTGATGTTGCGCTCTCCCAGGTACACGGTGCCCACAGTGCGCCCGAAGGTGTCTGTTTCTACAGTGACAATACCAACCTGCCGCCTGTCTACCAGTTTCGCCAACGCGCGTTTCGCGTTATTACCGTGTGGTTGGTCCCACTCCGGCGTATCGATGCCGAACAGGCGAATTTTGTATTGGGTGTTGTTGTTATCCAGCAGGGATAAGGTATCGCCGTCCATGACCTTAACCACCTTGCCACTCAGGTCAAACTGCGGGGTTGTCTCGCCTTCACGTTTCTTGCCCAGCTTCTCCAGTTGCTCGCCGGCCTGGCGCCATCCCGCAGACGGTCTGCCTGTGTACTCGCTGATCCGGCTGCTGATCGCCTTGTAGGCATCAACCGGCCAACTTACCTGGCCGCTGACCATGTACTGCACCGCACTCAAGCCGACCAGTACAAGCGCAAGGCTGCGCAGGGGTAAACGGCTGCGCCGCTGTCCCTTTCTTGATTTGCCGCGTCGGCGTTGCGCCATGGCGTCAGGCTCCCGGGAGTTGGTAGTTACTTCTGGAACATCTGTCAGCACCTGCTGCCATTACAGGTGGCGCCGTACGATCGTCACTTCCGGGTCTTCGGAATTGCGGGCCGCGCGGAAACCCAGCTTTGTGCACAGGCGTAACATTTTGCGGTTCTCTGACAGCACATCTCCCTCCATGATGGTGAGGCCGCGGTCCCTGGCAACGTTCATCAGCAGTTGCATCAATTGGCGGCCCACGCCTTTTTTCTGCATGTCATCCGCCACTGTCAGGGCAAATTCGCAGGACTGACCGTCCGGGTTGCCCACATAACGCGCAACCCCCAGTAGCCGGGCTTTTTCGGTACCTTCATTCTCCACTGCTACCAGGGCCATTTCGCGGTCATAGTCGATCTGTGTAAAACGCGCCAGCATCATTGGTGAGATATCGCCCATGCGATACATGAAGCGGAAGTACTTGCTCTGGGGCGACAGACTGTCCACGAAAATCTGCTCTATCGACGTATCCTCCGGCCGGATAGGGCGCACCACAATATCCATGCCGTCACGGGTTTGCCAGGTAGAGCTGAGGCCGGAAGGGTAGGGATGGATCGCCATATGCCCATAATGTGCTGTACTGGTGCGCGGTGGCGCCACCGACAGCCAGGCATCCACGGCGGTAACACTGTCCTCATCTACCAGTATCGGGTTGATAACCAACTCCTCGATCTGGGGTAATTCGCAGGCCATTTCCGACACCCGCATCAGTATGTCTATCACCCCGGAGACGTCGGCCTCAGGCATGTTGCGAATACTGCGTAAGGCGCGCTCCGCCCGGGTGCGCTGGATCAACTCCTTGCACAGGAAAACATTTAGCGGCGGCAGCGCCACCTCAGTGTCTGTCTGGATATCCACGGTGGTACCGCCACTGCCGAAGCTGATAACCGGACCAAACACCGGGTCCCGAGTAATGCCAATCATCACCTCCCTGGCGTGAGGCCGATCTATCATTGGCTCCACGGTAATACCATTGATGGTGGCCTCCGGGACACTGGCGCGGACTTCCTCCATCATTTCCCGGTAAGCGGTGCGCACTGAACGGGGTTCGCGGATATTCAGGCGCACCCCGCCCACGTCGGATTTATGGGAGATCTCCGGTGAGTTGATTTTCATCGCCACGGGCAGGCCCACGGTTTGTGCTGCTACCAAGGCGTCGGCTGCGCTGTTGACGTTAATGGCCGGTGATACTGGAATGCGAAAGGCCTTGAGCACGGCCTTGGCCTCAGTGCTGCTCAGTATCGAGCGGTGCTCTTCGATGACGTCCTGTATCATCAGCCGCGCGCCGTCGATGTCCGGCTCCTGGTGCTCAGACAGGGGGGTTGGCGCCTGCAGCAATTTACTCTGGTTGCGGCGGTAGGCCGCCAGGTAGCCGAAGCCATCCACACCCGCCTCGGGGCTGCTGAATTGGGGTATGCCCCCTGCCGTCAGTCGGTCACGACCCTCGCGTACGCGGGTCTCACCCATCCAGCAGGCCAGCACAGGTTTACGCGAATCCTGCGCGGCGGCGACCACACCCTCGGCACAGGCTGTTGGCTCCGTCATACCTTGTGGCGCCAGCAGCACCAGCACGCCGTCGACATTTTTGTCGGCCAGGACAATACGTGTGGCATCTTCATAGCGTTTGCCATCGGCGTCCCCGAGAATGTCCACCGGGGTACAGCCGGACCAGTGCGCAGGTAGTATCTCTGCCAGCGCCTTTAGAGTGTCACCGGACAGCTGCGCCATGGGCACATCGAGGTCCGCCGCCTGGTCTGCCGCCATCACTCCCGGCCCGCCGCCGTTAGTGATGATAGCCAGCCGGCTGCCTTCCACCCGGGTATTGGACGCCAGGGTATGGGCGGCCGCAAACAATTGGCTTACCGTGGTGACCCGCACCGCACCAGCACGCTGCAGGGCAGCATCGAACACAGCGTCATTGCCAAATTCTTCACCGGTATGGTTGACCAGCGCCCGGTCCACCGTCATGTTGCGTCCGGCCTTTACTACCACTACGGGCTTCAGCCTGGCGGCCACCCGTAAGCCACTGATGAATGCCCTGGCATCGGCGATGGTTTCTATATACAACAGAATGCTGCGGGTGTTGGGGTCCACCGAGAGGTAGTCCAATACCTCGCCAAAGCCCACATCGGCAGTGGCACCCAGGGAGGCCACCGTGGAAAAGCCAAAACCACGGGAATCCGCCCAATCCAGCAGGGCGGTACAAAAAGCGCCTGACTGGGCTACCAGCGCGACCTGGCCGTCGGCGGCGCCGCTCTGGGCGAAAGTGGCGTTGAGCCCGACCCTGGGCCGCATGATGCCCAGGCAATTGGGCCCCACCAGGGGAATCTGGTAGGTACGCGCCAGGTCTACAATTTCATTTTCCAGCGCCTTGCCAGGTGTGCCCACTTCGCCGAAACCGGCCGAGATCACCACCACCGCGCCCACCTGGCGCTCGCCACACTGGCGCATCGCATCGGGGACATCCCTGGCGGGAATTGCCAGTACCGCGAGATCTATGGGGTGATCAATGTCGCCGATAGAATCATAGCTGGCCAGACCCTGGATGGTGTCGTAATTGCGATTGACGGGGTAGATGTCACCCTCGAACCCCCCGGCGGTGATGTTGCTCAGTACCTGTCGGCCCACAGAGCCGTTGCGCTCCGAGGCACCGACCACGGCAATCGATTGTGGTTCGAACAGCCTGTGCAGAACGTGTTTTCTCATTGCCGGGCAACCGTGAGTAATTTTGGGGGGTATCTACTACAATGGTGGGCAGTATAGACCGGGATCAAGGCGCTGCCATCGCCCTGGTGCCAGTATAGCGGTTCCGATGCTGATTTTTTGAGGGCAACCATGGCGATAGCTTACATTACCCACTCCGATTGCCTGCTTCACGACATGGGCCATCATCCGGAGCAACCCGCCAGGCTGAATGCGATCAATGATCGCATCATTGCCAGCGGCCTGGATATGGCCCTGCGCCAGTATGATGCGCCGCTGGTCGACCGTGAACTGCTGAATATTGCGCATGAGCCTTTATATGTAGATCGAATCCACAGCATGGCGCCGCAGGAGGGTACGGTTTGGGTCGATGGCGATACCGCCATGAACAGGCACACCCTGCAGGCTGCACTGCGCGCCGCGGGCGCAGTGCAAATGGGCGTGGACCTGGTGATGAGTGGCGAGGTCAAACAGGTATTCTGTGGCGTGCGTCCACCGGGACACCATGCGGAAACCAGCAACGCCATGGGTTTTTGTTTTTTCAACAATATCGCGGTTGGCGCTTATCACGCGCTGCACAACTACCACCTGGAGCGGGTCGCCATCGTGGACTTCGATGTGCACCACGGCAACGGTACTGAAGATATCGTCAGCGGTGACGACAGGATACTGTTCTGCTCTACTTTCCAGCACCCTTTTTACCCCGGCTCTGGCGCTGAAAGTACCGCGCAGAACGTGGTCAACATCCCCCTGCCCGCGGGCACCGGCAGTATGGCATTTCGCGAGGCAGTAGACCTGGGCTGGTTGCCGCGCCTGAAAGCGTTTGCCCCGCAGTTGATTCTGATCTCTGCGGGTTTTGACGCCCACCAGGCGGACGATATGGCGGGGCTTAACCTGGTGGACAGGGACTATGGCTGGGTTACCCGCCGGCTATGTGAACAGGCGGATCGCAGCGCCCAGGGTCGCCTGGTGTCTTCCCTGGAAGGTGGTTACGAGCTGCATTCGTTGGCGCGCAGTGTAGAAGCGCATATCAAGGCGTTTATGGGTGAGGGCTGATCGCCGCTTGCTTGTGCGATCAGCGGCCTGAACGTAAGCTGGCGGTCGCGAAAAAATCCGATAGCTAATGTATTGCACGAGGTGACCTTATGAGCCGTATCAGCAAAATCCCCGTAGAACAGTGGGACCCTGAACTGGTGGCCCTGACCGGTGGCGACACCGCGACCGTGACCGAGCAGGGTATTACCCGCATGCTGGCGCACTGTCCGGAAATGGCCCTGGGTGCCATAGGTTTTGGTGCGTCCATCGCCATGAACAGGACCTTGCCGGAACGTCTGGTGGAACTGGTGCGGCTGCGGGTTGCCTTTCACAACCAGTGCCGCAGTTGTATGGCCATTCGCTATTCCAGCGCTGCGCAGGAGGTGGACGAGGGCCTGGTGTGTTCACTGGAAAAGCCGCAGGAAGCGGCGGACCTCACGGCAGCCGAGCGCGCGGCCCTGGAATTTGCCGATCTGTTTGCGACTGACCACCTGGCGATTACGGACCAGCGCTTTGCCGCCCTGCGCGAGCACTTCAGTGAAGCGCAAACCATGGAGCTGATGCTGCACCTGGCGCTCTACGTGGGCATGGGGCGCCTGGCGGCGACCCTGGATATGACCGAAGAACTGCCCGCCAGCTTCCAGGCCGCTTTTGGTGAGACAGTAACGCCCTGGGGCGGCGATCCTGTTCAGGTCAGTTAGAACTTAACACCCCGACCAACTGGCCCGGTTTACCGGTCCGGCTGCGGCGGTGACTTCAACCGGAATTCCCGACAGGTGAGCCATTCCCGACAGGGGTTCAATATTTCCCGGTCCATCGGACGCCAGGATATTGACGTTGGCGCCTGCCAGCTGGCTGGCCACGCCCAGTCCGCTGGCGTGCTGGTGACCCCAGCCATGGGGTACCGCCACGGTGCCGGGCATCAGTTCCTCCAGGAGTTTTACCGGTAGCCGGATCGCCGCCGTGGCGGAGCGGATGTCCGCGGCGTCGCCTTCAGCCAGTCCCAGGCGTTGGCCGTCTGCCGGATGCAGGTACAGGTAATTGGTGCGGTTGTGATCGCCGTTGGTCAGGGCATCGATATTCTGGGTCCACGAGTTATGGGTACTGTGGGCGCGCTTGGAAATGAGCCGCATCACGCCGCTCTCCTGCGCCTGCGCGTACTCTGCGAAACGCGACTCCAGGGCCCCGGTGGCCGCTACGAACTCTGCCGGTGCCAGCGCTACCTTGCCATCGTCGGTGATGGGCCGCTTGCCCAGGAAGCTGCCGGGCGCCACCTGTTCCCGGGGCTTGCCCTCGGGGAACTGCAACAGGGATCGCCAGGAGCCATTGCCCGAACTGCGCAGGATCAGGTCCAGTAGCAATTTTTGCGGCAGGCCCGGCCTGGAGCGCGGGTGGAATACCTTGTTGGCGCCCTTGAGAAAGCGCAGCAGGCGTTGGGTCAGTGTCGATCCGAATAGACCGATGCCACAGGCGGTGGCCAGGTCGGTATAGATGGTGGCCTCATCGCGCTGCTCGCCGGTTGGTTCTACCAGGGCCTCGGTGGCCGCGATATAGGGAATGGACTGCATGCCCAGGAACAGGGGAAATATGAAGGGCAGGTCGGGCCGCTCCAGTGGTGAGGTAGCCGGCAGCACATAGTCGGCCACGCTGGCTGTTTCATTCAGGTAGATGTCGGTTACCACCAGTAACTCAAGGGACTGCAGTGCTTCTCGCAACCGTGTTGAGTTGGCCATGGTCAGTAGCGGGTTGCCGCCGGTGACGAACATGGCCTTGATCTGGTCCTTGCCCGGGGTGAGTATCTCATCCGCCAGGATACCACCGGGGAAGGCGCCGTTGAGCTCGCGGAAGTTGCCGATGCGGGAGCGGGCCTTGCGCATGAACATGCCGTTCTTTTTGGCGAAGCCGGCGAAATCAAATATACCTTCACCCACCAGGGTGCCGCCGCGGCGATCGAGATTGCCGCTAACCGCGTTAATGCATTCCGCCAGCCATTGGGCGAGGGTGCCATCCTGGCCCATTCCCAGTCCGGTGCCGGTAACGATGGCTGCACCATTGGCCTCCAGAAAGGTAGACACCAGCTCACGCAGATTCTCCGGACTGATACCGGTAACCGGCGCGGTGCGCTCCGCAGGCCATGCCGCAGCCACCTCGCGCAGTTCCTCCAGTCCGGTGCTGTGCTGCTGCACGGTGGCGGTGTCGCAGGCGTTGCGGGCAAATATCTCCGCCAGGAATGACAGGAAGAAAAACACGTCGGTGTTGGGCTTGATGTACTGGTGTTCCCCGGCGACCTTGGCCGTCTCGGTGTAGCGCGGGTCCACCACGATGATGCGCCCGCCGCGGGCCAGCACCTGTTTCATGCGCTTCACCGGATGTGCCACCTGCAGGAAGGTCCATTTTGATACCACCGGATTGGTGCCGACGATCAGCATGCATTCCACGTGATCCAGGTCGACGAAGGGCTGGAAAAAGGGAAAGCCATACATTTCCTTGGCCGCGGCGAAGCGGTTGGCGCAGTCCTGGGTCGAGGAGGAATAGATGTTATGGGACCCCAGTCCCTGCATGAAACCCTCGGCGAAAATGGGATGCAGGATACTGAAGCCGGCGGCGGTGCCCACGTACATACCAATTGATTGTGGACTGACATCGCGCAGCGCCTTGACCTTGTCACCGATCTCCCTCAGGGCCTGCTGCCAGCTGATGGCCTCGAAACTGTCCCCCACGCGCTTCAGCGGTGTTTGCAGGCGGTCGGGGGAGTCATACATGCTGTGCTGGTGCAGCCCTTTCATACAGGAAAAACCCAGGGTGCCGTGATGCTCCTTATTCGGCGCCAGGGACGTCACCCGGTTATTCTCGACGGTTGCTACCAGGCCACAACTGGCCTCGCAAATGCGGCAGAAAGTTTTGTTGGTCGTCGCGCTGGCCATGTTATGTCCTTATGTGCTTTTGCTGTCAGCCTGCTATTGTTACGCCAGACTATACGCGATGGATTTGGACCTGTAGTGGCGGCTTGCCGCGCAGCAGTCTGATTGCTTGAACTGCGTCCGCCAACGCGTTCAGACCTGGCACAATAACGGGGTTGTGGACATCCTCAGCGGGCCTGCAGGCCGTATATTGGGCGTTAATCACCCTGATAATTGGAGAATAGTGGTATGACTGCATCCAACAAGACAGCAGATCTGGCGACGGTGACCGTGGCGTATATGGTAGCCCTGTTCCTGGGTGGCAGCAGTCTCTACCTGCTTGAGTACGGGCATTTGCTGAATATTTTTATTGCCGACCTGGTGGCCACCGTGGTGATCTTTGCCTTCAGCCGCAGTTATGGCAATTCCAGTTTTTACGATGCCTACTGGTCGGTAATTCCCCCCCTGCTGGCGCTGTTCTGGCTGGCGGTAGGCGACTCCCAGGTATCCACCTTGCGCGAGGTGCTGGTGCTGGGCCTGGTTCTGTACTGGGCCACCCGGCTCACCCTCAACTGGGCGGTTTACTGGGAGGGCATGCATCACGAGGACTGGCGCTACGCCCTGCTGCGTGAGCGCTCGCCGAACATGGCAGTGCTGACAGATTTTTTCGGCATACACCTGTTTCCGACGCTACAGGTTTTCGCCGGCATGTTGCC
>JARFQU010000164.1 GCA_029287595.1 Halioglobus sp. | reverse complement strand
CAGTTCTCACACCTACTGTTTGTGCGGCGATGCTGTCAAGACATTGTCGCAACACAGCAATATCAGCCAGTTCAAGATTGGCAGTTTCCAAAATCATTGAAAATGAAAGAGCTGAATCAGTCATCGCGGTCTCGTTGAATTTTTTTACAAGAGCAAATCAAAAACTCGTGCGATCAGTTGGCCAACGGTTGCAGTCACCGTGACGGCCAAGAGACCGATCAAGCGATATAGTCCCGCCGCGATCAGCCCAATGGACACGGAGGCGTCAAGCCAATGACCCAAACTGGCGACTGACCATTCGTAAATACCGAGGTTTCCGGGTGTGATGCGCACAAGTCGAAGTAACGTCGACAAAGAGTCCATCACTCCACCCGCCAGTATGGTTCCGCCGCCGAGGGCGTAGAACAGCAACCCGAAGCCAAGAAAACTGCACGCGCTACGAAGCGTTAAGGAAATAAATACCAGGCGTAGTCCTTCGTGATCACAGACAATTTTTCGATAGGTCTCCGCGAGTCTGATTGTCCCCTCTGCACCTGCCCTATAAAAGGCCTTGCCTATCAAAACCAATCCAGTTGATGCTCCAATAGCGAGCCCGATAGCTAGTGACCATAGCCCGATGTGTACAGAATCTCCACTGTGTCGTATCAGCGTTAAGGCCCCACAGGCAATAACGCCCGCCGTAAGGAGAGTGAACAACCCAACCAAAATGTTGACTGCAAGAAAGTCGACATGAGAAAAGCTATGCCGTTGCTTGAGATAAACGGTCTTGACGACGTAACTGCTGCCCGGAAGACTGAACATGCCGAGTGTAAAGCCGCTGGACGAGACAAGGAAATACTCCCACAAGTTCAGAGCCGGAGCGAAGATCTTTATAAATCGCCATGTTGAGATGACCAACATAGTATAAGAAGCTAGCCGTGCTACAAACACCGCTGCGAGGATCGGCACTGATATTTCCGTTAAACGCAGAACCTCCTCAGGGCGTTGCCACAGGTACCATGCCAAACCAAGCAATAGGATGATACCTGTCCCGTAGCGAACTACTTGTAGCCAAGGCCTAAGTGTATTCATACATAGAACCTTAGCAGAATGGTGATTTTAGATCATACCATGCCATTCCTTTTCCCCAGCAATTACAAAGGTAGGTACCAATAGCATCTCTGGCAGGGTTTACCAGGTGTAGGCCAACTCCACGCCATAAGTCCGTGGTGGCTGGTACTGGAAAGTAGTGGTTTCAGTGGTACCCACCAGCGCTACGGCAGCTATCCGCTCGCGTTCGTCGGTCAGGTTGTTGCCGTAGGCGGTGACCCGCCACTCGGCATCCTCCGACAACCAGGTCAGCCGCGCTCCCATTGAAAATACGTCGTATTTCAGGCCGTCACCGTTATCGTACAGACAACTGGAGAAGTCGAAGCATTGTTCGATCTTGGTCTGGTAGATCGCATCAAGGCGCGCGATGACAGAGCCGATGTCAGTCCGCCAGAGGTACTGCCCGGCGGCGTAATACGTCTGTTCAGGCAGGTTGGGCAGGTCTTCGTTGGAGCGATCCACGTTACAGGCATCCAGTGGGCCCGCCGGAGTTGCCACTGTCTCGCAATCACCATCTGGAAATGCTCCGGGTAAGGCGATGGCAACATCATCGAACTCGTCAATATCGCCATCATTGAATGCAGCGTTGAACGTGAGTTCAAGGTTGGGTAGCGGCAGCCAGGTGGCCTCTATTTCCAGGCCGGCGATAGTCGATTTTGATGCGTTGACTGTTTTCGACGAGATCGTCCCGGTTTGGGGATTGATACCCACACTGGTCAACTGGCGATCATCGTACCGGGTGTAAAACAGCGCCGTATTCAGGCGCAGCGTCCCGTCAAAAGCGTCCAGCTTCACCCCGATTTCATAGTTGGTAACATCCTCCGGGTCGTACTCTGAAAGGTTCCCATCGAAGGTCAGGTTTTCTGATAGACCGCCGGAGAGGAATCCGGTTCCAATGTTGAAGTAGGCGCTGCCTGCGTCGATAGCGCCGTTGCCCTCGAACAGGTACTGAATACCCGCCATCGGGTTCCAGTCGTCGTTATTGATTTTCTCGGACAGACTGGTTCCCGGTGCGTAGTCGTGATCGAAATTGAAACTGTCGGGGCCGTCGGGGAAACTGTAGAACGTCGAAAACAGATAACTGGCAGGAGCACCGGTGGACAATGTGGCGACATCCACGTCAAATGCATTGCGGGTGAGTTTGCGTTCCTCCCAGGTATATCGCAGCCCTAGCGTAAGATTCCACGCCTGGGTCATGGACCACTCGACATGGCTGAACACGGCATACGACGTATTGTCGGTTAATAGTTCTAACGCCTGGGCGCTGTAGAAGGCCCAGCCAGGCTGATTCAGGGAGTTGAAAAAGGGTCCAGTGGGGCCGGCCCTTGTTCCCTGGTCGGTCTGCTCGTTGGAAGCGAAAACACCATGAACGTATTTGATTTTTTCATCGAACGCTACACCGGTGAGTTGGAATTCCTGGCTGTAGAAATCGGTGCTGCGCGGTTCCCCGATCCTGTACCCATCGGTAACACGGTTCAATAGCGGTATTTCCATTGCATAAATATCGTCGTTTTGGCTGGCCTCAATCGTCCGCCAGGCGGAGATACTTCTGAAACTCAATGCGTCATTGATTTCCCAGTCCAGATTTGCGGATAGAGATTCGGTCTCCGATTCGTAGGTGGGCTTGAGGTTTTCCGTCAATGACGACAGCACATTATCCTTGCCCAATGCAGCCGCGTCCTGGCAATGCTCCAGAATGGTCTTACCCGTTGAAGGAACAATAATTGCCGGATCCTGGCTGGCCGATTGCCAGCCGGCGCCAGGCACACCGGTTGTCGGTCGACACTGCAGTCCGACGGCAGCCTGATCAGTCTTCGAATAATGGCTGTTGATATCCACCACGACACTGTCGCCACCGAGTATGCGAAATTGTATTTGTCCCCCGTATCGTTCCACGTCACTTAATTCCCGGCCAAGCTGGTCTTCTACCCAACCGTCGCGGTTGGTGGAAAACAGTGAGAAACGAGAGTAGATAAGATCTTTGACCAGCGGCAAGTTTACGGTCACCTCCCCGTCCAGGCGTCCCTTATTACCCACTTCGATCTCTGCATGCCCCTCGAACTCATCCGCGGGCCGGTTAGTTGTGTAAAGGATAGCCCCACCCGTGGAATTCTTGCCGAACAGGGTTCCCTGAGGACCCCTGAGAACCTGTACGCTCTGGATGTCAACGTTGTCGAGCAGATTGCCATCCGGCCGGGACAGGTACACCCCATCCTGGTAAACGGCGACGCCGCCATCGAAGTTCACTTCGGAGTTGCGCGCACCCACGCCGCGCACCGCCAGTTGGGCGAAACCGCCCGCCTGAGTGGTCTTGGCCTGGAGGTTGGGTACCACTTTGGTGAGATCGACGAGATCGGCCAAACCGACTTCTTCCAGCCGCGCTCCACTGAGGGCGGATACCGCGACCGGTGTCTCCTGCAAGCTCTCCGCGCGCTTTCGCGCGGTCACGATGACTTCCTCCAGTATGCCTTGTGCCATCGCGTGGTTAGGTGACACATTTTCCATCAGTGCCGATGCCGCCAGGGTGACTAAAACGATCTTGCGTAGGTTACATGGTGCAATCGCGGGGATCATCGTCTTTCTCCTTGCGGATTTATTACTATTAAAGCCTGGCTTGACGAGAATTCGGGTGCTCGGTTCACGAGCTGCCCGCTTGCGATGCCCGGGGAGGCATTACCATAGTTATTGAAATCAGTACCTCTAATGAAAAGCCCAAAGCCTAGCGTTCATCATAGTGATAAATATGTTCAGATAAATCCAGGTTGGCAAGACCACCGGATTCTACTATCGCCACCAGGGGCGATGGCGGGACCGGCGTACTATCCGGATCGATGACGATGTCGTAACAAAAGCGGTGTCCGTCAAAGGCGGGAACGGCTGTCACATAAGCCCGCGGATTAATCGCCTGTACAATCTGTTCCAGGCCCAACACCCGGCCCTGCCACAACCCAGTGAGCACCCCAGTAAGCTCTCCATCCGCAATGGCCCCGCAGTCGTCTATCCAGAAGCGACCGCGTCGTGCATCGATAAGTTGTGCGCCGGTTTTAACATAGTCAGGCACAAAATGATGATCCAGCTGCAACAACCTGAGCACGGCGCTCATGTCGCTGCCCTCTATTGAGAACAGTCGTCGCAGGCGCGCCTGGTACACCGGTGCCATGGCAGCACAATGTTCCGCGATCAATTCGCCGATTACGTCGTCGCCGTAGTTTTGCTGAATACTCAGGTAGCAGGCGCGCTGTAGCAGGTGCACGTCCAGGGCGAATTCCTTTAACTGCACCGCGAGTATGGAGCTATCCAGGTCCTCCAGGCGAAAATCACGCTTGAACGGCCCGGAATAGTTGGTCAGGCCATCTCCAGCAGGCGCAGGCAAAGTGAATTCAAACCGGGCAGCGCGACTGCGGCCGACAAGCTCCGTAAACTGGTTGACCTCTACAGTACCGATGTCCTGGTCAATGCGCACCTCCCAGCGACAGGGTCCCGCGGCAGGAATATCGCCGCCGTGGGGCGGACGATAGATGGGAATACAGCGCGCCCCGGGGTTAACGGCCATCACGGTGGCATCGAACGTGGGATCTTCCATGTGGACACATATCTGGGTCTCCGCGTTTGCGTCTCCGCCAGTCATCTCCCGCACGCCATTGTAGGCACCGCAGGAAGTCAGCCAGAACAGCCCCCGGTCGTGGGATTGGATATCGTAGTGAAAATTGAGCCACATGTGGGGTGCGCCAATATCCAGCTGAAAACCCTTCATGATCACGTCCACCCCATCACCGCTGATACCATGCAGTATGCGATTGCGGCGATTGTAATTGGGGCTGGCCCCCATCCACTCATCCAGAGCAGTGGCAGTCATTGCCTGAGCCCCCCAACGGGCGGCGATCAGGGGCATAATGGCCCGGTCGTGCACCTGGTTGCACAGCATAAGCTCGCGGCCGAACCTGGCCAGGGTCTTCTTGTCGAGTTGATCCCAGGTGAAATCGGGGTCAAAGACGGCGTATGTGCTCATCAGTAGAGAATCCGTTTTAGCAGTGATTGCAGGTGTTCAATGTAGGGCTGTGTAGCGAAACTGACGGGTTCCAGCGCGGTTTCCACCAGAATCCCGGTCAGCATACAATGAACACAATAGATGGCCTGTTGTAGCTGTTGGTCATCCGCCTCGCTGTCGTGAAAAATTTGCCGGCCCAGAGAAACGTGCTCTTCCCGGGTGCGACTGATAGCCAAGTCTTTGCCTGTGTTACCGTGGCCGCGCGTGGCAAGCAGAATTTCCAGGCTGGCCATGTACTCGTCGCCCTGGTAGTGCTGCCAGGCTGCCTCCACGTATTTCCTGACTCTTGTATCTGCTGAACCTGTAGTAAAGTGCGTGTCGCTCAGCCTTGCCTGGAATGTTTGATGGGACCTGTCGAGAACCTGCTCCAGGATCTCATCCTTACCTCCGAAGTGATGCTGCACTGCACCCCAGGTGATGCCTGCTCGCTTGGCAATTCGGGTGGAGCTGGCGGCCGCATAGCCGTTCTCCTTGATGATACCGATCACCGCATTGATGATCTTGTCGCGGGTAGCCTTGCTTTTTGAGGCCTGGTGTCCCAGTTGACTACCACCCGCCGGCTGCGATCTAGGGGAGCTCATTGACAGGCACCAGGGTGATAACGCTATTAGGACATACCTCGGCAGCGGCGATGGCCTGTTGGTATGCCTCGCCCTCTACAATCTCACTGAGCAGCTCAACCGTATCGTAGAGCCGCCCCTGGTCGGTCACGCTGAAAAGCCGCGGAGCCTCAGCGCAACACATGCCGTGCCCCTGGCAGAGGTCCTTGTCGATACAGATCCGGTAGCGCACGGGTCAGCTAGCCGGGCGTTTGCAGTAACTGAGGATACAGGGGTCCGTAGGGCGAAGAATCAATGCCGGCATGATCTCCCCATAGCTTTCGGGTGGCGCGGTTAGCTCAAAGTCATACTGGTGTAGCAGTGTGGAAAGAATGGCTTTCACCTGGAGAATAGCGAATCCATTACCTATGCATTTATGCCGGCCGCCACCGAAGGGAATTTCAGCGAACAGGTTGGCCGGCGGCTTGCGGTCGGGGTCGAAGGCCTCCGGTTTGTCAAAAAATTCAGGCAGCTTATGTGAGACGTGCGGGCACACGATGATATTCATGCCCGCTCGTACCGTAAACGTCTTGTACTGCCAATCCGACATGACCCGTCGGGTAATCACATTCAGCGGTGGGTGCAGGCGCAGGGACTCGCGGATAAAACCCTCCAGTAAGGGAATGTCCCGCAAGCCCTTGAGAGACAGCGCCTGCTCCCCGGCAAACAGCGCATCTATCTCCGCGAACAGGCGTTCCTTGTATTGTGGGTTGCGGGCAATTTCCAACAGGGTCCAGGCGGTCGTATTGGAGCTGGTATGGTGACCAGCGAACATAAACCAGATCACCATGCCGGTAATCTCATGGTCGGTCAGCTTGCGGCCGTCACTATAGGTTGAATCCATATAGATCTGCAGCATGTCATGCTCCCAGCCACCTGATTCACGGCGCTGCTGCACGCGCGCGCTGATCAACTCCTCCAGCCGTTCGCGCGCCCGGTCACGGCGGCGAAAGCGCTCCGCGTCCTGGAACGGATCGCTCAGAGAAGACGGGGCCAGGCCGTCTTCAAGATCGTGATAGAGCTCGGCGAACTCCTCGGTCAGCTGATAGCGAAAGTCTGCACCCAGCAGGCAGTGAGTGGAGGTCTTGAGCGTGAGCTTTGTAAACGCCTCGTAGATGTCAAATTCGCCAGAGTCATCCCAGTCACACAGGAACTCCTGCGCTTCCTGCTCTACGATACCGGCATAGTTGACCATGCGGTCGTGCTTCAGGCCCTGCACCTGCATCTTGAGTTGTTGGCGTTCGATGTCTGGCGGCGCGCCATATTGTACACCCTCGCCGAAGACGGGAACCATCATCTGGTAGGCCTGGGCGGCCGATAGCTGCTCGTCCGGGGAGCGAAAAAAAGCCTCATGAGCCTCCGGCCCCACCAGCAGCACGGTACGCAATCCGCCCAGATCGAACTCCGAGATCTCGCCACACTCAGCATAGGACCGGTGCATAAGTTTCACCGGGTCTGAGTTAAATTCATCCAGGTGTCCGGTCTCAGGCATAGCTCCACTGAGGAACGGTATCGCCGATGGCATACTGGTATCTCCGAAAAAAACATTTTTATATAAATGTTTTTCCTTTCGCCTGTCAAGCAATTACCGGAAAGTTCACTTACCAGTACCACAATGCTTACTGAACCCAGGTGCACTGTACGCCATATCAGGCGCGCGTGACGGCGCCACCGGAAAGCTTTGTCTTGTGTGTGTATCCGATCCATATGGCAGCAGGATCTGCGCCCAACATCGAATGGATCAATGCGATGGTATCCAGCTTTGCTAGATTCATGGTTCTGAATGAGCTGATTAAGTAGTAGGGATATGCAGCAGCTGGGCGCACTGGACAACCTGATGATAGGCGGAGAGCTCGCCAACATACCCATGCATATATGCGCGGTGATGCTGTATGACACGGGAGGGAAACGGGGTGCCACACGACTTTTCGACGCCCTTGAGAGTGATTTTGAAAGGGTTATCGATCAGCACTTCCCCATACTGCGGTGCCGGCTTGACGAGGTGGCTTTGCAACTGGACAAGGCCTACTGGGTGGAGGATACCCATTTTAGCCTGTCCTACCATATTGCCCGGGTGGCCTTGCCCAAGCCCCAGAACTGGCAGGAGCTCTACCGGCTCATTGGCCAGTTTCACGCTCAACCCCTGGATCGCGCCAAACCCCTGTGGCAGGTCTTGTTGGTCGAAGGCCTCGATGCGCTGGAGGGCATTCCCCGGGGCAGCACGGCAATATTTTTCAAGATTCACCATGCGGTCATGGATGGCAAAAGCGCGTTGCGCCTGGCCAGCAGCATTCACAGCCTTGACCCGGAGCCCGGCGCCCCTGCCCTAGCCGAGTCCATGCCCATTGAAAAGCCGGTCGATAAAGCGTTCCGCGCGCCGTCCTGGTGGACTAAATACGGCAGGGCCTGGTGGCACAGTATCGAACGACCTGTTGACCTCGCCGGGACACTGCTGAAGTTGCTGCCACAGGTTTTGCAGTCCGATCAATCGACCCGGGGGCCAGAACGCCAACCCATTCCACAGCTGCGCTTCAACCACCCGGTGGCCGCAGATCGGGTCACGGGGCACGTAAGAATGAGTATGAAGCAACTGCGCAGACTTGAAAAAAAATACCAGTGCACCATCAACGATATCGCACTGTGCGTCATAGGCGGCGCCCTGCGCAACTACCTGCTGGACCAAAACGAGTTGCCCGAACAGAACCTGCAAACCCTCATGCCTATCGACATACGCCGCGAGGACAGGGATGGCCACGCAGGCAACCAGGTAAGCGTTGCGCGGCTGTGCCTGTATACCGCCATCAGTGATCCGATAGAGCGTTTGCAGGCGATAAGCAGTGCTTCTTCCGATACCAAGAAGCGCAGCAAAAGCGGCGACCCCCACGCCCTCCTGAGGCTTGTCGATGACATTCATCCCGCCATCATCCTTTGGCTGGGGCAATGGCTGGTCTCCTCCGGGTATATCGATAAACTACCGCAGGTCGTCAATACCGTGGTAACCAACGTGCCGGGTATGCGCACCGACGTTTACCTGGCCGGGGCAAAACTCATCGACTACCTGGGCTTTGGCCCTCTGGCACCGAACGTGGGCCTTTTTCACACGGTCTCCAGCACGCCGGACCACGTCAATATAAGTTTCCTGAGCACGCAAGAATTCATGGGGAATGGCAGCGACTACCACTCAGCTCTCGCGCAAAGTTATGCGCAAGTGTTGCCAATTTAAGCTACCTGGTCCCCGAAGATTTCCAGGCGGAACCGAGCGGCCAAGCTGGGTGGCTTAACTAGAGGCAATGTTCCAAAAGCTGACGGGTATTTTCGCGGGTCATTGCAATCGGATTCCCCGCGACGCTGGGGTCCGCTAGAGCGGCCTCTGTCAGCGCATCAAGGTCCGGTTCCTTCACACCCAGATCAGCTAGATTCCGGGGTATGTTCATACTGAGATTCAGTTCGATAACAAAATTCAAAAAGCCTTCGAAGCCTCCTGCAATATCCAGGTAGTTGGCAAGTCGCCCGATGGGTTCCTCGATTGCTGGCCGATTAAAGCTCAAAACAGGCGGCATAACGACTGCGTTGGTCGTGCCATGATGCGTGTTATACAGCGCCCCAACAGGATGCGAAATCGCATGGATAGCACCCAGGCCCTTCTGAAACGCGGTAGCCCCCATCAGTGCAGCAGCCATCATATGGCCACGGGCTTCTATGTTAGAGCCGTCAGCATAGACCCTGGGTAATTCGTCCTTGATCAGCCGCATGCCCTCCACGGCTATGCCCTGACTCATGGGGTGATAGTTAGGCGAGCAATAGGCCTCCAGACAGTGGGCAAAGGCATCCAGGCCTGTACCAGCGGTAATAGCCCTGGGCATGCTGACTGTAAGCTCAGGGTCACAGATGACCTGACATGGCTGGATCTGCGGGTGAAAGATTATCTTCTTTTCATGTGTCTGAGAATTGGTAATGACTCCCGCACGCCCAACCTCCGCCCCGGTGCCAGCGGTAGTGGGGACCGCAACAACAGGCGCAATTCCTCCAACATCCGCGCGCGCCCACCAGTCGTCAATGTCCTCAAAGTCCCAGACAGGGCGTTGCTGACCGGACATAAAAGCGACCAGTTTTCCAAGATCCAGAGCGGAGCCGCCACCGAAGGCGACGACGCCATCATGATCCCCCGCATGATACGAGCTGAGCCCGGTCAGCAGGCTCACCTCGGTGGGGTTGGAGTCTACTTCAAAAAATATGGCCCGCCCCAGGCCCGCGGCATCCAGGTGGCCCAGCGCCAACTCCACCATGGGCAGATCCGCCAGCACCCGGTCAGTGATCAACAGTGGATTGGTGATGCCTGCCGCCGCACAGGCTTGGTCAATTTCTGCGATTCTTCCCGCGCCAAAGCGAATTGCTGTTGGATAAGACCAGTTGACCGACACTGTCATAGTAAAACTCCCGAAGTACTCAACCGAATCAGGACGCAGGTCACGCTCTCTCGAAACCGCGCGTTCTTTCGTAGTCAGTCACCTGTTGGTCGAAATCTTCCTGCTCCCACTCAGCCGCTCTCACATAGTGGTCAACGACCTCATCACCCATAGCCTCACGCAACATGCTGGAACCTCGCAATGCATCGGTTGCCGCGCGCAGTGTGCCGGGGATTCCCCTATGCCCATCGGCTTTATACGCGTTGCCAGAAAATGGTTCCTCCAGAACCAGTTTCTCTTCGATACCCTTCAGCCCGGCCGCGAGTTGCGAGGCTATGGCAAGATAGGGATTGAGGTCGGAGCCACCTACCCGGCACTCTACCCGCACAGACTCCATGCCCGGCGCCACAATACGGTAACCCGCTGTACGATTATCGATGGACCAGACTGCCCTGGTAGGCGCAAAGGTGGCAGCACTGAAACGCTTATATGAATTAATATAGGGCGCCAGGAAATAGGTAATGTCATCGGCATACTTCAGCAGGCCGGCAAGATACTGCCGCATCATCTCTGACATACCATGCTCGGCCGCGGGATCATAGAACACTGGCGTCCCGTCCTGCCGCCGCAGAGATTGATGAATATGGCTGGATGAGCCCGCTGCATGGGTATCCCACTTGGCCATAAAGGACACTGCCTTACCCTCCTGGAATGCCATCTCCTTAATGGCATTCTTCAGCACCACATGATTGTCTGCCATCTCCAGAGCGTCGCAATAGGCGACATTGATCTCGGCCTGGCCGGCACATGCCTCACCCTTACTGTTCTCAACCCTGATACCCGCTGCCTGCAAACCGGTACGGATTTTGCGCATCAGACCCTCTTCTTTTGTGGTCTGCAATATATGGTAGTCCTCATTGTAAGCACTGCTGGTTGCCATACCCCGGTAGCCCTGGTCGGAGAGAGTTTCAAAGCTTTCGCGGAAAATGAAAAACTCCAGTTCCGTAGCGACAGCGGAAACCAGGCCAAGCTGTTCAAGCCGCTCAAGTTGTTTTTGCAGCACTTTACGCGGCGCGTGGGCCACGGCGGCATGGGTACTGTGATCAAACACATCACAGAGCACCAGTGCTGTGCCTTCAAGCCATGGAATAATCCGTAATGTCTGTAAATCCGGCCTCATGGTGAAATCGCCGTACCCGGCAGACCAACTGGTGGAGGCATAACCCTCCACCGTGTTCATCTCCATGTCGGTGGCGAGCAGGTAGTTGCAACAATGGGTTTCTTCCCATGCGCTCTCAATGAAATGCTCAGCCTGGAAACGCTTTCCCATCAGCCTGCCCTGCATGTCGGGCAGGGCTGCTATCACGGTATCGATTGCACCCTCGTCCACACCTTGCTGAAGCGCTTCAAATGAAATATTTCCAGGCATATTGCCTCCAAGATATACTTTTTGACGTTCAGATCGCTATTGTACTCGTTCTGACAGGTTAGCTTATTTTTGCTTTGTGCGTGGACATTCAGCCAGGACGAAAATAAGCGGAAGCAATAACACGCTAACTGACAGGCTGATATCGAGCAGAAGCACGCCAGAACAGGAAGCTACCCAAAACAACCCCCGAGATACTGACCGCCAGCGCGTAGCGAAGCCCGTAGACGCCGTAACTCTGTTGCAATAGATCACTGGCAATACCAACGACCAGCGGACCGAGTCCAAGGCCAACGAGGTTGAACGCAAACAGGAACAGTGCCGACGCCTGCGTCCTGAGGCTGCCCGGAGCAATCGACTGTATGGCGGCATAGGTCGGCCCAATCCAAAGCGAGGAAAGAATTCCGCCCAACAGCAGGAACACCATAGCTACCGGAACTTTAGTCCCGGCGATTTCCCAGAAATGACTCTCAGGCCAAAGTAAGAAAGCCAGCATCATTGGCGCTGAACCCAGCGCGCCCAGGGCTGGAAGCCAAAGCTGCCAGCGTTTGTCGCGTCGACACAGACGATCGCACATTACCCCACCGGAAACGGCACCGATGAGCCCCCCAATAGTGCCAATGCCACCGAGCAGTAGTCCTGCCTCAACCAGCGTCAAGCCGTGGATCCGGATCAAAAAACTGGGCGACCACGCGCCCAGGCCATAACCCGACAGCGCCGTAAGGGCACCTGCGCTGGCGATCAACATAAATGAGGGTATGCGCAAGACAGTCATCACATCCTGTCCCATAGTGCCCGCGGATACCTCGGTGCGCGGCGGCTCCTTTACCGTCAGGGCCAACAACAGGCCCACCAGTATGCCCGGCGCCCCGAACACCACGAAGGCCATGCGCCAGCCCAGAGTCTCGGCGACCATAGCCCCGCCCAGCATACCAATCAAAATTCCAAACTGAGTCCCGGTCGAATGCAGGCTGAGTGCCGTAGAGCGTTGCTCGGGAGGGAAGTAAGACGCAATCAGCGAATGGGAGGGCGGCGTACCCCCCGCTTCACCCACGCCAACACCAACACGGAACAGAGCGAGCTGGGCAAAGCTACTGGCGGCACCGCACATCGCGGTCATACCGCTCCACACGGTGATAGAAATCGCAATAACATTGCGCCGAGACCAACGATCCGCCAATCGGGCCACCGGGATACCCAGCGTGGCGTAAAACAGCGCAAAAGCAAATCCAGTGAGAAAGCCCATGGCTGTATCGCTGGCGCCGAACTCAGCCTTGATTGGCTCCAGCAGGATGGTCATTAACTGCCGATCGAGAAAGTTCAGAACATAAGTCAGGAACAGAATGAACAGAACATAATTCCGGTAAAAAGGGCTGTAGCCAGAGGCTGAATCAGAACTGCTCACAGAAAACTCCTGCTTTGGCGGGAAGGCGTTAGATTTTAGTACGACAGCGACTCATCGCGCACTGTAAATTTCTCCCCGCCCGGTATTGCTAGATGACTGCGTGGGGATGAAATGATTGCCGCTCTTGAAACGCCGGAATTTACACTTTTTGGGTTCCGCATCCGCGGTACCTGATCCCAACAGGGTCTCTCGTCGTATCAAGGCTATTGTAATCAGGACGACTTCAGCATGTGGAAATATAACGGAGCAGAACGCCCTCCCTTTGCCGATGAGCCAGGCCCTGGACAGGAGTCCGTCTGGGACTATCCCCGCCCACCCATCCTCGTTACCTGTAGCCAGGAGATAGAGGTATTGCATCAAGGCGTGTCGCTGGCCAGGACAGTCGCTGCACTGCGCGTACTGGAAACCGCCAGTCCACCTACCTATTATCTACCCGCTAAAGATGTTGACTGGACACTGTTAAGTCGCACACAAGACAGTAGTTTCTGTGAGTGGAAAGGTGTGGCCACATACTGGGCGCTGGCGGAAAACCCCGCTGCGGGACCTGTTGGCTGGAGCTATGAAAGCCCAAGCGAACGCTTTGCCCAGATCGATGGCTACGTATCTTTCTATCCAGGACGCATTGCATGTTATGTAGATGGGGAGCGTGTCGCAGCTCAGCCGGGCGGCTTCTACGGCGGCTGGGTGACGAGCACCATAGTCGGCCCTATCAAGGGCAAACCCGGCACCGGCCACTGGTAACACAGGCTACCTGGTGGCCCCTACCTGATTACTTAATCGCGCTGGCCACCGAGGCAGCGCGGTACC
>JARFQU010000137.1 GCA_029287595.1 Halioglobus sp. | reverse complement strand
CCCTTGAGCGACACTGAAGTTGATCAATTTGTGGCCACCATGGAAACCAACGGCAGCGACCCGCAAGTGATAGCCTTTATTGAAAAGTTTGCCCGGCAAGACAGCGGGCGCCAGTTCCTGATGGTGAACAATATTGATATGAACGAAAACCCACCGGATGTCGAAGGCGCCAAGCCCGGCGAAAGCGCCTCCGACCTCATGGCGCGCTACATGGAGCACATGATACCCGCGCTACTGGCCCGCGCCTGCCACCCGGTACTCATGGGCTCGGCTGTCTATCCCACTATGGACCTGGTCGGAATCGAAGGGGCTGAGAACTGGGACCAGGCCGCACTGTTTCGCTATCGCAGCCGCCGCGCCTTTCTTGAGATTGTCACCAATCCTGCATTTGCAGGCAAACATCACTTCAAGACTGCCGCGCTGGACAAGACTATCGCCTACCCGATTGAAACTGACCTGTATCTGGGCGACCCCAGACTGCTGCTGGGACTTATTTTGCTGGCAGTAACCGCACTGATCGACAACCTCAGGATGTCCAAAAACCAGGAATAGACCACGAATTCATGAGTTTCGGTCTGTGCCCAATTCTTCAGTTGGGGGTGTAGACGTACTCATCCCCCTCAACAAACTTCTCGGCCAGGGTCTTGTCGACCATCACCGGCATTTGCACCACGGATTCGTATAGCGGTCCGCGAGAGCTGGCCTGGTGCGCCGCCAGTAGTGCGCCCAACTCTTTGAGTTTTTCGGGGTGGCTGGCCGCCAGGTTATTCTGCTCGGTGGGATCCTCCGCCAGGTTATACAGCCATTTCTGCAGGCCATCGGTGGGACGATCATTAAGCTGTAGCTTCCAGTCACCGTGGCGCACCACCTGGTAGTGGCCGTTCTGCCAGAACAGGGTTTCGCGGCTCCAGTTGTCACTCCCCTCGCCCGTAGCTAGCGGCAACAGGTCAACGCCGTCGATGGCTACGTCTACAGGTATTGCTGCACCGGCCGCCGCAGCCAGGGTTGGCATCATGTCGATATGAGCTACCGGAGTTTTTACGGTAGTACCGGATGCTATTTTCGCCGGCCATTTGACAAACATCGGCACCCGGATGCCACCTTCAAACATGGTTATTTTCCAGCCGCGATACGGGCTGTTCACGTCAGGGATGCCAATATAACCGGCACCGCCATTGTCGCTAGTGAATACCACCACCGTATTGTCGGCGATGCCCTCTTCTTCGAGGGTATCAAGGATTCGGCTGACACTGCGATCAACCGCGCGAATCATGCCCGCGTACACCCGCTTGCGGTGTGGCTCAATGCCGCTCAGCGCGTCGTAGTCCTGCCGCGTCGCCTGCAAGGGCGTATGCGGTCCCCAATGGGCAAGATAGAGAAAGAAGGGACGGTTTTTGTTGGCCTTGATCACCTTGATAGATTCGTCGGTCCAGTAATCTGTGAGGTAGCCACCGGGTTTGAATTTTTCCGCATCGCCGGAGTTATAGGTGGCTGAGAAACCCATACCCGCCCAGAGAAATCTGTCTATAGGATCAAAAGAGAGTTTGGCGTTAACCACATTGGGATCGTCCTCCGGCAAATACAAACCGCTTTGCATCAGCAGGCTGTCATCAAAGCCCTGGTCGTGTGGCGCCATACCGTTTTCGCGACCCAGGTGCCATTTTCCAATATGGGCGGTGTAATACCCCTGCGCCTTAAGTGTCTCTGCGATAGTCACCTCGGAAGCTGGCAAACCCTTGCGTTCATAGGGCGGTTGGCTTTCCTCCAGCGCTTCGTCATAAATACTGGAAGGTAAACCGCTATCCATACTCGCGGCGACAACTCCCACTATTTTAGCCATGCCGGCGGGCGTAGGAGTAAATTCAAAGCCGGTGCGAGTAGGATAGCGGCCGGTCATCATCATCGCCCGCGATGGCGCGCAGGTACTGGCGCCGGAATAGGACTGTGTGAACACAGCGCCCTCCGCGGCCAGGCGATCGATGCCAGGCGTCTGCATGCCACCCACTCCACCACCGAAGGTGGAGATATCGTTGTAGCCCAGGTCATCCGCCACAATCAGGATGATATTGGGCAGACGCTCACCCACAAGGTCCGCAGGCGTCTCTGGCCCCCGCTGCCAGGGTATTTCCCGGGTGGGAGCGACATCAGCGTATTTCTGGCTGGTCTTGTACTTGGCCAGCGACAGTATGATATCGACACGCTTGGACCAAGCGGTCGCGCCGACAACGACGACAATCACCAGCAAGAGTAACAGAAGCTTTTTCACTTGAACTAACCCTCCAGCCAATGGCCGGCAAATCCGGCGGTTTCGATATTGAGTTGTCCTGCCAATCCTGCGGTGCGGTGCAACCCAATTTCCCGCATACCCTGTGACTGCATAACCTCGAGCATTAACTGACGCGACGGCCATACCGCCAGCGCTACCAGGTCCCACAGTTCCTCTACTTCACCCAACGTCAGGCGCTCCACGTCACCCTCGAAGCCAATGCACCCACCAACGCCTTGCAGCAAATTCTTTACGCCCTTTGTATATAGCTCGTAAGCCTCACGCCCGGTGAGATCGGTTTCGCGACCATCTTCATACTCTGCTTTTGCCTTGAACTTGAGCAGATAGACCATGCAGATCGGCCCCTCGGTGCCGGGATCCAGAAAGCCCTTTATCTCCTCTTCATTGGGGTACACTCTGTTGATAACTTCCATCGTTTTTCCTGTTACATAATTGCTGGTAGCTTCCCGCACAATTCAGTGCTTGCTTAGCCTGAAACGGTGTCGCTACACCCATTCAACTCTACACTCGTTACTGACGGCTAAATAAAGCAGTTCGCCTGCCCCTGGGTCGGGGCACTTTGTGTTCCTCGGGCAGGATGCAGATCCTGTCCATATACGTGGTGCTGCCATCGGCATATTCCCACACCAGCTGTTCGCCATCTGGCCCTTGATGAAGGTAGCGCTTCACCACTACCGGACCCCAACCAAAAGCATGGAAATCCAGCACCCCGTTATTCCAGATCATACTGGCTGAAGTGCGCATGCAATACTCGTTGTCGCCGAGGGTGAACAGCACCGAACCCTCGGTATCGTTAGTATTAAGGCCCGCCGTGCTGTTGGGGCCGTAGTCGTGGATAATCCCGCTGGAGGTCACGACGACGCGGTTGCCGCATTGCTCCACTCGCTCCACGTGCCCCACATGACCGCCCTTTACCCCTAACCAAAGACCCCGGATATCGTCTGCGCCCTCTGGCAGGGGTTCTGTGCACTGTGCCAGTATCGGCAGAGGAAAATGGGAATAGCCGCAGCCCGGGGTATTGCCCTTGGGAATATCCGCGGCCAGTTTACCGCTGCCATCGAGTTCCGGCAGATCGCAATAGTTGAGAGCGCTGCCGTCACCTGCCAGGGTGGTGGGATCCGTGGTCAGTGGAGGTCGTGAAGAAAAGTATCCCAGCCAGAACAGAAACAAAAACAGGCAGAGTGTTGTTACCACAAGGGCGGCGAGTATTTTTTTGATCATAGGGCCAGAGTGTCTCTCGGACTATTTGTTGTGGATTCCCGCCTTCGCGGGAATGACGCAGGTGGATGCACGCTAGCTTGCCACCAGGGCATCAGCCGTAGGCCCGAACCAGGCCTGCTTGAGGGTCTTGAAGATACCCGGCTCTTTGGTGCCCAGTTGGCTGGCCAGGGCCTTGGCCTGCTCCAGAAGTTCATCCATAGGTGCCTTGCCATCGGCTATGCCCGCTGCAATCGCTTCATCCGCTGTGTCCAGAATTTCCAGCATACGTTGCTGCCAGTCCGGGCAGATGGTATTAGGGCCGTCGTTCATGGTGACCAGGTGAAGCGCTCCCTTTTTGGTGTAATCAATCATTTTCTAACCTCTTTTTTGGGGACAGACCACGTTTAAATCCTTTAAACGTGGTCTGTCCCCTTTTTCCCCTTTTTCAGATCCAATATTGCCTGCACACACTGCCCAGGCTGTTCGTGCTGCAGGAAATGCCCTGCGGAAGTGATGGTTCGGTGCTCAACACCCTGACATCCGGGTACGCGGTCAAGGAACGCCTTGTCTCCTCCGGCGGTCACCGGGTCATCATCGGAAAAGGCACACATGAAAGGCTTATCAAACTGCTTGAGCACTTCCCAGGCCGCCTTGTTCTCCGGGACTTCTGCTTCATCGGGGAACAAGGGCACCAGCGAAGGGAAGCGTCGCGCCCCAGCCAGATAGGACTCATCGGGATAGGGCGCATTAAAGGCGGCTTTCTCTTCGTCGCTGAAGGTTTTCCCACTAGCCACGACGTCGATCACTGCGTCGCCGGGGCGCAATATTTCCGGACTTTCGGCGCAGAACTTACGCCAATAGAGGAAGCCCGGCACGCCGGACCGATCACGGAACAGCGCGTCTAATTCCTCCGCCTTAACAACCGGTAAGGTTTTATAGGCATCTTTCAGGGGCGCGGAGAATTCCTCTGGAACTAGTCCGGCGGGAAGGCCTCCATTGGCCAGCACCACCCCGGCAAAGCGCTCCGGGAACGCCGCCACCAGGCGCAACCCGATCAGGCTGCCCCAGTCCTGGAAGAATACGGTGATGCCGTTGAGATCCAACTGGGTCAACCAGTCGCTCATCCAGGCCACGTGACGGGCGTAGGTGTAGTCCTCAATCCGGGTCGGCTTGTCTGAGCGACCAAAGCCCACCAGGTCCGGCGCGATCACCCTGAAGCCAGCCTCCACCAGCGGCGGGATCATGTGGCGGTATAGGTAGCTCCAGGCGGGCTGGCCGTGCAGTAACAGCACCACATCGCCGTCGGATGGCCCTTCATCAAGGTAGTGGATGCGCAGCTCTCCCCCCTCTGTGTCGTCTACCTGCAGGTAGTTAGGCTGGAAAGGGTAATCGACCAGGCCGTGGAAGCGCTCGTCGGGTGTACGTTTGAATTCCATATTCTGATAAATCTCCTTGGGGTCTAATGGCGCCGCTTTGCATCCCTGCGGCACTAATTCGTGATAGGGCTTGCCTTTTTTTAAATATTAACATACTGTGTGCCAGTAGATTATGTCATATTTTATGCCATATCAATATAATTCTAAATATTAAAAGGAGCACCGCAATGAACAAAATGAAATCCCTTGCCTCTGCCCTCGTCCTTGCAATCTATGGTACGGGAGCGTTCGCCCAAACCGGCGCCCTGGAAGAAGTGATAGTAACCGCCACCAAGCGTGCAGAGAGCCTGCAGGATATTCCAGTTGCGGTGAACGCGTTCAGCGCTGAGACCATCCAGGAGGCGGGCATCAATAACGCCGGGGACCTGGCCATCATGACACCCGCGCTCAACATTAACGTCAACCAGAGCCCGTTTAATGCCCGTATGACGATCCGCGGTATCGGCACGGCGCAGACTGACCCGGCGCTGGAACCTTCCGTCGGACTGTTCGTAGACGGCGTGTTCTTTGGCCGCTCGGGCCTTGGCATGTCAGATCTCACCGATATCGAACGCATTGAAGTACTGCAGGGGCCCCAGGGCACGCTGTACGGCAAGAACACCAATGCCGGCGCCATCAGCGTCATCACCAAGATGCCCAATATTGATGAGTTCGAAGGTTACGTGGAGGCTTCCGCCGGCGATTACAGCATGTACCGCCTCACCGCCTCCGCCTCGGGGCCACTGACCGATACGCTGGCCTTTAGACTGTCGGGGAATATTCACGAGCGCGACGGTTACTATGATAACAGCGCGGGGGACGACCTCAACGACGCCGATGACTGGAAAATTCAGGGCAAGCTGCTGTGGGAGCCCACGGATTCACTGAGCATACTGCTCAGCGGCAACCATATCGACCGCGACACCACGTGCTGCGCAGCAGACGCGATACAGAGTGAATCAGTCAACGACGAGCTCGCCGCCCAGGGTTTTCGCCCGGACAAGAACGACCCCTATGACTATGACGTGGCACCCGGTGTGGACAACAGCTTCGACATGGAATCAGACCTGCTGTCGATGACCATCGACTACGACACCGGTTGGGGTGAAATCAAATCCATCACCGCCTGGAACGATTACGACTACAGCGTGACCCAGGATCCTGACCGTTCGCAGCTCGATGTCCTCACCTTACGCAACGATGACTTTTCCGGCGACAGCCTGTCCCAGGAACTACGCCTCACCGCTTCGGCCGGTGACAACGTCGACTACATGGTAGGGCTGTTCTACTACGAGCAGACCACCAAGCGGGGCGGTAACAAGCCCTTCGTCTTCATCGGCGATGACTTTGAAACCATTGGTAATCAGCAGACATTCCCGCCCGGGACTCCCTTTCCTCCCGGAAATATTGGTTTTGTCGCCCAGCCCGGTGATAACCTGGTGGTAGACTTCGAGCAGGACACCGACACTATCGCTGTGTTCAGCCAGGCGACCTGGCACATCGGCGACAGCTGGCACCTCACCGGCGGCCTGCGCTGGAGCGACGAGGAAAAGGAGTCGGACCTGTTCAGCCAGACCAATTCAACCGCATTGTCCGATCAACTGCTGGGCCGGTCATTCCTCGACTCCGTATCCACCCCCATTGACGCCAACCTGGATCGCAGCTCGGACAACGTGGACTGGATGATCCGCGCAGCCAAGGATATCGGCGATGACAGCATGATCTACGCAAGCGCCGCTACCGGCACCAAGTCCGGCGGCTTCCAATCGATCAACGGTACACCGGAAGAACGGGAATTCGACGACGAGGAAACCACTACCTATGAACTGGGTGTGAAGTCCACGCTGCTGGATGCCAGGTTGCGAATCAACGCCGCCGCGTTTTACACCGAGATCGACGAGTTCCAGTCACAGCGCCAGTTGGAGAGTGGTGTTGGCTCATTCGTCTCCAATGAAGCGGAAGTAGAAACCTCGGGACTGGATTTCCAACTGGAGGCGATGCCCCTGCCGAACCTGACATTGAGCGCCGGCTTACTCTACATGCATAAGTATGAGATCACCGACGGCCCGGAGGACGGCGCTGAACTGCCGTTCACCGCGGATTACAGCGGCAATCTGGCAGCAACCCTGGTGTTTCCACTGGGTGACGGCGGTATTTACTGGCGCACCGACTACAGCTACATGGATGACCACAGCACCAACGTAGCCACGCAAGATGAACTGCGGGATTCGGACTTCGACGACAGGAACCTGGTCAACACCAAACTGGGCTGGCGCAACGACAACTGGAACGTCTCAATCTGGGGCAAGAACCTGACCGACGACGAGTACGCCACCCAGACGGCCTCGACCTTCTTCATTACGGGTATGGACGCCTACTTCCTGGCACCGCCGCGCACTTACGGCGCTACCCTGCGCTATGACTTCTGAACCATCCAGGGACGGAGCGCTGCACTGACACGGGCGTTCTCACCTTTTGAGGCATAGCACTTCTGGACTATGCCTTTTTTTATGGGTACTCGGGTGAACATCAGGCCTGCCAAACCTCCAGGTTGTCAGATCGTTCCAGCTGCCTGTCCAGTTTGATGGACAGGATGTCGGACATACCGCAGGCCTGGAGCATTTGCTTCACCGATGCCTGGTCAGTCGCGGCAAGGCCCGCATATATTGCCTGCACACGCTGCAGCAGGTAAAAACGGTAGGGTTGGGCCAGGGCGCTGATGGTTTGCCCGCGCACGGTAAACTCGCCATTCCCCAGGGGGTTGGCCAGCCGACCTACAGCGGCGGTTCCGGCCTCGGGCTTGTGCTGGGCCAGCCAGTCATTGATGCATTCGGCGGCAGCGCGGGTCTCGGGTACAAAATCCTCCGCCAGCACGCGCACTACCGCCAGCAGGGTTTCCGGGACCTCATCGTTCGCCAGGAATTCCGTTCCCGGCGTGAAATACTCCGGCACATCCTGGTCTGCCCGGTTCATTCGCTCAACCCAGCGATAGACGCGCGTTGCGCGCTGCTGCATCAAGCGCGCCGGGTGGGGATCTCTTCCCAGGTGGGCATACATGGGCGCGAGCAGGCCGAAGTCGCCGATACAGGGCTGCCAACCCAGCAGGTAGGGGTACTGCTCAAAGTGGCCATTGAGCGCATCGAGATACTCCAGGTAGAGTTCTTCCACCAGCCCCTGCGACTGTTCGGTAACGCCGAAAATCTGCGCCGCGTAGCGCATTCGATCCATCATGTAATCGGTTTTGTCCTGCCGCTGGGGCGTATCGCGCTGGGAGTGCAGGAAGTGGTATCCAACAAACTCCAGGTTCTCCTCCGGGTAATTCCAGCGATAGTGCATAGCCGGGCGCAACAGCCCATCGGTGCCGATCACATCAAACAATGCGCTGATGATCTGCTGGCGTGGGCCCGCGGGCTGGCAGGGGCGACCATTGGCCGCTTCGAAGTGCTCGATAATGGCGGCGCCATCGCGAATCACCTCAAATGCCGGGGTCACCAGCGTGGGTATGGTGGGCAACTTACCCTTGGGCAGAACCTCAGCCTTGAAGCTCTCATGCCCCGTGGACAATTCCTGAAACGGGATACCCTGCTTGATCAGGTAGGCGCGAGCCCTGCCTGAGTAGAGTGAATGGGTTATGGCGTACAGGCGGTGTACATCTGTCATCAGTACGATCCCTTTTTCATTCGATAGGCGACATAAAATGGTAACAACACCAGCAGAGCGAGCAGGAACAACAGTATTCCCTCGCGGTACTGGGTCTGTAGCGTATTGGACACCAGCTGTTTCATCTGGGTATAGCCAGCGGGCAGGGGCAGCACGCCGTTCTCGCGCTCGTAGCGCTGATAGCGGGACAACATGCGTTGGAAGATGACCGGGTGGGTACTGGCAAGATCTACGGTCTCTCCAGGGTCAGCGACAATATTGAACAGCCGCCACTGGCCATCGCCCAGGGGCGGCTGGTTGACCACCAATTTATAATCGGCCTGGAACAGGGCCGCATGACCCGTTAGTTCGTAGCCCACCGCATCATCCTCGCTATAAACCCGTTCAGCCTCCCCTGTTAGCAACGGCGTCAGGTCACGGCCGATCATGGGCAATACCGGCCTTCCGGCATAGCGCTCGCCGGGCTGTGCGACGCCGGCCATGGACAGGATGGTGGGGGTTATATCTGTAGCCCAGGTAAATGCACGATTCAGCTCACCGGTCTGTGGCAAAGGCTCACCGGCAATGATCAACGGCACGCGCATGCCGCCCTCCCCCGTGTAAAACTTGTAAAACGAAAGGGGGCTGGCTGCGGCGCTGGCAAAGCTGGGGCTGATCGTATTGTAACTACCCTTCAGGCCCAGGCGATCATAATCCAGGTGGTAACCAAGCCGTCCGGGGCCGAGGTTGACGGGGAAGGCCATCGGGTCAGCGGGGCCGCTGCCTTCGCTACCGTTATCCGAGGTAACAATGAAAATGGTATTTTCGTACTGCCCCTGTGACTTGAGGTACTCCACCAGGCGACCGATATGAAAGTCCATGGCTTCGATCATGCCTGCATAGACCGCCATGCGCTTGGCCTCATAACGCTTGCGCTGCGCATCAAGGGCGTCCCAATCATCTGTGGTCGCCATATCCACCATGGCGGTATCCGGTGGCACTATGCCTAGCTCCACAGCCCGTTCCAGGCGCTGATTGCGCAGTGAATCCCAGCCTGCGTCGTACACTCCCATATATTTGTCGATGTACTCCTGTGGCGCCTGCACTGGTATGTGCACAGCCTGGAAAGGCACATAGGCAAAAAACGGCTTGCCGTCTTCCAGGTTGCTATCAATAAACTCAATGGTTTTGTCGATCAGGAAGCGTGAAGAATAGAAGTCCTCAGGCAAGGTGATGCGCTCACCGTCGGCAAACCAGTTGGCCTGGTCGTACAGGGGCAGGTAAGGACGCTGCTCCCAGTTGTCGGCGCCGGAATCCATCAACGCCACCGTGCGCTGAAAACCGCGCCGGCTGGGACGCTTATCCGGGGTGGCCCCCAGGTGCCACTTGCCCGCCATATAGGTGTGATAGCCGGCATCTTCCAGCAGGGTGGCCACGGTCACCACATTGTCACCCAGCACGCCCTGGTAGTGGGCGTGAGTACGCTGCTCGGGTGCCAGCATTTCAGGAATATTCGGCACCCCCGCCAGGTGGTTGTCCACACCGGTGAGCAACATGGCCCGGGCCGGGGCGCAGTTGGCGGCGGTGTGGTAGTTGGTGAACCGCACCCCCCGCTCTGCCAGGGCCGACAGTGTGGGCGTGTTCACCTCGCTGCCATAGGGGGCAATGTCGGTGTAACCCAGATCGTCTGCCAGGATAAAAACGATATTCGGGCGTGGACCCGCAGCGGGTGGCGCATCGATGAGCGCCTCAATCTCCTCACTTGCCTGAACCCCGGCAATTGAAAATGCCAATAACAGCGAGGCGGCCAGGCCCCACTGCCGGATGCCAGAAACTTTCACCAACTCAAGTCTCTTCTGGCAGCCGGCGCGAAGCCACCAGCAAGATGACAGACACGATCACCTCAGGGGCAATCAGGTCCAGCGCAAAGGTGGCATCGTGCACCAACCACGCCAGAACGCGGCCAACGGCCGTGATAGATAGCAACATGATCGCCGGGTAATACCAGCTGCGACGCCCGCTGATCAGTGCTATCAACATGCAACTGGCCAGGGTGATAAAGAAAGCAGACATGTCTCCCACCTGGGAACTCAAGCCCACACCCTGATCGAGAGTCAGGCCAAACATGGGCGCCACTCCCGCAGGGGCCACCAGCCAACGCAACCCCGTCACCAGGAACAGGATGGCGGGCAGGAGCACCAGGATTTTCAGAACTTTGTTCATCTTCCCTCCTCTTCATTCTTGTTACAGACCACGATTAAACGTGGTCTGTACACTATTCACCAATCAGTTTCGCTCACTCAGGATTTGCATCATGGTATGCGCCGTCTCCAGGCCCGAGTTCTGGTTCTGCCCGGTCACAAAACGCTGCTCGTCATCGGCACTAACATGTGTGGCAAACAAATCCCTGAATGCGGTCTGGCTTTCGAATACGACACCCGCCTTGCGCAGCTCCGTCTCCGGGTGCAGCGGCGTCATCTCTATGCCAAGTTCCTTGATCTGCTTGTCAGTCACCCCGGTCATGCGGCGTCCGGCGATCAACAGCTCGCCGTCTCGGTCGCGCGCGTTCACCAGGCCCAGCACACCGTGGCATACGCCACCAATCATTGCAGCCTTGTCACCGTAGTAGGACTCGCTCACCTTCGCCGCCAGTTCGGGGGATTGCGCCAGGTCGTAGGCTGCGCCCCAACCACCCGATATGAAAACGATGTCGTACTGGTCGATATCCACTTCGGCAATGGGGATGGAGTTTTTCACCTTGGCCTGGGCAATGGCATCATTGAGGTAGCGATCGTCTTCCGGCGACCGGATCATGAATCTCAAGGTCTGGGGGTCAATGGGGATTTCGCCGCCCTGGATACTGGCAATGTCCACCTCCATGCCACCGTCAAGGAACGTATAGTACGGGTGGGTAAACTCAGAGGCCATCACCCCGGTAGCTGGGCCCTCGGTTTCCCCAGGCGCCGCAAGAACGTCGTGGCTGGTAGTGATTATCAAGGCGCGTTTGCCCGGTAGCGTTGTGGTCGGCCCGTTGTATTCCGGGTGCAGGCCAGCCTTGTGCAGAATGGTGGGTAGTGACACCAGGAAAACCCCCGCCAGGACGATCAGGCCTGCCAGGCCATAGAACAGCTTTTTCATCGAATAACACTCCAGTAGCGGTCTCGGGCGGACGCCCGGGCCATGAAATATAATGACACAGTTTGTGCCATCTTATAGAATGATGTAGGCTTTGTCTATCATCCAAAACTTAAGGGAGTTTATCGTGAAGAGAGTAATGATCACCGTCGGCATCATCCTGGTCATTGGACTACTCGTCTACAGTCAGCGTGCCAGTATCGCCGCTCGCCTGATGGAGAGAGGGCTGGAATCGCGTATGCTGGCAGACCGGGTGGCGACCCTTGAAGACGGCCTTCACCTCGCACTGTGTGGCGCCGGTGGCCCCCTCCCGGCTCCCAACGCCTCTGGCCCGTGCGTGGCTGTGGTTGCAGGGAAACAACTATTCGTTGTAGATGCCGGCACCGACGGCGTTCGCAACCTCGGCCGTATGAGCTACCAGCCAGGAACCATTCAAGGTGTATTCCTGACCCATTTTCATTCTGATCATATCGACGGTCTGGGCGAAATGGGCACCATCCGTTGGGCCGGTGGAGATAACACCTCTCCCCTTCCGGTCTATGGTCCCAATGGTGTGGAGAGTGTAGTAGACGGTTTTAACACCGCTTACGCCCAGGACTTCGTCTACCGCCACGAGCACCACGGCGATACCGTCGCGCCCCTCAGCGGTGCGGGCCTGGAAGCAAGGCCTTTTGACAAGCCGGCTATGGGCGAGTTGGTAACGGTCTATGACGCCGACGGCCTGAAGGTCGAGGCAATGGCAGTAGACCATTCACCGGTGGAGCCCGCGGTGGGCTACCGCTTCACCTACAAGGACCGGTCACTGCTGATAACCGGCGATACCGTCAAACTGGCAAACATAGTGCAGTTTTCCAAGGGTGTGGACCTGCTGGTTCACGAGGCCCTGGCGCCTAACCTGGTCAATCTGATGAACGAGGTGGCCGGGAAAAACGGCAATAAAATACTCGAGAAGATCACCCACGACATTCTCGACTACCACGCCAGCCCGGTGGAAGCTGCGGAAACGGCCCGCGACGCCGGCGTCGGCCACCTGCTGTACTACCACATCGTCCCGCCGCTGGTGATTCCAGGGCAGGATTTGCTCTACCTGAACGGCGCGGAAGATATCTTCCCCAACTACACCATCGGGGAGGACGGCGTGGCGTTCACGCTGCCGGCAAACTCCAAGGAAATCATCAAAACCAGCGACGGTCTATAACAAAATCGGGGACAGACCACCATTTTCGGAATGGTGGTCTGTCCCCTATTAACAACAGGACCAACCATGATGAAAAGTGGCTTTATAGCGTTAACCTCAATTATCGGTGGTCTGGCTTTTTCGATGGCAGCGGTCAGTGAGGAAAAACGCCTGCTGTGGGGCGACACTCACCTTCATAGCTCCTACTCACCCGACGCCTTCATGGCGGGCAATCGTGACGCAGACCCCGACGTGGCCTACCGCTTCGCCAAGGGCGAGCCCGTGGTCCATCCCTACGCACGCAACCGCGTACAGATCAACGAACCGCTGGATTTTCTCGCGGTCGCCGACCACGCCGAGTACCTGGGAGTTTTACCGCCGGTGATGAGCGGCAATTTCGAGCAACCGCAGGCGGGCCTCTTCGAGAAGCTGAAAAGCTGGGCGTTGATCAAGGCACTCAACTGGTCGATCGAGGATCCGGCGGAAGGCACAAAAAACTTTACCCTGCGCCTGCCGGAACCGACTATTCAATCCGGTGACAGCCGCGATCCCATCCAGGCCGCGATAGATGCCGGCACTGACGGCGGCCTGGAGAGCTTCGGGCTGATCAACGAGGAGGCCGCAGACCGCATAAGCGCCAGCCAATGGTCCAGGTCCATGCAGGCGGCCCAGCAGCACAATCAACCCGGCGTGTTTACCACACTGGTGGGCTGGGAATGGAGCCAGACAGCCAGCGGCGCCAACCTGCATCGGGTTGTTGTCTCCGATATAGCGCCTTCTGCGGCAAAGGATATCGACCCGGTCGGGGCCGATGACGCGCCCTACCCCGAGCAATTGTGGGACAGCCTCGACACCCTCACCAGCAAAACCGGTGCCCGTTTTATTGCCATACCCCACAACTCCAACCTGTCCAAGGGGTATATGTTTGCCAGTCGACAGCTGAACGGCGAGCCAATGACACCTGCTTACGCCAGCAAGCGTATGCAGTGGGAACCGCTGGTGGAGGTCACCCAGATCAAGGGCGACAGTGAAACCCACCCGGACCTCGCGCCAGAAGACGAGTTCGCCAATTTCGAACGCTTTGATTTTTACCTGCAAAAATTCCCGCAGGCAAAGGGATACAAAATACAGCGTGGGGATACTATCCGCACCGCACTGCAGGACGGACTGGCACTGGAGCAGCAGCTGGGTTTAAACCCTTTTCAGTTCGGCCTGATCGGCTCCACGGACGCGCACACCAGTATGGCTTCCGCAGAGGAACCCAACTTCTGGGGCAAGGTGGGGACGGACTCCATCCCACAGAACAAACGCCGCGATGATGATCCGGACGGCTATGCCGACGGAAAACAGAGCTTCAACGGCTGGAATATGCAGGCGGCGGGCCTGGCAGCAGTGTGGAGCGACCGCAACGATCGTCAATCCATTATCGCAGCGATGCAGCGGCGCGAAACCTATGCCACCACCGGTCCACGAATCTGGCTACGCGCCTTCGCTGGCTGGGATTTCACAGAGGATGACCTGGCGGGGGAAGACTTTGCAGCACGCGGCTATCGCGGCGGTGTGCCCATGGGCGGCGAGTTGACTAAGGCCCCGGAGGGTGCTGCACCACGCTTCATGATCATGGCCGCCAAAGGTGCCAATGACCACAACCTCGATCGCATACAGGTGGTGAAATCCTGGCTGGATAACCAAGGCCAGGCGCGGGAAAAGATATTTAACGTGGCCTGGTCCGGCGACCGCAGCCTCGATGCCGCGGGCAAGCTACCCGCTGTCGGCAGCAGCGCAAACACACGCACAGGCAAAACCAGCAACGACATCGGCGCCGAGCAACTGGCGACCGTGTGGCAGGACCCCGAGTTTGATGCCGATAGCGCGGCGGTTTACTACCTTCGAGTGCTGCAGATTCCCACCGTACGTCACTCCCAGATGGACGCTATCGCCCTGGGCGTAGAAACGCCCTACGAAGGACCGGCAACCATACAGGAACGTGCCTACTCCTCACCGTTCTGGTACCGCCCTTAGTCAGTAAACCGGGGACAGACCACTAATTTTTCACTTTACCGGGCCTGCCGGAACGTAAACGTGACGCCCTTCTGTTGAGCGCACGTTCGATTTCACGGCTGAAGGTTTTACTCCCCAGCACGAAGTTGCCGTTCGTCGCAGATCGAATGGATGTGGCCAGCTCTTCGCTGACTCCTGATTCCACCAGCGAACGATAAGCCTCTTGCCTCCGCGGTGCGTCGTCACCCAGGTTCAGGTAGCTCGAGTGCGGGGTGATCAGATCATTCTGCAATCCACCGCCGTTGTGGCTGAAGCTCGACCAACGGTAGTCGCCGGGGTGGCTCGTCATATTGGCTCTTACTGGATTCAATTCGATATAACGATAACAGTGCAGCGCGTAGTTTTCATTCTGGGCCAGACAGGATTTGAAACGGCCTTCCCAAAGGGTACCGCTACGCTCGTATGTGCGATTGATATACTGCACAAAACACTGTCCCAGATGCTTCATCATGCGGGACGGACCAGAGGCCTCCTCGGGTGTGAGCAACAGGTGAACATGATTTGTCATCAAGCAGTAGGCGTGTATTGCACATCCATGTTTTTCGGATTGCTGCGCTAAGAGGCGCAGGTAGCAAAGGTAATCCCCTTCGGAGAAGAAGCATGCCCCGCGGTTATTGCCTCTCTGGATGATGTGCCACGCCACATTTGCGATAGCCAGTCGCGCTCTTCTTGGCATCTCGAATTCCTTCTTGCCGTCGCGTTGCGAATTAGTGAGTATAAGTTCGCTCGGACCGGCTAAGGGTCGGATGGGCAGAAAAGACTGAAAATAGTGGTCTGTCCCCTATTTCAGAATTGAGCGAGGTCATCATGGTCCACAGTCCATTGAGCAGCAGGCTTTGCTCGGTGGTCATGTTCTCACCCTGCTGCAATACGAACTTGGTGCCACGCACCGCCAGCGGCGCGTTGGCGGCAATCTCACCGGCCATTTCCAGCGCCGCCGCATACACCGCGTCGGCGTCTGCGTAGACATCATTGACCAGGCCGATCTTCTCCGCCCGCGCGGCAGAAATATCCTTGCCGGTATAGGCCAATTCCGCCACCTGCCCGGCACTCACCACCCCCGGGAGCCGCTGCAGCGTACCCACATCGGCAACGATACCAATCTTTGTTTCACGCACACCGAACAGGGCATCCTCGGATGCCAGGCGGATATCACAGGCGGTGGACAAATCGGGTGCACTGCCCAGGCTGGCCAGGTCGATGCCCACACAGAAACTCTTGCCGCGGCCGGCGATAACCACCGCACGAATCTCGTCATTGGCGGACACCGCTTCCATGGCACGGATGAAATCGCCCCACATCTCGAATGAAATGGCATTAAGTTTGTCTGGGCGGTCCAGCCAAAGCGTGGCGACGTGGTTGTTGACTTCAAGGGCAAGATTGGAAGAAGAAAAAGCCGTGGTGTTATCCAGTTCAGGTTAATTAATCGTGGTCTGTCCCTGATTTAGGTGGCGCTGGATTTCGCGGGCGAACAGCCACAGTCGATCCTGGCCCCACAGGGCCAATATCTGGTTGCCCTGCTCGTCCAGCAGGCGGAAACTCGGCACCCCCCAGAGGCCGGCATCGTACATGGCCAGGCGGTTCTCCTCCAGCATCTCCTGCCAGCCGGGCTCACCCAGGTGCTGCCGCGCCTCATTCCAGTCAAGGCCGGCGGCTTCCACTACCTTGCGCAAGCCGCGGTTATTGTTGGTGTTGATGCCATGGGCAAAGGCGGCGCTGAGGAAGCTGGAAAGCAGCTCATTGCCCCGACCCTGCTGGCAGGCCCAGGGATAGAGGGAGTAACAGCGGCGTACCGGCTCGCCGATGGGGTCGTAGAAATTGCCGTAGGGCACGCCAGCCTCGCGGGCCTCACGCACCGTGTCGGAAAAAATATAAAAACCTTTTTCACGAGTGGCTGGTACACCGCGCATTACCATCGGCAACACCGGGCGCACTACCAGGTTCACTCCAGTATCCTCAGCCAGTTTCAGGGTGCGATCGAAGGCGATGGAAGTATAGGGGCTGCGCAGGGAGGGATAGACTTCAAGTGTCAGGCTACCGTTATCCCTGAGCAGGCCGGCTTCCAGTGTCGGGCCCGGCACCAACAGTTCTTCGTCTGGTTCTCTGTCGACGCCCAGTGCCGCCAGGCGCTTCTCCAGATGGTAGAGGCGATCGACCCCCCAGTACCACTCCTGCCCGTAGTAGAACATCGCACCGGAGTAATGCTTGAGCCTGGTACGGCGGGCGGTACCGGCTTCCAGGTGCGCTTCCCGCTCGCCGTCGCTGGCACGGCCCAGGCTATCTGCCAGCCTCTGCAGGCGCTGCGTATCGCCGGACCACAGCGCATCTCCCACGTGTGCCGCACATTCGATAAAGCTTTCATTGTCCTGTGCCGCCAGAATGGCATTCGCCAGATCGGCCATAGCCGCATCCAGCGGCTGGGGATGTTCGGGAAACTGCAGGCCGTATTCCGGCGCCACATGAAAGGCGTCATAGCGGGACAGTTGCAGCAGCAGCTCCGGCTCTGCCACGTTCTTGCCCCGGGGACCACGCACCAGGTGGCAGACCAGCTCGATATCGTAGCGTTGGACAAGATGCAGTAGAACCTGGGCGGCCAGGTGGCTATAGCCATCGTCCACCTGGTGAAAATATTCCACCACATGTTGGTCGCCGGCCTTGAGGCGCGCGCGCTCTATTTTCGTCCGTTGTTTGTCCAGTCGCCGGGGGCTGCAGATACGACGCACGATGCGTGAAGTGAGCCAGCGGTAAAGAGGACTGGGATCCATGGAGGCAGCGCCGCCCTGGTCCTTGAATTGCTCTGCCATGGTTTACACCTCCGGGAGCTCGCTCAGTCAGCCATTGAGCAAAGTTTTGAGACCGCCGACGAGGACATCAATAGTCGCCTGCTTGCCCAGTCCCTGGTGATAACGCAAGCGATGCCACATCTCGAAGGAGGCAATCGCATCCACTGCCTCGCGCTTGTTGCGCGTCAATTGCTTCAACTCCGGCAGCCAATCGTCCAGGTCCTTGCGCAGGCCGCGCTGGTAACGGGCGTAGTTCTTGCGCAGGGTTTCCGAGCGCCACAGTTGGGCGGAGGTGGAGAGAATCATGTTGCTTTGCTTTTCATAGCCCTCTCCATACCGCTCTATCGCATGGAGAATGCGCTCTTCCAGGGTGCCATCGCGGTCTCCACCGAGAAACAGTGCCTCCGTGGACTCTCGAGTCTGTTCGTCGATCGTGGCGAACAGAGTTTCCATATCCTCGAAGTGACGAAAGAAGGAGCGAATGCCCACCCCGGCCTTGTCAGAAATTTGCTGTGCGGTGGGAATGAGGTTACCCTCCTCCATCAGTGTCAGGGTAGCATCGATGATGGCTTGTTTGCTGCGCTCGCTGCGGGCACGGCGACCATCGACGACTTCTGGCTTTACTGATTCCGACATAGCCTCTACCTTTTTACTTGTATATCGAATGCACTTATTGGCATTATTAGTGCCATATTATATGGGCAAACCCGGCTTATGACCAGTATAACTTTCTGGGGCCTGACTGCATCGCCCTACCAATTGAAAATGCAGTCTATTGCTGACTTTGCCGAACTTCCGTGGCGACGCCTGCCCGGGCATGGGCGCCCGCTGGAGAACCTGCGCTTCATGCGCCGCCTCGGGAAGGCGAAGACCACCGAAGCAATTCTGCGTTTTCCAACACGCGTCGCCGGCATGGACGAATACCCTGAAGTGCCCTACTACAGCCTGGACGGCCACGGCCTCTACTACGATTCCAGCGGCCTGGCCCTACACCTGGACGAACTGGACCATACAGCGCTGCCACTACTACCGAAAACCGGTGCGGAACGATTCCTGTGCCGCCTGATCGACGAGGCCTTCGATGAGTTCGGCCTGTACATGGTGCATCACAACCGCTGGGTGACATCGGCACGCACCAATACCATGGGGGACATGACCGCCCGTGAAATAGGCCGTTGGATGCCCGCCCCCATCAGGCGCAATATTGCCCGCAGGCTGTCACGGCGCCAGTGTAGACGCCTGCCCTATTTGTTCAGTGTTGCGCCGCCAGGACTGGACGCCAGTGGAGACAGCACCATCACCCCCCCTGCCCGGAACGGGTTCCCGCCCACCCATGAAATGCTCGACCAGGCCTGGCGCGGCTACCTGGCAGCCATGGAGCAACAGCTTGCCCAGCAGCCCTACCTGCTGGGCCAGCGTTTTACCCTGGCGGACGCCAGCGCTTATGGACAGTTAAGTATGAACCTGGTGGATGGCAGGGCCGCCGAGCTGATGCAGGAACTGGCACCCAGAACTCATCGCTGGCTGTGCGCCATACGCGACGGCGAGCATCGGGGTAGCCGCGGCCAGTTGCAGGTAACGGAGTCACTGGATGATTTACTTAAGTGTATTGGCGACACCTTTATACCCCTGATGCAGCAGAATGCCGCAGCCTGGGAGAGCTATCGCGACAAGGGGCAGAGCTGTTTCAATGAAACAGCTTTCGATCAGGGTGAAGCCCTGTACGAAGGCCAGCTGATGGGCAAACCGTTTCGCGCCGTGGTCAAGACCTTCCAGGTCGAGGTTTGGCGGGAACTCTTACGCAGCTGGAATGAGTTGACACCGAACGAGCAAACAGAGCTCCTCAGCCGATATCCCGCGCTGGAGGGACTAGCCGGCGCGCCTGCGCCGGCTTGACCCTCACCCGGCTCAGCTCGCGACGATACCCGCCAGACGGCTGCGGATAATTTCCTCGGCATCAGTCACGATATTGTTGACCAACTCCTCGCAGGTTGGGATGTCATTGATCAGGCCACCACACATGCCAACGGTGACCATGCCGGCCTCGATATCCCCGGTGCTCCAGGCTTTTTCCTGGTAAGCACCGGATACCAGGTGGTGCACCTGGCCAAAATCGCCACCACTGGCTTCAATCGCTTCAACTTCATCGGCAATGCCATTGCGGTATACCCGCGCGGTATTCTTGTAGGTTCGGAAGATGAGACGGGTCTGGTTCTCGTCCATCTCGACCACTTTCTGCTTGATACCCTCGTGGATGGGTGCTTCCTGGTGGGTCACGTCATCATGCAAATCAACAGCCCTATACTTAAGCTTGCTCGGTGGCTAAGGAGTAGCTGGTACTTCGCCCACCGCCGGGGTCCTTTTTAAATGCGCCACGGTCTATGAGATCGAGAATATTCCGGTAGGCGGTATCCTGGGAGCATTTTGCGAGTTTCGCCCACTTGGAGTTTGTTACTTTTTCCTCAAATCCATCCGGGACCCGGTTCAGCACTTTGATCTGACGTTCGTTCAAGGACTCCCTGGCAAATTGTTCCCAGAACCGCGCCAGGAATCTCGCCATATCCTCCGGCAGACGACCTGCTGTGAAAAGCCTGCCAATTTTCCTTATACTTCATTCGCCCGGGCGGCAACCGGCACGCGAGAGAGCCGTTGGAGCAGATGTCGACCCATCGGCGAGCGAGGCGCTGCCACATGAAAACGCTGGCCCAAAGAAACAAACCGAAACCGACCAGAGCTCGCGTGGCTATTGTCGGCGCTGCCGGCAGCATTGGGGAAGCCTTGTGCCGTGAGTTGTCTAGAATGTATGACATACTCGCAGTGACAGGTATTGAGACCCGCGCGAGCGCCGGAGAGCGCGAGCCTCACGTCGCGTGGCGACACTGTGACCTGTTCTCCCTGAACGAGTTGACCCGCATTCTCGCCGGTTCGAAATTTGCGATATTCCTCGCGCACTCCGGGCTACCCAATTCCCGTTTCCACCAGGCCAATTGCGGCGACATGGATCTCCTGATGGCGGAGAATTTCGCCCGGGCAGCAGAGATCAACGGCGTCGAGCATATCTTCTGCCTGCGTTCACTCCTGCCGGCGGCGACAATGAGACAAGAAGCTCAGAATAGACACCACCAGATCGGGGAAGTTCTTGCCTCCTACAGAACGCCACTCACTGTGCTGTGCTCCAGCCTGGTCATCGAGCCGGGTAGCGCTATCATCAGGCTGATAAGAAACCTGGTCAGTCAATCCCGCTTTTTACCAGTGCCCGAATGGAGCCTGCACAAGATGCAGCCGATCGCGACTCATGACCTGGCCCAGGCATTCGCTCATTGCCTGTGCCAGCCCGCAAGATTTACGGGCAACTTCGACATCGGCGGGCCCGACATTCTCGATTGGCAACAGTTCCTTGAAAAAACCGCGGAACTCCTGGACTGTCAGCCAGGGATCTCTCAGGTAGGGCAGCTGTCGCCATCACAATACGCCCGGCGGTTGCGGCGAATACGCCCAGGTGCGCACCCCGAAGCACTTCAACTTTTTGTCGAAAACCTGCAATTCGATTCGATCGCCAGCGACAATCCCCTGCAGCAGATCCTTCAGCCGACGCTGCAGCCTGCGCTGACCGCACTCCAACAGGCAGGGAACAACGAGGGCTTGCGCCAGGCTGTACGTTTTCGCCGCAAGTTGATACACCGACATGACGAGCAACTCCGATCTGCAAACACGGTGCGCTCGATTCAGCGGGTAAGACTGCCCATGGGGCGAGATGCCGCCTGGCTCTCTAAACGCTATTTCAATTGGCTTACTGCTTATCTTCACCCATTAGTCCGCTGCAGTGAACACCCGGATTCATCCAACTTTATACGCATTACGTGTCTGGGAATTTGTCTCCTACAACTGGAATTGAGGCCCGAACGCAGCAGCAGCGAACGGCGAATCTACTTCATCACGGGAGGCCTGCTGGCCTCCCGCGCCCGAAATCAGCGCGGGCGCATGGAGTTTCGCGAGGTACTGGGGGGCAGATATGCCATGATCGCGATTCACGATTTCGCGCCGGCGCTGCCCTGGCACTTCTACCTCGCCACTCAGGCTGCCATGCATCGATTCATCATGGGGGTGTTCCAGAAGTACATCGAATCCCGCCAGGGGTGACACTTCGGCAGCAGTCACCGCTTCTTTACCCGGATAAAATGTAGTGTTAATGTGACTCAAGGAGTGTCCCTATATTTGGAGGGACGATATCATGAGCTACGAGCGTACTGACGATATTCCAGGCGCTGACGGTGGCGACGGGAGGCAGGAACCCGCTCCCATTGAACCCGAAGCGATCCGGATACTAACCGACCCGAACTCCTGGCTATCCGGCGGCACCGCTGGATCATCATCTACCAGCACGGAAACTCGAGCATATAGCGACGATTTCCGGTTATCTGAGGGTAGCCGCGTCGCCGTGATCGGCGGCGGACCAGCTGGCTCCCTATTCGCCCAATTTCTCCTCAAGACGCTGAACCGTACCGGCACCAGCATCGAATTAGACATATTTGAGCCCCGAAATTTCGATTTCTGTGGACCCGCTGGCTGCAACCACTGCGGCGGGGTGGTCTCCGAATCCCTGGTTCAACTTCTGGCGGCGGAGGGAATCGTTCTTCCCGACGAAACCGTGCAGCGGGGCATCGACTCTTATGTGATGCATATGGATGTTGGCAGCGTGAGAATAGACACTCCGCTGCAGGAAAAACGAATCGCAGCAGTGTATAGGGGCCACGGGCCGAAAAACTCTGAGATTTCCAACATTCCAGGCTTTGATCAACACCTGTTGCAGAGGGCTACGCGCCTGGGGGCCAATCTACGTCCACAGATGGTGACCTCGGTAGACTTTACCACCGGGAGGCCGGAACTTACGCTGGCAGACGGTCGCAGCGAGAATTACGACCTACTGGTGATAGCCAGCGGGCTCAACAGTGCTCTCCTGAGTATGGTTGAGCAGACAGGGTGCGGTTTCGTACGCCCCAAGGCGGCGAAATCTTTCGTGGCCGAGTTCAAACTCGGGGCAGATGCCGTGGAACGACACCTTGGCAACTCGATGCACGTGTTCCTGCTGGATTTACCGCACCTGCAATTCGCCGCGCTGATTCCAAAAGGAGATTACGTCACACTGGTCATGCTCGGCGATAAGGTCGACGAGGCACTGGTAAACGCGTTTTTAAATGCCGAAGAGGTCAGGAAATGTTTTCCGGAGCGGCGCCCACCACCCAATATCTGTCAGTGTTTCCCGCGACTGAACGTGTCCCAGGCGCGCAGGCCCTATGCCGATCGCCTGATCTTTATTGGCGACAGCGGCGTTGCCAGACTTTATAAAGACGGGATCGGATCGGCCTACCGTACCGCGAAAGCAGCCGCTAATTGTGTCTCACTGTACGGTTTTTCCTCCAGCGATCTAGAAAAGCACTATTGGCCAGCATGCCGAAAAATCATCATCGACAACCTGATGGGAAAGTGCGTTTTCGGTGTTTGCCATCTCATACAGAAGCTTGCCTTCGCGAGGCGCTCAGTCTTGCGCATGACCGAGCAGGAACAAAATGATGCCAATGTTGTACCCCGCATGAGCAGCGTATTGTGGGATGTATTCACCGGCAGTGCGCCCTACAAGGAAGTATTCCTGCGCACACTCCACCCGGTTTTCATCGCTCGCCTGATGTGGAATCTCTGCGCGGCCAATCTGCGAATCCCAACCGGCAAGAAACCTGAGGTCACTGCAACGTGATCGGCGAACTGGGCCGCGTCTACCATGACGGAGAGGACATCGTCACCGAAGGTGAGGTTGGGGACTGCATGTTCATCATCCAGCACGGGACCGCTGACGTAATTCGTAACGAAGAAGGAGAAGCGACGGTCGTCGATACCATGGAATCTGGCGAACTTTTTGGGGAGATGGCAATCGTGGAAAACACGGTCCGCTCATCAACGGTGAGAGCCCGTGGCACGGTTCGCGCCATTACCATCGACCGTAAGACCTTTATGCGTCGGATACAGGAGGACCCCTCCCTCGCCATCAGCGTATTGGAGGTGCTCTGCCACCGGGTGCGAAACCTGGACAACACCATCGCTCATCTGAAACACCAGTTGGACATGCTATCGGGAGGTAATTCATGAAAGCCGATACATCTGATTCCCATCCTTCGCCCACAGCGGAGGAATTCCTGTTTCGGCCGCTGCGACCGGAGCAGGCATCGAAAGTCGCCCCCTGCCAGGACAATTGCCCCTGTGGGACCAGCATCCGTGACTGGATTGCCCCCATAGCACAGCGGACACACCTGGGACTGTCCAAGCGTGATGCATACACCCGGGCGTGGGAACTGATCGTGGACAACAACCCCTTTCCCGCGGTCATGGGCAGGATTTGCCCCCATCCCTGTGAGACACAGTGCACCCGGAGCGACAGAGACTCGGCCGTCGCCGTGAGCAGCCTGGAGCGCTACCTTGGCGATTGGGCGCTGGATCACGGCCTGAAACTGCCGCGGCTGGAACCGACTGAGGATCCACTCTCCTTCGGCGTGATCGGTGCAGGCCCCGCTGGATTATCCTATGCCTACCAGGTTGCTCGTCGCGGTCATGCTGTCTGCGTCTATGACTGGCATCCAGAAGCTGGCGGAATGCTGCGCTACGGGGTTCCTGAATACCGCTTGCCGCGCAGCGTGCTGGATGCGGAAATCCAGCGTATCGTCGAACTGGGCGTGGAGGTATATGCCGACGTCCGCATTGGCACAGACCTGACTCTGACTGAATTGAGGGAGCGCCATCAGCACCTGTTTTTCGGTCTCGGTGCGCAACAGGCACGTATGCTTCATGTGCCGGGGGAACGCGGCCCCGGCGTGTGGACGGGTACGGATTTCCTCGAACGTTACAATACCGGGCGGCCGCTCTCTGCGGGGGATCATCTCGCCGTAGTCGGCGGCGGCAATACCGCCATTGACGTCGCTCGCGTCGGACGCAGGTGTGGGGCGCAGGTAACGGTCCTCTACCGGCGAACCCTGCAAGAGATGCCGGCCATTGAAGCAGAAATAAAAGAGGCAGTTGACGAGGGCGTAGAATTTATGGACCTGGCCACCCCGGTGGAGGTCCTGCGCACCCAGTCGGGCGAGTTGCGCGGGCTCGTCGTGCAACGTATGCGTCCAGGAGCCCTGGAGGGGGACGGACGCCACGTTCCGGAACCCATTCCGGGAAGAACCTTTGAATTGCCAGCCACCTCCGTGATCGTTGCAGTCTCCCAGGAGGCGGACTTGCGCGGGTTGGAGGACATTGCGCCCCATCCCGGTGCGTCAAACGGTGTCGAGTCCGCAGAAAACCGCGTCAGTTTCGGCGGTGATGTGCTGCACCTGGGTATAGCAAGCGCAGCTATCGCCGAGGGAAAGCGCGCCGCACTGCAAGCCTGCAATCCGGTAGAGCTCGCAGACCCGACCGATCACCGCAAGCCACTGGTCAAGTCCGAGCGCTCTGCCTTATCCGACCGTGTTGAGGACCAGGAGACCGACCCCGGTCTGCGCTTGCACAATCCCGGACTGGAAGTAAGGGCGACTATCAGCGACGCTGAATTTCTCAAGGAAGTCGAGCGCTGCTTGTCCTGTGGTTCGTGCCTCGGCTGCTACCAGTGCTGGATGTACTGCAATGCGGGAAGCTTCACGCCGGTTGAAGACCCCTCACCGGGCAACTACTTCGTATTCGACAGCGACATTTGCGAGGGCTGCGGTAAATGTATTGAGTTGTGCCCTTGCGACTTCCTGAGCCAGTACTAGCAAGTTACCAGGCCGAAATTGCCAGAACTGGAGGATGACTCGCTACAAACGACACCGATTTCCGCCTGACATCACCAGTTACGCCGTCTGGCTCTACTATCGCCTCAATCTCAACCATCGAGATGTTGAAGATCTACTCGCCGAGCGTGGGATCTCTGTCAGCTACAAAACGGTTAGGCTATGGTGTCGCTCATCGTTAACCCCAAGAGGAACGACAATAACAAAACCCAGCCCCCCGGCGCTGTAAGTAAAAACGAGTAAAGCTCGACAAACACTAACAATATCTGTACTGTTCCCCACAGCTCGAAAGAAGTCTCTTATTTACCTCCTACATTTCGTTGTTTTATTCTTAATACCTCGTCCTGCAGTTTTTAAGTTCCAGTCTATTTTCAAGCAATTCAAGCCTCTTGAAGGCACTACTTTATATAAATTTCAGGATATTATTATGTCTAATACAACTACAGGAACCGTTAAGTGGTTCAACGAATCCAAAGGTTTTGGTTTTATCGAGCAGGAATCTGGACCAGATGTTTTTGCTCACTTCAGTGCAATTTCCAGCTCAGGCTTTAAAACTCTGGCGGAAGGTCAAAAAGTGCAGTTCACCGTTACCGCTGGCCAAAAAGGGCCGCAAGCTGAGAATATTGTTGCCATCTAATTAATGGTTAACTCTATGCAAAGGGCAGGCCTTTCGGGCCTGCCCTTTTTTTTGCTTTCACAAAAGGCGCGCGTTCTTCAGCCCAAACTCATAACAAGCTGTTGCAACGGGCAGCCTTGATTTATCAGCACACGTATACCCCAAACACCTTTTCCCGGTGCGACCGCAAAGCCCGGATCGGCGCCACACCTTTTCAGCACTGGAACCTTGTCAGCGCCGCCTCAGCTTACTAACATGTGCGGCCTTTAAAGGAGCCTGCACATGAATCGCAAACTATTTATTACTATTCACATGTACCTGTCGGCGTTCTTCGCACCCGCGGTGCTGCTTGTCGCGATTTCTGGCGGCCTCTACCTGCTGGGCGTCAAGGGCCAGGTCGAGCAAGAAACCATTTACAGCAGCGACACCACCATTGACGTCAAATCCAGCTCTCTGGACGCGGATGTGACCGCGCTATTGGCCGAAGCGGGCGCGGGCTCCTACAGCTACGAGTACGTGAAAGTAAGCGGGACGAAGCTCTATACTCGCCCCACCTCCTCTGACCATTATATAATTCAGCCATCCGAGGACGGCGTGGACGTCATTCACGCCAGGCCCAGCCTGCAGAGCCGGATGATAGAATTGCACAAGGGGCACGGTCCCGGCGCATTCAAAACCTTTCAGAAAATCTTTGCACTTGGACTTATCTTCATCATGCTCAGCGGATTATGGCTGGGGATTTCCGCTGCCCGACTGCGTAAATCTACCTTGCTGACCGCCGCTGCAGGTACTGTCGCTTTTGTGATCCTGTTATTCTAAACGATGAGCCACTTTCGCTTTCATCACTTGGCCTGTTCGGCACCATCCGTTAAAGTGACGCCATATTTCAGCAAGGATAGAACATGACAGATTCAATAGCAGACGCGGTACGCAAGGGCTACGGTAATGTGGCACAGCAGGGCCTGGGATCACACGACGACGGCGTGCGCAGCATCGCCAACGCTTTCGGCTACTCCGACGAAGAGCTGGGTAGTATTCCCGCGGAGTCCAATATGGGCTTGTCCTGCGGCAACCCGGTGGCCATGGCTTCAATCCGTGAGGGCGAGGTCGTCGTTGACCTCGGTTCGGGAGGCGGACTGGATGTCTTTCTGGCAGCCCGACAGGTCGGCCCTTCAGGGCGGTCCATCGGTATCGACATGACCGGAGACATGATATCCCTGGCGCGAGCCAACGCGCGCAAGGGGAACTACGACAACGTCAGCTTTCACCTGGCGGAGATAGAGGCGATGCCAATCCCCAGTCGCTCGGTGGACTGTGTCATTTCCAACTGTGTACTGAACCTTTGTGAGGATAAAGACGCCGCGCTGGCGGAAGTGTTCCGGATTCTCAAACCCGGCGGCCGCCTGGCAATTTCCGACATCGCGCTGCGCAAGGAGCTACCGGCCCATGTGGCGCAGGAAATGTCCGCCTGGACAGGTTGTATAGGCGGCGCCCTCACCATCGAGGACAACCGTGAAAAATTGCTGCGCGCAGGGTTCACCGAAGTGACCATCCAGGACGCCCAGGCCGATCTCAATGCCTATCGCGCGGGCGGCGCTGCGGCCTGCTGCGGTCCGTCGACTGACTGCTGTAGCCCGTCGGAAGAACCACAAGAGGCGAACTTTCACGACCAGATGAGCGCACTCCTGGACACCATCGATGCCAACGAATATGCAGCCAGCGTGAGGATTTTCGCACTCAGACCGGAGGCTTAGCCGCGCTCAGTCAGCGCCAATAGCATCCGCGGCGGCCATGGCATCACGCATCGCGCCTTCGATATAGCCTACGCCGGTGCCATCACCGACCTCATGTACACGCAGGCCGGCAGCGCGCAACGCCTCTGCCTGTGAGGAATCCCCTGTCGCTCCCCTGGCAACAATCACCTGGTCAGCGCTCACCGTGAGCACGGCGCCAGTATTGTCCGTGAAACCCACCTGTCCCGGCTCTATGCGAATATCCTTCGATCCGGGATAAAGACCTACACCGTGCTCGCGCAATTCTGCCAGAATGCGCAGGCGGCGCACCAGGGTAAGACCCGCGCCAAACCGCGGGGCATCGTCGATCACAGTGACCTTACGCCCTCTCTCGCACAGAAACTCCGCCAGTTCGATACCCACCAGCTCGCCGCCGATAATCACGATATTTGTCCCCAGCGGCATCCAGGTGTGGGTCGCCTTGCGCACAAAGTCCAGGTTTTCCGAGAGCCCGGTGGATGACCCGACCCGGGTCGCCAGCCGGGTAAAGGCAGAGGTCTTGGTTTTAAGACGCTCGGTGCCAGAGCCCAGCACCAGATCGCGCATGTCATCGCCGCTGAAAACGTGGGGCAGCTCGCAACCGGGTATACTCGGCAGGGAGCGCAGCGCCCCAGTGGCGACCACCACGGCATCCGGCTGCAAGGCTTTAATCAGTTCCAGGGTTGCCGGGGTCTTCAGTCTCACCTCGATATCATGGGCCTCTACCTGCAGACACAACCAGTCGAGTAGCCGCTCGTTCGCCGCATAGGCAAGTGACGCGAAACGCAAGGTGCCCCCCAGCCTGCCTGACCTTTCGAACAGCACCACCTGGTGGCCATCCGAGGCCAGCCGCCTGGCAGCCTCCATACCACCCGGACCTCCTCCCACTACCGCCACTCGCTTCTTGCTGGCGGTTGTTGTCCTGGCCACACGCTGGTACTCAAAACCGCATTCGGCATTGACGGCGCAGCGCATTCTTTCGCGAGTATAAATCGCGCTCACGCAGGTGTAGCAGTAAACGCAGGGACGGATCTCCCCAATACTCCCCTGGGCTATTTTGCGCGGCAGATGAGGATCAGCGAGGATTTTGCGGCCCATGGCGAGAAAATCGAAGCTGCCCTTGCTGATCTCACTATCGGCGTGCTCGGGCTCAACCCGGCCCGAGGCGATAACGGGTATTGAAAGCACTTTCCTGATGGCAGCTGCGGCGGGCAGGTTGGTATTCGGCTCATGGGGAATATTGGATGCCGAATGCAGTTTGCCCTGTCCAAATTCATGGTAGGCACTGACGGTAATCGCATCGGCACCCGCCTGTTGCAGCCATTGCGCTGTGACCGTCGCATCCTCTAGCGATATACCGCCCTCTTTCCCGACCTCGCGGGAATCAATTTTTACTATCACCGGGAAATCGGCACCAAGCTCTGCACGCACCGCGCGGACGATTTCGAGCAGCAACCGCGCACGGTTTTCCAGGCTGCCGCCGTATTCGTCACTGCGCTGGTTTGTTTTTGGTGACAAAAAAGAGGAAGGCACATAACCGTGGCCGCCATGTACCTCAACCGCATCGCAACCTGCCGCTTGCGCCCGTCGCGCACCTGCAGCGAAAGCCTGCACGAGAGCGTCGATGTCCTCTTTATCCATCACCTTATAGGTGGGCATACCGATGCTGGCCAGCACTTCCAGCTCGGACATGAGCAGACCGTCGGCAAAGTCACCGTATGAAGGCTCCGGCACCGAGGGGCACCACTGTGGTCGCCCGCCTACCGTATCATCCACGCTGTTCAAACCGCCCTGGTGCAACTGCACCGCGAAACAGGCCCCGTGACTATGTACTGCGTCCACTACCCGTTTGAGACCGGGTATATGCTCGTCAGTGGAAATGGCAAGCTGCCACTCCTGGACCTGCCCTATTGGATACATCACACCGCAGGCGCCGGAGATGATCAGTCCGGCACCGCCACGCGCCTGCTCTTCATGGTAGGCCAGTATCCTCTCACCCCAGTGACCACCCGCTTCGGACAGGTTCGCGCCCATCGCGGTAACCACCATACGGTTACGGATATCCAGCTTGCCAATGCGCCCTGGAGATAACAGTGTCTGGTATGGCATAAGATTTCCTTCAGTTGGCGCCCCTGTCAGGAACCACGGGAGGGCGCAGAAAAGAAACTATCAAGCAAACAAACCAGCTGTTCTACCATAAGCTTCCTGTTGGCAATAGGGCTTGCCGGGGGCTGCTGCGCGCCTGCCCGGTAAATATCGGCAATGGTATGAAATGTAATAGTGACGATGAGGTAAATTCGCCGCTGCGCTTCACGCGGCGGTATCGTGGACAGCGCAATCTCAAACACATCCGCCAGGAGCTTGGCCTCGGGGAACCGGATGCCAACTTCATCGTCCACGTTGCCGCCATTCTGGTAGATGGCAGCGATCTGCGACACCACTTTCACGAAGTTTATGCCGCTGGGTTCGGCCTCGACATAATCAATGATTGGCATTACCAGGCAGCGCGCCGCGGCTTCCCCGGCGGGCCATTCACCGCACCGGGCTAGCTGTATATAGCTTTGGCGCCTCTCCGCAATCGGAGATGAGTGCCTGTCGATAATAGCTTGCAACAGGCCGTCCCGGTCCTTGAAATGATATTGCAGCGCATTGGGGTTTTTCTGCCCCGCCGCTACCGAAATCTCCCTCAGCGATACCGCATCAATACTGCTGTTGCCATAAAGTTCTAAAGCCGCACTGATAAGTTTGTCCCGGGTTCTGGCCGAATTCTGCTGGCGCCTGTTGGGTACAGCTTCATTCATCAGCTCATTCCTGTGGAAAAGCCCCCGTCAACTGCGAGGGTCTGGCCGGTGATCCAGCTGGCGGCCGGAGAAGTCAGGAACAACACCGCGTTGGCGATGTCTTGTGCCTCGCCGACACGCTTGAGTCCCTGGCGGGCGAACATGCCATCAACCATCTCGGGCATACCATCGATAACAGCTGCGGTCAGGTTGCTACGAGTCAGCCCAGCGGCGACCGCATTGGCACGCACACCGCTAGCGCCCCAGCTCATTCCCAGGGTTTTCACCAGCTGCACCAGTCCCGCCTTTGCCGCGCCGTAACCGGGCGTCCACTCGAAACCAAAATAGGACGACATGGAGGCGATACCAACAACACTCGCGCCACCCGCGAAATTGCTGGCCTCCAGCAGAGGTTTACAGGCCGAACTCAAGTGAAACACACTGGCCAGATTGACATTGAGTGACTGGTCAAAGCCACCGTGGCCCCATTCGTCTTCCTGCACCCCACCAGCGTTATTCACCAGAATATCAAGCTTGTCGATATCCCCGGCCAGCTCTACCAGGGATTCCTGCGAGTCCACATCCAGTTGCCGGTAGGTGAAATCACTCAGGTCGTGATCATAATCATCGACCGACGCCTTGCGCCCGGTAATCACTACGTCGGCCCCGGCATTCCGGTAGGCAGTGGCAATTCCCAGACCGATACCATTAGAGCCGCCGGTAATCAGCACTGCAGCCCCGCTGTAATCAAACGAAACACCTGTATTCATATTTGCGCCCTACACTAATTGGTTTATCTGGTTATGCTATCGAGTTCCACATACTTTAAAACAGTTGTTTTATTATAACAACTGTTTTATCTTGCCCCTCTCAGGTATACGCGCACTGGAGAACCATGATGGAAAACAACATGAACACAGACCTATCCCAGGCACTAAATCTTCCCCCGGTAAACCAGGTTGGTTTCGTAGTAAAAAACCTGGAGCAGGCCCTGGCGCTGTATGAACCCCTGTTTGGCTCATTCCAGCAAATGGATGCTACAGACATGGAGTGGGACTACCGTGGCAGGCCGGAAAAAAGCTCACTGAAAATCGCCTTCGGTAACAGCGGCGATGTGGAGATCGAACTGATTGAATGGGTCTGTGGGGAGACGCCTCACAAAGAGTTCCTCGAAGCGGGCCGTGAAGGTATGCATCACCTGCGTTTCATCGTCGACGACCTTGAGGACAAAGTTAAGGAAGCCGCCGCTTTTGGCTACCAGGAGATCTGGTACAAACGCTTCGGTGAAGGGCTTGCCGCCTCGTACCTGGAACGTGAGGGTGACCCGCTGATCATAGAGTTTTTCGAGAACAAGCTCAGTTAGCAATAGAGCGGGATAGCGCCATGAGTGAAATTATCCGCATTACCGATCTGGCCCAGCCTGAACTGAGTGAGCTGCAGCAATCGATTCTGGCTTTCTGCGAGACCCTACAGGTGAACCTCGACGCCAGTGACATTCTCGAAGAGGCAAAGGCCCAGGTCTCACTGGATGACTTCGGCCCGCAGGATTTTCGCGAGCGGCTGGATCTATTGTGCGATGAATGGGGCAGTGATACGGACCTTAACAACCTGGGCAGAATGAACCTGCGCAACAAATTACTGCTGTTTGCCAGAAATCGCCTGCTCATACAGGACCTGCTGAATCGGCACCCCGAAATACACGATGTACAGATAAGAGCGCCTATTATCGTGGCGGGCCTGCCCCGATCCGGCACCACGCACCTGCTCAATCTGATGGCGGCCGACAGCCGCTTGCGCGCCCTGCCACTGTGGGAATCCTACGAGCCAGTGCCCATGCCTGGCGAGGAATTGCTGGGGAATGGTACCGATCCGAGGTACCAGCGTTGCGCCGATGCATGGGACATGATGCAGCAAACCGTCCCAATGCTTGCCGCCATGCATCCCATGAACCCCGACCACATTCATGAAGAGCTGGAGCTGATGGGACCGGACTTTGCCTCCTATAATTTCGAATGGCTAAGCCAGTGCCCACGCTGGCGCGATCACTATTACGCCAGCGACCAGACGCCCCACTACGAGTACATGAAAACTGTACTGAAGATCCTCACCTGGCAGGATGGCGATGACGGCTGCAGCACTCGCTGGGTGCTGAAATGCCCACAGCACCTGGAACAACTCACAGTGCTGCACAAGGTATTCCCGGACGCCACGATCGCGGTAACCCACAGAGACCCGGTCTCGGTAATTCAGTCGGCCGCCACCATGATCGCCTACGGGCAGCGCATGTCACGCAATAAAATTCATCTCAAGAATATCATCGACTACTGGTCAGATCGGGTTTTGCACCTGCTGGAAGCCTGCGCCCGGGACCGCGGCAAGTTACCAGAAGAACAGAGTATCGACGTGCCCTTCCATGTGTTCATGGCTGATGACATTAGCATGGTCAGGCAAATTTACGCCCGGGCGGGTTTGCCGCTGACAGAGCACGCCGCCGCCCAGTTACAGCGCTACCTCGACAATCACCCACGTGGCAAACACGGGCGAGTGGTATACAAGCTGCAAGAGGACTTCGGTGTCGACCCCGAGGCATTGCGCAAGCGATTCGATTTCTACTTCCAACAATTTCCCGTTAAAGCAGAAACCAATAACTGAATTCCAGATTATGAAGAGCAACCCCATGAGAGAGCCGATCTACAAATCACGCCCGGTAGAGCCCAACCCGGCCAGGTACGGTGGCGAGCGCATCAATGATTTCATCGTGATGTCGCAGGCCTTCTCCAACGCCTACCTGATAGAGACACCCCAGGGCAATGTACAGCTCAATGCGGGCATGGGCATGGAGGCGCCGGTGATAGCGGCCAACTTCAGGGAATTCAGCGACGCCGCCCTGCACACCCTGATCTTTACCCAGGGCCACGTGGACCATGTGGGCGGCACCGCTTACCTGCGCGAAAACAATCCCGGCCTGCGGGTTATTGCCAGCGACAAGAACGCGGAGCACCAGGATTATGACAAACGGCTGGCGGCCTTCCGCGGCAACCGTTCAGCCTTTGCCTTTACCGACAAGTTCGCCGAGGCATTCGCCTACTACCAGGAACACGGCTACACCGATTTCCCCACACAGGACCAGCCAACGCCGGATGTTCTGGTTGAGGACAAACTGGTATTTGAGCTGGGCGGCGTCATCTTTGAAATCATCGCTGTGCCCGGAGCGGAAACCAACGATTCCCTGATCGTCTGGCTACCGCAACACAAGATATGTTTTACCGGCAACCTGTTCGGCTGCCCCTTCGGCCACTTCCCCAACCTCGTGACCATTCGCGGAGACCGCTACCGGGAAGCGCTGGTAGTTGCCAGAGCCGTGGAGACAGTGCGCGCCCTGGAGCCGGAAATGATCTGCTACGGCCATCACGGCCCGGTGATCGGCAGGCAACTGATCCAGGATGAACTGACTGCCCTGTACCAGGCCATACACCATGTTCACGACGAAACCGTAAAAGGCATGAACGAGGGCAAGGACGTCTACACCCTGATGTCCGAAATCAGCCTTCCCGCGGAAATGGAGGTAGGGGAAGGTTACGGTAAAGTATCCTGGAGTGTGCGCGCCATATGGGAGAGCTACGGCGGGTGGTTTCACCACCGCTCCACCACGGAGCTTTATGCAGTTCCCCAGTCCAGCGTGGCCGGTGATATCGTGGAATTGTCAGGCGGCGCAGCCGCCATATTGCAGCGCGCACAGGAGAAGTTCGCCTCCGGTCACAATGAGGAAGCCCTGCACCTGCTGGATATTGTCCGCGACGCGGATGCTGATACGACAGAAAGTCGCGCGCTGGGCGTCCGGATCCATGAAGCCCTGCTCAAAAGGACAGATAATTTCTGGCTCTCTTCCTGGTTGAAAAATGAGATCAAAGGCCTTCAGGCCTGACCGGGATGTGAACACGCCTGTCCGACCCGGGCGCTTTCAATTCCAGCACAGATAAGGATAATGACCGGCTGGTTTCCACGTCGCAGAGCACAAGGCAATTGAAAGCATGAAAAAGTACAAGGTTTATGGCATTGGCGCAGCCCTGGTAGATACCGAAATTAAAGTCGACGACGCCGACCTGGCGGCCATGAACGTGGAAAAGGGCCTGATGACCCTGGTCGATGAGGATCGCCTGAAAGAGCTTTTGAGGCACCTGGACGGCCACCTGGTCAAGGCGACCCATGCCAGCGGTGGCAGCGGCGGTAATACCATCATCGCCACAGCCTTGTTTGGCGGGCCGACTTTCATGTCCTGCAAGGTTGCCAACGATGCCGATGGCGATATCTACCTGGACGACCTCAAATCTGCCGGCGTCGATCACAGTATGAATGGTGAGCGCGAGCAGGGAATCACCGGCAAGTGCCTGGTGCTGATTACCCCCGACGCCGAGCGCAGCATGAACTCCTATCTGGCTATCAACGACACACTGTCGGTGGACCAGCTGGATGCCCAGGCAATAGCGGAGTCGGAGTGGGTGTATATCGAAGGCTACCGGGTCACTTCGGACACCAGCCGTGAGGCCGCCATCAGGACACGGGAAATCGCCGAGGAGAGCGGTGTTAAAACGGCATTGAGTTTCTCCGACCCGGGCATGGTGGAATTTTTCCGCGATGGCATGGAACAAATGGTGGGTGAAAAACTCGACCTGCTGTTCTGCAACGAGGCGGAAGCCAAGGGCTGGGCCCAAACTGACGATCTCGATCTCGCTGTTGAGCGCCTCAAAAACACCGCGCGCAGCTTTGCGGTTACCCTTGGAGCCGAGGGCGCGCTGGTTTTCGACGGCACCGAGTTGACGTCGATTCCGCCGCACCAGGTACACGCCCTGGACAGCAATGGTGCTGGCGACATGTTTGCAGGGGCTTTTCTCTACGCTATTACCCGGGGTGAGGACTTTCCCACCGCAGGGCGCTTTGCCAGCCTGGCGGCGGGTAAAATTGTCGCCAATTATGGCCCCCGACTGGCCTCACAGGAATACAGCGCCCTCAGGGCCGAGTTTTTTGGCGACTAACCGAGAGTAAGCTGCGCATCGAAGGCGCATCGAGGGCACAGTAAAGGAATCTACATGAAAAGAATCTGTGTTTACTGTGGATCCAATCCCGGGAAAAGCGCCGAATTTCCAGAGTCCGCCAGAACCCTTGCCGGTGAACTGGTGCAGCGCGACATAGGCCTGGTTTACGGTGGCGCCAGTATCGGCATAATGGGTGAAATTGCGGACACCGTCCTCGCCCGCGGCGGCGAGGTCATCGGTGTCATCCCCCAGGCACTGGTAGACAAGGAAGTCTCCCACGCCGGGCTGACAGAGCTCAGAATTGTTAACTCCATGCATGAGCGCAAGGAAATCATGGCGGATCTTGCGCAGGGTTTTATCGCGCTCCCGGGTGGGCTGGGAACCATCGAGGAAATATTCGAAGTGCTGACCTGGGCCCAGCTTGGCTTCCACCAGAAACCCTGCGCGCTACTCAATGTCAAAGGCTACTACAATCAGTTGACTCAGTTTTTAGATCACGCGGTAGCGCAAGGGTTCGTTACCGAGACCCACAGGAAAATGCTGCTGGTCGAAGAGGACCCACAAAGCTTACTGGAAGTGATGGCTAGCTATAACGCTCCAGCAGTAGACAAATGGATCGGCCGCGAGGAAACTTGACCGCCTGATGCGCATCCGGGAGTTCTATTTTTAACAAGGTTTTTTCTATATAGGTAGCAAGCCGGCGCCCCGGGCTATCTGACTGAAACGGGCCAGCAGTGCGCGTTTCAGATCGGCCAGTCCGCCGCGTCCGTTACATACTCTGGTTGGTGGGGACGCACGCCGTCCCACTTCAGGGTAAACAACTGGTCAGGGTCGTGTTCCGCCGCCTGTTTTGCCTGATTGAAGTGCCTGCCGCCGCGCGGGTCCGCGCCTACACCGGCCAGGTACTGCCAGTTGCCGTAGTTACTGGCCACGTCGTAGTCCAGCAAGTGCTTTTCAAAAAATGCCGCGCCATAGCGCCAGTCGATGCCAAACTCATGCACCAGGCAACTGGCGGCAATTTGCCTGCCGCGATTGCTCATCCAACCGGTGGCGACCAGCTGGTGCATCAGGGCATTGACCAGTGGAAAATTGGTGTCCCCCTGGCACCAGCGGGCAAAGTTTCGAGGCTCGAAGGTACAGCGGGTCAATCGGCGGCGCGGCCCGCCCGCTCGAAACAGGCTCACATCATCACCCAGTGCGCGCCAGTGGAAAAACTCACGCCACAATAATTCGAACAACAGCCAGCGCGTCGATTCATTGCGCTCTATGCGCTGCTGGTAATCGATCACCGCAGCGGCAACCTCGCGCACCGACAGGCAGCCATTGGCCAGCCAGGGCGACAGGGTGCTGGAGCCATCCAGTGGGTCCAGACAGTTTCGCGTGACCTTGTACTGTGCAACTCCCCGGCGCTCAAAGACCCATTGCTGCAATCGGCGTTGTCCCTCCACCGCTCCACCGCGCAATGGCAGAGCCGTATGTGGCGGCAGCTCGGCTTTCTCCAGGGGCACAAAGTTCACACCCGCCGGTGGCGGTGGCAGCGTATCCGGACGCGCCATCACCTGCGGCGCCAACCGGGACTCAAGCTGTTCCCTGAAGGGGGTGAATTGCCCTGGCAACGCGCCGGATTCAAAGGGCAAATCCCGCTCTTTGAACAGGGTATTACCGCTGTGCAGTTGCAATGGCACCTGCAGGGCATGGAACAATGTCTCGCGAGCGCGCCGCTCGTGGTAACCCGGACTAAAGGCGGTGCCCACCCGTTCTATGCGGAACTGACGCACCAAACCGGGCAGCACCTGTTCGGGTGCATCAAAGCAGACCAGCAGATCCTGGCCAATCGCACGCAGTTCATCGCGCAGGCTCTGCAGGCTCTCCCGCAAGAAGCGCTCACGCTGTCCGCCCATTCCCTTGAGATTGCACCAGGGGGGGGCATCAGGCCAGCAGTACACCAGCAACAACTCGCTGGCACCGGCGTGTTCCAGCAGTGCCGGATTGTCCTGCAGGCGCAGATCGTGCTGGAACCAGTAAAGTTCGCGCATGACTTATTCCATGAAAATGGTAACTGTTCTTACGCATCCGGTGCGTTAGTGGATCGGGCTTGCGTCCATGCAGGATCTGATCCGGGAATACAATTAATTTGCTGGTCTCTTTCCCGCTATCGGCTCTGGACGGGAAAGAATTGTTTCCAGGCGCGCACAGCTAGTCAGTGAAGTCATCCGCCGAGGCCTTCATCATCTCCTCGAGAAACCAGGCGGGAAACTGCCCGACAAATTTCTGCATATCCCAGTAGTCACTCCAGCGATAGACCAGGCCGTCCTTGACTTCGTGCATGGTAGCGAAGGTGTGAGCCGCGGTTTCACCGGACTTGAATGTCCAGGTTTCCGTATGGTCCAGGAATACCACGTCCCCCTCCGCGACAATATGATGCGTCTCCTGTTCCTGCTTATTCAGGTGGCTGAAGGCTATTTGCAGGCGTTTCACGCAGTTTTCCGGGCCGTGCGCCCCGGGGTCGTCACTGGGCACATCCCGGTAATGGATTTCCGGGTGCATGCAACTCATCATGGTTTCCCAATCCATGTCACCTAATGCACGCCACATTTTTTCAACAACAGCCTTGTTTTCACTCTCTGACATTTCGGTTTTCATCCCGTTAGAACATGTTTCGACAGTATGGCATACGTTATTGCGCAGTTACTCGAGTATACTGCCGGGGTTCAACATATTAGGCCTGAACACTTGATCCGGCTGCGGGCTGTGACACGCTATCTGACCCACCCCAGGAGACCCCTTTCGATGCCCGTTACAGACAACACCAGTATCGCTATTATCGGCGCCGGACCAGCCGGCATTGCTGCCGGCAGGGAGTTGCTGCGCAAGGGCTTTGACCAGTTCACTATCTTTGATGCCCTGGATGCCCCGGGAGGCACCTGGCGACTGCACAGCTACCCGGGACTGGCCTGCGATGTATGGGCACATTCCTATACATTTTCCTATGCCCCCAACCCGGACTGGTCCGCTAATTTTGTCGACCAGCCAGAAATACAGGCCTACCTGCAGCGTTGCGCCACCGAGTTCGGGCTGGATCCCCACTTACGCTTAAAAACTCATATCAGCAGCATGCGCTACCTGGAGCACGGCGCCTGGGAGTTGCACACCAGTACCGGCGAAACCCAGGTCTTCGACGTGGTAATAAACGCCATGGGTAACCAGCACACGCCCCTGTACCCGGATGTACCGGGCCTGGAGAAATTCGCCGGCGACAGCTGGCATGCAACCCGCTGGAATCACGATGTGGATTTGCAGGACAAACGGGTGATTATTGTAGGGTCGGCTGCCAGCGCGGTACAGATTGTTCCGGAAGTCGCTAAAAAGGCGGGACATCTCACTGTGATGCAGCGCTCCGCAAACTGGATCATGCCGCGCAGGAAGAAGGACTACAGCACCCTGAAAAGACGGATGTTTCGCACTTTCCCCTTCCTGATAAAATTAACGCGCGCCTGGCAGCGGCTGCTCATGGGACAGGTGGAATACGCGGTTACCCACGGCCACAAACGCATGGGCCAGTTTGAGGGCATGGTGCGCAGCTTTATAGAGCGCACTGTCAGCGATCCCAAAACTCGCGAGCAGCTCACCCCCGACAGTCACTATGGCTGCAAACGTGGCCTGGTATCCGATGACTTCTATCCGGCGCTGGAGCGGGACAACGTTGATCTGGTCGCGTCCGGCTTACGCGAAGTCACAGCCACCGGCGTGATCACGCAGGATGGCGAAGCCCTGGAGGCAGATGTAATCATCTACTGCACCGGTTACCGCATTCTCGATTTTGACCGCATAGAAGTGATTGGCAAGAATGGGCTGTCACTGGCTGATGCAATGGCAGATGACCCGCGGGCGCACAAGGGTATCGCCGTGCCAGGCTTCCCCAACTATTTCCTGGCGGTGGGCCCCAACGGGTTGGTGCTTAATGTTTCCTACTTCCTCAGTGCGGAGAAAAATATCGAAACCATCGTCAGACTGCTGGATGAAGCCCGGCGCACCGGCTTGGAGCAGGTAGAAGTCAGGCGGGAGACATTCGAGCAGTACAACGACTGGATGGCGCAGCGTTTTTCCCGGTTTTCCTGGGGCAGCAGCGACTGCAACAGCTACTATCGCAATGCCTCCGGTCATGCACCGTTCCTGTTCCCGGGGAACTACAAGGAGTACTGCAAGCTGCACGCCCAGAGCGGGCTGCAAGAGTTCGAACAGGCTTAACTGACCATGCGACACGGCAACTACCAGGACGACAGCGACAAGCCGGTCAACTGGCGCATCGTTAAGCACCTGATCCCCTACCTGATGGAATCACGCATGCGCGTGGCCCTGGCCATGGCGTGCCTGCTGCTGGCCAAGGGGGCCATACTGCTTATCCCGTTTCTGCTGAAATACCTGGTGGACTCTCTGGAAGGGGCCAACCTGCAGTCACTGGCGCCGACACTACTGCTGGGCCTGGTAGTGGCTTATGGCGCAGCGCGTTTTGCCAACGTGTTTTTCTCTGAACTGAGGGACACCATATTCGGCAAGGTCACAGAGCGCGCCATGCGCCGCGTCGGCCTGCAGGTGTTTCGACACGTACACGCGCTGGACCTGGATTTCCACCTGGACCGCCGCACCGGCGGCCTGGCCAGGGATATTGAGCGCGGCACCACCGGCATCAGTTTCCTGATGCGATTCTTTGTCTTCAATATCGCGCCCACCCTGTTCGAAATCGCCATGGTAGTCGGCATCCTGTTGTTCAATTACGGTGCCAGCTTTGCCATGATCACGCTGGTGGCAGTCACCGCCTACGGCCTGTTCTCACTGCGCGCCACCGAGTGGCGCACCCGGTTCGTGCGGGAAATGAATGCCGCGGACTCGGCCAGTAATACACGGGCGGTGGACAGTCTGCTCAACTTCGAGACGGTCAAATATTTCACTAACGAGGAATTTGAAGCCCGGCGCTACGACCGGGAACTGGAACGCTGGGAAGCGGCCAGGCGCAGAAACCGCTTGTCCCTGTTCGGACTCAACGGTGGGCAGGCCCTTATTATCGCCGTGTCCCAGACCTGCATGATAGGCCTCGCAGTATGGCAGGTGCGCGAAGGACTGATCACCCTGGGAGACTTCATCCTGATCAACCAGTTCATGATCCAACTGTTCCTGCCGCTGGGTTTCCTGGGCTTTGTCTTCAGGGAGATCAAGGGCTCCATGGCCAACATCGAGAAGATGTTTGAGTTGATGGCGGTGCAACCCAAAGTGGTAGATGACCCGCTGGCCAGGCCCCTGCAACTGACCCGGGGAAGCATCGAATTTGAAGGCATTCAGTTCGGCTATACCCCCGATCGGGAAGTGCTGAAGGACGTCGGCTTTAGCGTACCGGCTGGACACAAAATCGCCGTGGTCGGCGCCAGCGGCTCGGGCAAGTCCACCCTGGTAAAACTGCTGTTTCGTTTTTACGACCCGGACGCGGGTCGCATTACCATTGATGGACAGGATATTCGCGAGGTTACCCAGGCCTCGCTGCGGCGCGTTATCGGTATCGTGCCGCAGGACACAGTGCTGTTTAACGACACCATCTTCGAGAACGTACGCTACGGCAACCCCGACGCCACCGAGGAAGAAGTGCAAACGGCGATCAGACTGGCGCATCTGGACGCCTTCATCCGCTCCTTACCCAGGGGCGGTGAAACCATGGTCGGGGAGCGGGGGTTGAAACTGTCCGGTGGCGAGAAGCAGCGGGTATCCATTGCCCGCACTATATTAAAGCGGCCACCGATCATGGTGTTCGACGAGGCCACTTCCTCGCTGGACAGTAAGTCCGAGCAGGCCATTCTGCAGGCACTGCGGGAAATATCCCGCGATCATACCAGCCTGGTGATCGCGCACCGGCTGTCCACTGTGGTGGATGCGGACACGATTATGGTGCTCGATGGTGGCAGTATCGTAGAGAGCGGCACCCACGAACAACTGCTGCAACAAGAAGGTCGCTATACAGCGCTGTGGCTAGCCCAGCAAAAACAGGGTGGCAGTGACGACCCGCAGCCTGAGTCCAGCGGAATATAGGGACCCACTGCGACTGCAAGGCCGGCATCAAATTCAAGCTAGCGAGCGCTGCCGAAATCAGGCACCGAAATCAGGCGATCGCCCACGAAAGAACCCATGTAAACCCTGCCCCCCTGGGGCACAGCCACCGTGGCGGCGCCCATGGGCGCACCGCGATGGGAAAATACCGATTCCGTAGCCAGGGTGTCAGGGTCCACGGCGATAATTTCAAAGCCTGCACCACAGGGCACCTCCTGCTGCCGGAAACAGGACAGCATATTGGCTGCACTGTCGCGATGGGTCATTACCCAAAGGCGGCCATCTGACCCCCAGGCGCTATTATCTGCGTTTGGCACTGCCGCCGTGGCAGCCACCTCCCCGGTCTGTGCATCGACCTTCCACAGCTCCTGTGTGAAGTACATATTGGCGAAAACGTAGCGGTCGTCGTGAGAAATTTCCAGGCCGTTGGGCAGGTTGGCCTCGGTACCGGGCAATACCCGCAGCCCCCTATCCTGGTTCCAGCGCCACAGGTCTCCGGTATCGACCCCGGCAAAGCTCAGCACTTTCTCCAGCATCCCTGCATTGTGGAACATACGGGTATAAATCACGTCGCCATTGGCAAGCCCTACCACATCGTTCATGAAGGTCTCCGGGGCTGCGTTGAAGCAGCCCCGCCAGGCCAGCGTGGTTGCACCGCCCTGCCCCAGCACCTCGAACATCTCCACTGCCTCCCGGCCCCCGTGATTGACCACCAGGTAACGCCAGCGCCCATCGGCCAATTGCTTCAGGTGGGTGCCGTGGGGATTGAATAGCTCCTGCGGCGGCGGCCCACAGTCCGCGTCACCCCAGTTAGCATCATCACTGGCGACCACACCCTTCGCGGTTGGAAACAGGGGTGTCAACTGTTCAGTCCGGGTATCGAATAGCGACAGGCTGCCGCTACCGTCGTCCATGCCCCCAAAATTGGCCAGCAGAAGGTGGCGACCATCGGGTAAAGCGGCAATATCTTCCGGTGACTGCATACCGCACACGGGGTGAATATCACCCAAGGGTTTGCAATCACTGATATGTATTTCGTCGTCTACACAAGCGCCAAGGCTGAGCAGCGCGAGAAGGGGCAGCAAGCGTTTATACATAGTAGTGTTTCCAATAACGGATAATCGAAGCCCGATACGATACGCTACGCCGCACAGATTCAACGGCGCGGCAACGACGCCGCATCATAGCGCCATTAAACCGTCCTGGAAAATCTGCACCAGTTCTTTTACCTGCTATAGCCTGGGTTAAAGCTTCCCTTTATACTGCAAAAAGTCTTCTGGCCCGCAGATCGTCATGCAGGCCAATAATAATCTGAACAGATCAGGGGTTCCACCACACCATGAAAGCATTAACGCCAGGGCTGCCCCTCTAACCATGAACAAGGAGATGGCCTGCCACGGTTGCGACCTGCTGGTAGATGTAGGGGGACTGAAGGATGGGGAAAGCGCCTCCTGTCCTCGCTGCGGCCATTTTCTCACCAAATACCGCTCCGACAGCTATAGCCGGGTGCTGGCGTATACGATGGCGGGACTGATCCTGCTGTTCATGGCCAACAGCTATTCCTTCCTGTCCTTTTCCTCCAGTGGGCTGGAAAGCGTCATCACCCTGCGACAGACGCCAGGCGCCGTTTGGGAATACGGCATGCCGGAAGTGGCGATCATGGTCGCGGCCTTTATCATTGTTATCCCCACCGTGGTACTGGTCCTGCTGTTGGCGCTTTGCCTGCCGCTGGAACGGGGCATCTACAGGCCATGGCTGGCGCCCATCGCAAAGGCTATCTTCATGAGCCAGAACTGGGCCATGGTAGAGGTGTTTATCATCGGTGTGATTGTATCCCTGGTGAAAATCGCCGCCATGGCTACGGTGGTGCTGGGTATCTCCTTCTGGGCTTACGCCGGTTTCAGTATCTGCTTTACCCTGGCCGTCGCCACCCTGGACCGCTACCAGTGCTGGGAGCGTATTGAAGAGTTGGGGGCGGCGCAAGCATGACTGCAGAGACTGCAGAGACTGCAGCCTCACGCAACCTGGCGACCTGTCACATCTGCTGCAAGCTGGCATCGGCCGAGTTGCACCACTGCCCACGCTGCGGCTCTGCCATGCACCTGCGCAAGAGCGACAGCATACAGCGCACCCTGGCCCTGCTGTTCACGGCCTGTTTACTCTACATCCCCGCAAACCTGTACCCCATCATGATCACCGAGCAACTGGGCAAGGCCGAGGGCAGTACCATCCTCGGCGGCGTGGTATTACTGATACACCACGGTTCCATCCCCATAGCACTGGTGATATTCCTGTTCAGTGTTATGGTGCCCATCGGCAAACTGATGTCCATGTTCTACCTGGTGTGGACCGTGGAGCGCCATTCCAAACTGAGCCCCAGGCAGCGAACAGTGATGTACCAGGTCACCGAATTCGTCGGCAAGTGGTCCATGGTTGACGTGTTTGTAGTCGCCATACTGGTCGCTTTGGTGCATCTTGGGGGGTTACTGGAAATCAAGCCCGGCATCGCGGCCCTGTCCTTTGCCGGCGTGGTGATAGTCACCATGATCGCCGCAGAAAGTTTTGACGCCCGGTTAATCTGGGACAATATGGAAGAGGAAAACAGTGACGACACAACAAGCTGAGATCAGCCAGGGGCGCAGGCTCTCGGGCATCTGGATTATTCCCCTGCTGGCACTGGTGCTGGGGATCTATATGGTCATCCACAACTATATGACCGAGGGCCCGAGTATTAATATTGCCTTCAAAACCGCAGATGGCCTGGCGGCTGGCAAGACCAAGATAAAATACCGCAATGTCGACATGGGGCTGGTGGAAGAGGTGCGCTTGAATGAGAGCCTGGATGGCGTCATCGCCAAAGTCAAAATGGAGCGCCAGGCCCTGCCCATGCTGAGAGAGGACACCCGCTTCTGGGTAGTCACCGCCCGGGTTGGGCTGGGTAATATTTCCGGCCTGGACACCCTGCTGTCAGGCGCCTACATACAGCTTGCGCCCGGTGAAGGCGTGAAAGGCAAACGCGACTTCGTGGCGCTGGAACAACCACCGCTAACACCCAGTGGCGCCCCGGGGTTGCGCGTACACCTGACCAGCGCCAAGGCGGCTTCGGTCAGTGCTGGAGACGCGGTGCTGTTCAATGGCTACAAAGTGGGCCGGGTAGAAAGCATGACCTTTGAACCCGACGACCGCAGGGCACATTATGCCCTGTTCATCGATGCACCGTATCACGATCTGGTAGACAGCCAGACCCGCTTCTGGAATGTCAGCGGTATATCACTGAGTGCCGGCGCGGACGGCTTCAAACTGGATACCGGTTCCATGGACACCGTTTTACTGGGCGGCGTGGGATTTGGGAATCCGCCAGGCGTAGGCAAGGGTAAGCCGGTTGAAAACAATACCGAGTTTGATTTGTATCCATCCTATGAAGATATCCTGAAGAATCCCTTCCGCTATGGAACTCATTACGTCGTCTCTTTTGCCCAGTCGATCAAAGGCTTGTCAATCGGTGCTCCGGTAGAGTACCGCGGTCTGATTCTCGGCAGGGTAGAGCGAATAATGCTCAAAGAAAGTTTGGAATACAACGTGGAACAGGAGCTTGAAGGAAAGGGAACGGCGATACCCGTACTGATTTATCTGGAGCCGGGCCGCCTGGAACTACCGGATATACCCGCCTCTGTTGACAATATGCGCGAGAGTATTGAAATCGGCGTCACCAACGGCATGCGCGCCAGCCTGGAAACGGGAAGCCTGCTCACCGGGGCAAAATACGTCAACATCGACTACTTTCCAAATGCCGAAGAGGCCTCCATGGGGGATTTTCTCGGTTACACCACGCTACCCAGCATCGAAACCGGGCTGGGGCAGATCGAGCAGAAGCTGACCGCTGTCCTGGACAAGATAAATGCGCTGCCACTGGAAGATACGGTGGCGAGTGCCAATACCACGATCATGACGCTGAACAGCACGCTGGCCAGCCTGCATACCCTCCTGGAAAAGCAGAGCGTGCAACAACTGCCCGAGCAGTTGGATGAGACCTTGCAGGAATTGCGTAATACACTGCAGGGCTTGTCGCCCGATTCGGAAGCCTACCAAAGCCTAAACTCAAGTCTGCTGCGCCTGAACCGCACGTTGGGCAACATGGAATCCCTGACACGCACCTTATCCGCGCAACCCAACGCCGCACTGTTTCCCAGCAAACCCACACCCGATATCATCCCGGAGGTTAAATAGTCATGAGAGTAGCCAGTCTATTGTTGGTGGTATTTTTATCCGGCTGCGCCAGCAAAGCCGTTGAGCCAAGCTACTATCTGATGCGCTCCAATCACGCGCTGGAGTCCGGGCAACTCACCCCCTCCAAGGATTTCGCCATGGGCACAGTGGTCATAGCTTCTTATATCGACCAGCGGGGATTGTTGGTGGAAACCCAGGACGGAGAAATCCGGGCGGCACAGCAAAACCTGTGGGCAGAACCGGTCTATGAAGGCGTGCGCAATCAAATCCTGGTGGCTATCCGTGCCGCCAAAGGCGAGCACCTGCTCCCCGCCGACCTGAATCGGGACGCGATTGTGCTTGATATTCGTCTCGATCAGTTACACGGCACTAACGACGGCAACGCCAAGGTAGTGGCCTACTGGTGGCTGCGCCAGGGCAAGGAAGTTCTCTCAGCCTATAAGTTCGCCGAGGTGCGCCCCCTGGCGACGGATGGCTATGCGGCACTGGTCGACGCGGAAAAAGCGCTGCTGGAACAGCTCGCGGGCAGGATTGCCGCCACCCTGGTGGTGCCTGAACCGCAGGACTGAGAAACTGCTGTAAGCGCAAGACTGATGAGAGCCGCATGCGCCCCCATATGCAGCCTCAATGGCTTATCTGGTCTCGATATTTCTCCTTTCTCCCTCAACCGTATACAGGCTGACCAGGCGAGCCAGAATAATCGCAATGTAGAACTGGCCAATCATGGTTTCTACCGCAGCCCAGTTCTGGGCTACCCGGTGCACCGGTAAAACATCGCCATAGCCCAGGGTGGAGATGGTGATGAAGCTGAAGTAGATCATTTGCCGGAACAGTTTGGCCGACTCTATACCCGCCTCCGTCGACAACAGTCCGTTAAAGCTGAACGCCCCCACGTAATAGAGCTCCAGGTTGGTGTAAATTGCCGCCCAGAGTACGGCGAGCATAATGTAGAGGCACATTGCAGCAAAAATGACTTCAAGGGTCGCCCTGCTACTGGTCAGTATATATATGCTCAGGTAAAAACAGATCAGACCAAAGTAGATAATATTGGTGATATTATCGATATAAGCCAGGGACTTCTGCTGATTATCTTCAACCAGCCAGGTAGAGGCCAGGGTAGGAATCAGCACCAGTGCGGCCAATAGCAAAATCCGTTGCGTACCAGCGATACTGTACAGAGCCCATAACAGGACGCAGGTAAAGAGGCCGCTCCAGAGGGTATCAATCCATGGCGATGCCTGAAAGTACGGGGGAATCAGCAGGGTGGAGATCAGCAAGGCGAATAATATGCCAAAGCGGTGGCGGAAGAATACGTGCTGTACGTTATGTATCGTGTCTACCGTGTTCATGCCGATATCCCGGGACGTTGCGTGGACTTATCTTGCCATAGGCGGCAGCTGACTTGCCAGAATCAGCTACCACTCCGGGCACCCTGCTTGTACTTTAGGCGAACCTGGCATCATCGCGATAGCCTGGGCCGGTTATTTCCTATATGGGCAGCGGTATAAACACCTTGGAAACCGCATGTACCGCGCCCGTCACGGTGCGATCATCCGAATCACCCGCTATACGCGCCATCATTTCCTGCAGAATAATGATCTTGCCGAACAAACGTTCAAAACTCAGGTTGTCAGTCACCCCCTGATACTCATGCGTAATAATATAATGCTCACCGCTGGGCTTGCGGGTGTTCTTCAAACGCCAAAGCAACACTTCTACATTACGGGCGCTGACCAGCAGCACCTTGGCGTCCAGTTGATCGGTGAGGAACATCTCTGATTTATAGCTATAGGCCTCGCGCAGCATGCTGCCCAGCCCTACCACCAGGGCGAACACCCGGTCGCCGGTAAAGTCGGGATCGAAGGCCATCAGCATGGCTTCGATACCCTGCTTGCCTCCCAACTCGACAAAATTCAGTTCGTTGCGGTGCACCCTGAGTTGGGCCAGCCTACCCTCTATGGTCATACCGGGGTTTTTCTGTAACTGTACCGGGTTGCGCTTATACAGTTTAACCACCAACTCGCGCACCGCAGAGCGCGTTTCCTGAATGAATTCATCAGCCACCAGGTCGATATCCGACTTGGCCAGGTTCTTTATCTCATAACCCGCGCATGAACACAGACAAAGGGGCAGTAGTAAACAAAGCAAAAAGCGCATCAGCGGATTCTAGCAAGGTGGACCCGGGAGCGGCGAGCAGATAGGCTGGTAATATTATTCCGGCGGGCGTTGCAAAATTGATAATATGCCAGCTGCTGTTACCGCCACCGATGTGTGTTACTAATGCAGGCCACTGCTTGAAAAGCACCTTATACAAACCACTGGGCTTTCTTTTCCTGTTGCTGGGTTTGCTGGGAATTCCCCTGCCCGTACTACCCAGCACTCCGTTTATCCTGTTGTCAGCCTGGTTTTTTGCCCGCTCATCCGATAAATGGCACCAACGGTTGCTACAAAGTGAACTGTTCGGGCCCATGATTCATAACTGGGAATCCAACCGCTGTATAACCCGGCGTAGCAAAGCGGTGGCGGTACTGGCCATGCTGGTGGCAGGCGGCGCATCCATAGGTTTAGCGATGGAGAGCGTGGAAATGCGGCTGCTCACCGCGGCGTTACTGGCCATTGGCTGCACCACCGTGCTGTCGATAAAAAGCTGTCCGGAAAATCGTGAACAATAGGTAACGGCATGACCGAGCGGGAACAGGCAGAATCGATCCAGACTGATATATTTATCATTCACGACAGCACACTGGATCCGACAGCGCTGGCCGAACAGGTGCCGGACGCCCCCTTTACCGCCCTGCCCTGGGGTGAGCGGGAAAAGCCATCGCAGGACTCCCGGGTACTGTTGTTTCTTGGTGATGAGCAGATACGCGACCTCGCGCCCCTGGCCCTGGAACGGCAGTGGCAAGTGGGTCTGCTGCCCCACCCACAAGCCCACCAGGCAATGACCGCACTGGGTGTCAAAGGCGATATCGCGACCCTGTTGAAGTACTACAGCACTGCCACCGCCATCGCAGCGGATGCACTCACCTGCAATGATGAACTGGTATTTTCCTCGGTGATTATCGGTCGGGTGCTGGCGCTGAGGCCTTACGATATCGACCGGCCACAGACCGGCTGGAGCTTGTTTACCGGCGCGCTCAAGGGCCTGCGCAAAATGGCCCTGAGACCCTATAAACTGGTTACCGCCAAGGAGCGCAGCATCCACATCGCCGCGCTGGGAATGGTCGCGGTAGGCAATACCCAGAGCTCCCTGGTGGGACGCAGCTTTGTCGAAGACCTGAGCATAACCGATGGACGCCTGTCCGTGCTGGCACTCGCCCCCCGGAGTATTATCGGCTACCTGTGGTTCCTGTTACGGATTATGTGGCCCGGAAAAATCAGCCTGTCGAAACTGCCAGGGTCTATCGCCCTGATCCAAAGCAGTCGCATACATTTGCAGGCTCCAAAGGGGGCGGAATACCTGCTGGACGGCAAACCGGTGCACGCCAGTGAAATCGAGTTACAAGTACTGGCACATCGCCTGCAATTGCTGCCCGGTCCGGCCCTGAAGCCACGCAAGGAAGAGAAACCCAGCCAGGATAAAGAAACCGTACGGCTCAACGATGTTCCAGTTGAGGAGGCCGCGAAACCGCTGGTGGATGAGCGCACACTACCGCTGTTCAGCCACGCAACCGAAGAAGAGTACAAGGAACTGTTTGTATCCCTGCGTGCCAACGCAAACGTCTCCTCTTCCTACCAGGTACTGATGATACTCAGCGTACTGCTCGCCCTCACGGGCCTGTATGCCAATTCCGCACCGGTTATTATCGGCGCCATGATCCTGGCGCCACTGATGTCGCCCATTGTCTCCCTGGCCATGGGCCTGGCGCGCACCGAAGTCGGTCTGATACGAACTTCCATGAAGACCCTGGGCATCGGCATCGCCTGGGGCCTGGCCTGCGGCATCATCCTCGCCTGGGCCATGCCACTGGATTTACCCACCGATGAAATGCGCGCGCGTATGTCCCCTACCCTGCTGGACCTGCTGGTGGCAGTGATTTCAGGGATTGCCGGTGCCTACGCCTCCGCCAAGGAGGAAGTGGCCAAGAGTCTGGCCGGGGTAGCCATCGCGGTGGCACTGGTACCACCACTGAGCGTTGCCGGCATCGGCCTGGGCTGGGGCTATTGGGATATGGCCGGCGGTGCCTTGCTGCTGTTGATCACCAACCTGGTTGGCATAGCCCTGGCCGCCAGCGTCACCTTCCTGGTGATGGGTTTCGCGCCGTTCCATCGGGCGCGCAAAGGGCTGGGTATCGCCCTGGTAATGGCGTTGTTGATCAGCGCACCCTTGTACGTCTCATTTCGCCACCTGGTGGAAAAAGAGGCTATATTGAAAGAGGTTCCCCGTGGCGAAGTTATCCTGTCGGGAATTCCCGTGCAGGTGGGCAGCGTGACCATCAAGGCGGGCAGCCCCTGGGTAGTGCGCGTGGTGCTGAGCGCCCCCAGCACGCTGGACCAGAGCCATGTCGAGGAATTGAAGCAGATTATCACTGATCGCACCTCAGAGAACGTGCTGGTGGAAGCGCAGTTCAGTATCCGGCGCTGAAACGCGCTACATCGTGCATTATGAAGGAAAGCACTTGTCCCTGTACGCCCCCTTTGGCATCATCCCCGCCCCGGGTGTTGACTTGTACTCATGCGGGCACACTATAACTTCAACCCGCAGGAACTCACCATGACCCGCCTTTTGATCCTACTCTTCTGCCTGGCCGCAATGTGCCCCGGCCTGCACGCTCAGGAGTCAGATCTGCCCTCGTTCGGCGAGGGCAACGCGGTGTCTTTGCAGCAGGAGTACTATCTGGGCCGCGCCTGGCTGATGTCATTTCGTCGCCAGGCACCGATGACCGACGACCCGCTGATGCAGGACTATATCGAAACGCTGGTGTACCGGCTGGTGGAGACCAGCCAGCTACAGGAAAGGCGCTTGATCATCCTGTTGGTAGACAACCCGACCATCAACGCCTTTGCTGTACCCGGCGGCATTGTCGGTGTGCACACCGGCCTTATTCAAAAATCCGAATCCGAAGCGCAGTTGGCCTCGGTACTCACCCACGAATTGGCTCACCTTAGCCAGCGCCACTTCTCCCGTGGTGTGGAGAACCGCAAGAAATCCTCAGCGGCGATGATGGCAGGCCTACTGACGGGCCTGGTGGCGATTGCCGCAGGCTCACCGGACGCCGGCATGGGCGCCATCATGGGCGGCCAGGCCGCCGCCATGGACAGTCAGTTAAGTTATAGCCGGGCCCATGAACAGGAGGCCGACCGGGTCGGCATGCAGAACCTCGCGGCATCCGGCATGGACCCCGGCGGAGCGGCGGCCATGTTCACCGTCATGCAGCGCGAGTCCCGCGCCTATGGTTCACGCCCACCCGAGTTCCTGATGACCCACCCACTGACCGAGAAGCGTATCGCAGACGCGCGTAACAGGGCCGGGCAATACCCCAAGAAGATTTACCAGGACAATACCGAATTTCAGTTGATGCGTGCCCGGGTTGAGCTCAGCTTTATCGATGACCCGAAAAAAGCGGTCGAGCACTTTCGCGACAAGCGTGCCAAAGCCGGCCGCTTCGCGGTAGCGGCACAATATGGGTGGGTACTGGCACTGACGCGCAATGGCGAGTTTGACGAGGCGAGAAAACTGCTCAAGCCCATGCGCTCCTACGCGCCCTACAACCTCGCCTATTCGCTGGCAGAGGCCAACATCGACATTGAATCAGAGGACTATGCGAGAGCGATCAAGCGACTTGAATACGGCCTGGAGCTTTCCCCAGGCAGCCATCCCATCACCATGTACCTGGGAGAGGCTTACTTCCGTGCAGGTTATTATGGCAAGGCGGATAAACTGCTTTCGGCGCATGCCAAGGTCAAGCGCAACGACGCGCAGCTGTGGTATATGCTGGCAGAGGTACAGGGCAAAGAGGGTAACATTCTCGGTCTGCGCCAGTCCCGGGCGGAGTATTTCGCCCTGAACGGCGCCATGAAAATGGCCCTGGAGCAACTCAATCTCGCCCTGCCCCTGGCTCAGGACAATGTGACGGCGGAGCGCCTGCACAACCGCATTGCCTACTTCCAGGCCGTGGGGAGAGCCTTACAGCAATTCTAGGCAAGGGTTATACAGCCGCCCCTATTGCGCTACTGACCAACCGCCACCCAGGGCGCCATACAGTCGCACAATGGCATTGTAATACAGCTGCAGGGTTTGCGATTGTGCCAACTCGGCATCGAACAGGGTGCGCTCGGTATCCAGCACTTCCAGGTAATCTACCACCCCGCCGTCATAGCGTGCCCGGGACAGTCTCGCGGCATTGCGGGCTGCCAGGGCTCGCCGGGTCTGGGCCTGATTCTCCACACTGTAGGTGCGCACTGCCACCAGGGCATCCTCGACCTCGCGAAAGGATTGCTGCAGTGTGCTCTCGTAAGCAAACATGGCCTGCCTGGCACGCTCCCTGGCGGCCTCCGCCTGCGCTTTAAGCTGGCCCGAATTAAAGATCGGGGCTAACAAGTTGGCGCCAATCCCCCAGGTTTCCGCATCCCCTGAATTGAGGTCTGAAAGGTCCGTACTCACTGCACCGAAGCTTCCCGTCAGGTTGATCGAGGGATAACGCAGGGCCTCAGCAACCCCTACCGTGGCCGTTGCGGACATCAGGTTGGCTTCAGCCTGGACCACATCAGGCCGGCGCTGTAACAGCTCCGAAGGTAGCCCCGTTGGCACAGCGGGCGGGAAAATCTGGGCGGCGAGCGCATCCCCGCGGGTCACCGGGCCCGGGTTGCGCCCCAGCAGAATACGCAGGGCATTTTCTGTCTGCACGATCTGCCGCTGGAACGCCGCGATGGCGGTTTCCGCCACCGATACCTCGATCTGCGCCTGGTAAACATCGAGCTCCGGCACCGTGCCCTTGTCGAACCGGGCCTGGATAATGGTCAGGCTGTCGAGGCGCGTTTTCAAGGTGTTTTCTGATACTTGCAAGCGCTGGTCCAGGTCGCGCAACAGCAGGTAAGTATTGGCCACCTGGCTCACCAGGCTGATGGTCACCGTGCGATAGGCTGACTCCGTGCCCAGCAGCTCGGCCCGCGCCGCCTCGGTAGCACGGCTGTATTGACCCCACAGATCCAACTCGTATGTCAGGTCGCCAGTCACCTGGAAACGGTCATCGGCATCGGCTCCCTGAAACAGCTCGCGACTCTGTTTCTCCCGCCCGAAGAATCCGCCAATACTCAGAAAAGGAAATTGATTGGCCCTCACCGCGGTTACCGTCAAGCGGGCTTCCTGAATGCGGGACAGGGCAATCCCCAGGTCTTTATTCTCTTCCAGGGCGGTCCGGATCAACAGCTGCAATTGCTGGTCCTGGAACAAATCCCACCAGTCCAGATTGGCCACAGACTCTCCGCCGGGCGCCGGCCCGGTATACTGCTGGGGTACATCCAGCTCCGGGCGCTCATAATCCGGTGTCAGGGTGCAGGAGACCACCAGGGGCAGAAATAACACCAGCAATTTCAACCGCGACATCTCAGGTCTCCTCCGTCGCAGTTGCGGGTTCATTCTGCTCGCCAGATTCGTCAACTGGCCCGGACCGGGAGATAAAGCGTTCGACCATCACGTACAGGGCTGGCACCAACAAAACCCCAATAACCGTTGCTACCAGCATACCGCTGAACACGGTCATACCCATGACCTTGCGCGCTTCCGCGCCGGCGCCGCTGGCGACCAGTAGTGGCAATACGCCCAAAATAAACGAAAATGCGGTCATCAAAATAGGACGAAAGCGCATCCTGGCGGCTTCCATCGCCGCCTCCACCGGAGCCTTGCCCTTCTCCGATTCAACCTTGGCGAACTCGACAATAAGTATGGCGTTCTTGGCCGCCAGGCCAATCAGCATCACCAGGCCAATCTGCGCGAACACATTGTTGACATAGCTCTCGCTGAACTGGCGCGCTATAAACAGTCCCGCTATCGCACCGAACACGGCGATAGGGGTGCCAGCGAGCACCGACAGCGGCAGTGACCAGCTTTCATACTGCGCCGCCAGGATAAGGAATACGAATACCAGGGCCATCAGGAACACCACTGCCCCGGAGCCTGCAGCAGCCTGTTCCTGGTAGGACATGTCGGCCCAGCCGACACCCATGTCACCGGGCAGGATTTCCGCCGCCACCTCTTCCAGGGCCGTCAGCGCCTGCGCCGAACTGTAACCCGGTGCGGGCTGCCCGGTAATCTTGGCCGAGCGGAACAGGTTGAAACGGTTGGTAAATTCAGGGCCGGCGGAACGCGAGGTCTCGACCAGAGTCGACAGGGGAACCCGGTCACCTTGAACATTGCGCACGTAAAACATGTTGATGCCATCGATAGAGGCACGGTACTCGGGCTCCGCCTGGACGTACACTTTGTACAGGCGACCAAAGCGGTTGAAATCGTTGACATAGGCGCCCCCTAGGAAGGCGCCTACGGACGTATTCACGTCAGACAGCGGCACACCCAGCTTCAACGCCTTGCCATCGTCAATGTCGAGAAAGACCTGCGGGGAACTGGGCCGGAACAGGGTGATCGCACTGCCGATCTCGGGCCGCGCGGTAGCCGCCTCGATAAAGCGCCGACTCTGTTCAAACAGGTACTCCGGCGAGTTGCCGCCCCGGTCCTGCAGCATCATGGTAAAGCCCGATCCGGTCCCCAGGCCCGGTATCGCCGGAGGGCCAAAGGCGAAGGCAGCGCCCTCCTTGATCCGTGCGGCGAACTCGCCATTCAGGCGCCGCACCAATTCCCGGGCATGATCCTCTGCAGCAGCGCGTTCATCCCAGTCTCTTAACTGGATAAATGCCATACCCGCGTTGGGCTGCAAGGTGCCCGACATAATGCTGTAGCCGGCAATCACTGTCGCGTTCTGTATCGCGTCATACTCATTGAGAATAGTCTCGACCTGCTTCATCACGGCGTCGGTACGTTGCAGTGAAGCGCCGTCAGGCATAACGACCCCCGCCAGGATATACGCCTGGTCCTCCTCGGGAACAAAGCCCGCCGGTAAGATACGAAACAACAGGCTAAGACCAACCACCAGCGCAAGCAGCAGCAAGGCGGCCCGGGATAACTTATGGGTGAAGAAACCCGTCAGCACCATGAACTTACCGGTGGCCACTTCAAACCAGCGATTGAACCAGCCAAAAAACTTATGGAATACGCTCTTGTCCTCACCCGGCGGCTGCAACAGCAGGGCCGCCAGCGCGGGACTCAGGGTCAGGGCATTAAGGGAAGAAATCGCCACCGAGATTGCGATAGTGATAGCGAACTGCTGGTACAAGGCCCCGGTAATACCACCCATGGCGGCGACCGGCACAAATACCGCTATCAGCGCCAGGGAGGTGGCCACAATAGGCCCGGAGACCTCCTGCATGGCTTCAATGGTGGCTTCCCGGGCTGCCATGCCCTTTTCCATTTTTGCCGACACCGCCTCCACCACCACGATAGCGTCGTCCACCACGATGCCAATTGCCAGCACCAGCCCCAACAACGACAGGGTATTAATGCTGAACCCCAACAGGGGGAAAACCGCCAACGCGCCAATCAGGGATACCGGCACAGTGAGGGTAGGAATCAGGGTAGCTCGGGCGTTCTGCAGAAAGATGTAGACCACCAGTATCACCAGGAATACCGCCTGGAACAGCGTGATTACGATCTCTCGTATACCTGCGGTAATAGGCTTGGTCGTGTCCAGGGACACCACGTATTCCACGTCGTCGGGAAAGCCTTCGGCTATGCGCTCCAGCGCACTGAATACCGCATCCGCCACATCCAGGCCGTTGGCATCCGGCAACTGATAGACCTGCACCAGGGAGGAGGGTTGCCCGTCCAGTCGTACCTTGTACAGGTAGTTCTGGCTACCTAGCTCAATCCTGGCAACATCGCGCAACAACACCTGGGAACCATCGGGGTCAGCGCGCACCACGACCTCACCGAACTCCTCCGGCGTTTCAAATCGACCACCGGTATTGACGGTGTAGGTGAACTCGGTACCCGCCGGCGCCGGCTCGCCACCGATCTGGCCCGCAGGCACCAGCACATTCTGTTGCGCAATCGCGCTGGTAATATCAGGGACGGTCAGGCCAAGCTTGGCCAACTGGTCCGGGCGTACCCAGATACGCATGGCGTAGTCCGAGACGCTGCCACCCAGCACCTCGGCCAGGCCCACACCTCGGATCCGGGCCAGTTCATCGACAATATTGATAGCCGCGTAGTTGGACAGAAAGCTCTCATCGTAGGTGCCATTGGGTGACACCAGCGACACCAGCAACAGGGGAAAGGCCAGTTTTTTCTTTACCGTTACACCAAGCCGCTTCACCTCTTCAGGCAGAGAAGCCTGAGCCTCCGACACCCGATTCTGGGTCAGCACATTGGCCATATCCAGGTCCGTGCCCACCTCAAACGACACATCCAGGCCCATCCTGCCGTCACTGGAATTGGTGGAGCTCATGTAAATCATGCCCTCCACACCGTTGACCTTCTGCTCCACGGGTGTTGCGACCGACTGCTCCACGTCGATCGCGTTCGCACCGGTGTAGGTGCCGGAGACGTTGACTATGGGGGGCGTTATTTCGGGGTATTGGGCAACCGGCAGTCGACCCAGGGCCACCAGGCCCAGAATCACGATGATGATCGCGATGACCATGGCAACGATGGGACGGCGAACGAAAAACTCAGCCATGGCTCAGTTACCGGCTGCGCTGGCGGCGGGCGCCTGCTCGTCGAATTCGACCAGTTTAGGACGTATGATGGCGCCTTCCTTGAGGTTGAGCAGGCCCTCGACAGCCACCTGGTCACCGGCTTGCAGCCCGGAGTCCACCAGCCTGAGGCGACCCACCTGGGGGCCAAGTTCGACCGCCCTCATACTCACCACACCGTCGCTGTCGACAACAAACACCCGGAAATTGCCCAGCAACTCGCTAACCGCTCGCTGCGGTATCAGCAACGCACCAGGGCGGGATTCGACAGAGATCCGCGCGCGGGCAAACTGCCCCGCGATGACAATCGCATCCGGGTTGGGGAAATCCGCCTCCAGTGTGAAAGTCCCGGTATCGGGGTTGATCGCGGCATCGGATGCCACCACCTTGCCAGTATATTCGTGGATACTGCCGTCGGCTAAAATAAGCTCAACTTCATTCTCGGATGTTTCGTCATCAGTCGGCTCATCGCCCGCACGCCGGCGCTCGGCCAGGGATCGGCTGAGACGCAGGAAGTCGCGTTCATTAATAGAAAAGCGTACCCGGATCGGGTCGGTAAGGGACACATAATTCAACACCACAGCATTCGGCGGCGCACCTACAAACTCGCCCACCTCAGCCTGTGAGATGCCAATGAATCCATTGATAGGCGAGTGAATCTCGGTATAGCTCAGTTCAATATTGGCCAGTTCCAGCTGCGCTTCGGAGGCCTGCAATGCACCCATCGCGGCATCACGCTGCGCCACCGCGGCGTCAAGGTCCTGCTGACTGACTGCCTTCATCTCGGCCAGCGGCTTGATACGCCCCAGGTCTGCCCTGGCCTTGGCCAACATCGTGCGCGCTTCCGCCAGGCGGCCCTCGGCTTCTACCACCTTGGTGAGGAAGGGTCGCTGGTCTATGGTGTAAAGCAATTGCCCCTCCTCTACCTCCCTACCCTCGCGGAAAGTACGGCTTTCCAGGAAGCCCTCGACCCGGGCGCGTATGGGAATATCCGTAGAGCCCAGTGTCTGGCCGACAAAGTCCTGGGTGATGCGGGTATCGCGCTGGACGACCTCTACAACAGCTATTTCGGGAGCCTGAGCAGTCGGCGGCTCGCCCGCGCCACAGGCACTCAGTAGAATTGCACCAGCAACCAGCAGGGATGTGAGTCGGCCGTTACCGCTGCGCTTTAGATGAACCATAGCCTGCTTTCCCTTGATCTGTTGCCCCGACGCCGAATCGTATCCGCTGCGGAAAACTCAATGACAGGTCCAACTGGCGTGGATAACAATAGCCTGCCACCGAGAGTAAGGATAGTAGTATAGCTGGGAAAGGCCCTCAGGTATAAAGCCCGTCACGGCAAAGATTTTACATGAGGGTGAGGGTGGGATGTATCCCGGCAGCGAGGCTGCCGGGATAGTCATAACTGCTTAGAACTGTCTGCCGATACCGACGCTGAACAACCAACCGGTTGCGTCATTGAAGTCGATGTCGTTATCCGAATCACCCCAGATAAAACTGGCATTGGGCTCCCACTTTTCCAGGCCGAACAGGCCAGGGAAAAACATCTGGCTGGCAAAACCGATCTGGTCGGCATCGTTCACCTCGTTGAAGATAGGATTCTTCTTATCCCCCTCCAGGCTGGCATAGACAACATTATTGACCCAGCGGAAGTTATCTTTGTTGTTATACAACCAGGTCAGGCCAACTTCTACACCGTCCTGTGACATGGCGTCGCCGTCCAGGTCCCTGTCGATATAAGCGACACTGGGGCGCAGTATGTTCCTGCCTTCGCCCATGATAAACATATAGCCCAGTTCGACGCGATTGATATCACCCTCGCGATCCAGCAGCTTGCGCTGCGCCTTGCTCAAGCTATCATCGCTCTCGCCACTGCGCTCATCGTCGATCTCGATTTTCCTTGAGCTGATCTTGAATTCGAAGTGGCTGCCAAAGATTTTATCCCAGGTAAGACGACCGCCGGTGGTTGAGCGCTCTGTTTCCTTACGTGACTCATCCAGCAGGTAGGGGTCAGCCCAGACCTCAGTCTGGGGAAAAGCGGAAGACAACAAGGCTATCTGCATTCTGCCCAGACTGTCGAAATCATGGCGCAGTGCGAGACGTGTGGAGCGGTCGAACTGCAGAAAATCCGCCAGGTCGTTACCCAGGGAAACCTGGGTCTTCAGGCTGGAAAAGGTGTAGCTCAGGTTCAGGTTCAAGGCGGGCATCGTAATATCTTCGTCGTCCGGTGAGCCATAATCAGTCACCGTGTCGTCGCCAAGATCAATGTCCACCCCGGACAAGCGCGCCAGGAAGTTAGACTCTATGCTACCGGTGCCGGCACCCAGGTTGACGTAGCCGGAAAATCCGGCCTCTTCGGGCATTTTGTCCAGGGCCAGTGCGGGCACGCTGGCGACGGCGGCAACGGCCAGGGCGATTACTGTCTTCTTCACGGGTGCTTCTCCTCATGGATTCATAAAATAACCCCACTATTTTAACGCGATAGTAATGTGAAGGAGTACGCGATTAAGCGGTCATATTTACACTTGATCCGGGGCGATTGGCTGGGGCAAGAAGCGCAAAAAAGGCATTTACCACAGCAATCGCGCCAGGCCCGCCAGACTCACCAGCAACAGCCCGACCCCCAGCACTCGGAAAAATACCTTGGTGTCAGCCCTGAGGGTATAGCTGTGAAAACGCAAGCCAATGACATGGCCAACTGCCGCGCAGGGCAACAGCCACAAGTGCTGCTGCCACTGCAGGTCTACGCCGCTTACCGTGAAGGCGACAAGCTTGATGCCCACCAGCACAAACCACAGCACAAACAGGGTGTCACGCAACTGGTATTTTTCCATGCGGCTGGCGGCCACAGGCACCACCAGCGGCGCGGCTATCAACGAGGTGCCGCTGACATACCCTCCCAGTAGCAGGAAAAATGCGTCCAGCGTTTTACTGTTACTCTTGAAGGGCCGGTCGAGGATATAGGTTACCGAATAAACCGACACCACGATGAAGATAAAACCGCTGACAATATCCGCAGGCAGGGTGATCACCCCCGCCACCCCGATCAGCTTGGGAATAATCATCAGTGGCAGGGCATAACGCAGAAACGCCCAGTTAACGGTGCCACCTTGACCTGAATCCTCCTCGCGAGTGCTGCGCAGGTGGGACTGCACCACCGTCAGCAGGGAGAAAAACAGCAGGTGGACAGAGATAATCGGCAGGAACACCAGCGGCGCGTTATACACCATCAACAGGAAGGGTAAGCTCAATACGGCGCCACCAAAGCCCAGGCCGGAACGCACGAAGCCGCTCCAGACAAACAGCACTGCTATGGTCGCATACTGCCAGCTCTCCAAACCTTCCATCTTGTGCCCAACGCGCTTCGCCCGATATCCCCTGGAGATAGTAACCCAGTTGGTGAGCTATAACAGACTGTAGGAGACCGCCAGGCCAGCCACGGTAATGGCGATAATACTCATCAACTTGACCAGGATGTTGAGGCTGGGGCCCGAGGTATCCTTGAACGGATCGCCCACGGTGTCGCCTATCACCGAGGCCCGGTGCGCCGGGGAACCCTTGCCGCCATGATGCCCTTCTTCGATGTACTTCTTGGCGTTATCCCAGGCACCGCCGGTATTGGACAGGAACACGGCCAGCACAAACCCCGCCGACAGCGCACCCACCAGCAGGCCAATCACGCCGGCAACGCCCAGCAATACACTGACCAGCACCGGGGCCAGCACCGCAATCAGCGAGGGCGCCAGCATCTCGCGCTGTGCACCCAGGGTGGAAATCTCTACACAGCGCGCGTAGTCCGGGTCAGATGTTCCCTTGAGTATCCCCGGGTCATCGCGAAACTGGCGGCGCACCTCTGTCACCATGAGGGCGGCTACGCGCCCTACTGCCTGCATGGTGAGTCCGCTGAATACGAACGCGGCCATGGCACCCAGGAACAGCGACACCAGCACCACCGGGTTTAACAGGGTGACATCATAGTAGGCCATGAAGTCCGCCAGGGTGGCATCAATAGTAGGCACGCTAAAGCCGTGGTCCAGGCTGAGAATATCCTGGCCTGACCTGATCAGCTGGATACGTACCACCTCCAGGTAGGAGGCGATAAGCGCCAGTGCGGTCAAGGCAGCAGAACCTATGGCAAATCCCTTCCCGGTAGCGGCGGTGGTATTGCCCAGGGAGTCCAGGGCGTCGGTGCGCGCCCTGACCTCGGGACCCAGGCCGCTCATTTCCGCATTGCCCCCGGCATTATCGGCAATCGGCCCGTAGGCATCACTGGCCAGGGTTATACCCAGGGTTGAGAGCATACCCACCGCGGCAATCGCCACGCCATAAAGCCCCAGGGTGACATTGGCCAGGTCAAAGCCGGCGCTGCAGGCGAAGGCCGTGAGGGTGCCCACCGCTACCGCCAGCACCGGTACGATGGTGGACAGCATCCCCGCTCCCAGGCCTGAAATGATGGCGGTAGCCGGGCCACTCTCTGCGGCTGCGGCAATACTGCGCGTCGGTCGGAAGGAAGCTGAGGTGGCGTACTCTGTGGCACGACCGATTACGATGCCGGTCACCAGACCCGCTACCACTGCACCCCAGGTACCCCAGGGATTGGGCATCGCCATCAGGTGCAATACCAGCAATGCGGCGACCGCCACGCCCAGGGCGCTGACATTAATGCCGCGCGACAGGGCCTTGAGCAGTGCCTCCTGGTCAGCGCCCTCTCGTGTTTTGACCAGGTAAACCCCGACCACCGAGAGCAGGATACCAATTCCGGCAATGGCAAAGGGAACGGTCACCGCCAGCGACTGAGAGTGGATATCGCCGCTGAAAGCGGCCGCACCCAGGGCGCAGGCGGCTAACAGGGAGCCACAGTAGGATTCAAACAGGTCCGCACCCATACCCGCCACATCGCCCACGTTATCGCCTACATTGTCAGCGATGACTGCAGGGTTGCGCGGATCGTCCTCGGGTATACCCGCTTCCACCTTGCCCACCAGGTCGGCGCCCACATCCGCCGCCTTGGTGTAAATTCCGCCGCCGACACGGGCAAAAAGCGCCTGCAAAGACGCGCCCATGCTGAACGTAAGCACCGTGGTAGTCACCATCACCATGCGGTGACCATCCGCCGCTTCCGGGGTCAGCGCATTAACCAGCACCAGCCACAACACGGCGTTGCCCAGGCCCAGACCCACCACTGTCAGGCCGATAACGGCGCCACTGCGAAAGGCGATGCGCAAGCTCTGGTCAAGGGAGTTGCGCGCCGCCGCCGCGGTGCGGGTAGAGGCCAGGGTGGCGGTGCGCATGCCGATAAAGCCCGCCAGTGCCGAGAAAAAGCCGCCACAAAGAAACGTCAGCGGCAGCCAGCGGCTCTGCACATCCAGGCCAAAGGCCAGCAGTGCGAACAGCACCGCCAGGCCCAAAAACACCAGCAGCATGATGCGATATTGCTGTCGCAGGTAGGCCATCGCGCCGCGACGCACGTGCCCACCGATGCGAACCATCAATTCGCTGCCCTCGTCCTGGCGGCGCATGTCCCGATGGAACAGCCAGGCAAACGCCAGTGCCAGCATCGCGGCCAAAGGCGCAAGGTAAAAAAAAGTATTATTCAGCATCCATGCAGTTCCCTTTACGTTGCAGCAGTTTATGTCGTAGCCGTGCCAAACCCAGTTCAGAATCGCTGGGCAGAACGCCACCAGCTGTAGTGCCGGGTTTCCAGCTCATCGATGCCGGGAAAGCGATAAAACGCGAAGTCATGCTGGTCTCCCACGTAGAAACCGCCGCGCAAGGTGCGGTAAAAAACACCCTCGGGGACCTGTTTCAGGAACAGCTTGCTACTCTTGTGTTCATCGCGCAGCAAGGTATCCAGCACTTCGCGCAGGTGCTGCATGTTGGGGTAAGGCAGGTCATGGGCCTCGCCATGGAGCGGATCCCACGCCAGCTCCCGCAGGGACAGCTGGGAAAACACGATACGCGGCACATGCACTGGCCGGCTGGGATCGGTAATTGCCCGGCAGAATTCCAGCGGCTCCAGGCAGCTGGCCACCATAGGGTCAATAGGGCAAAACTCCTGGTACAGATGCGCCTGGCGGTCCGGCTCGCGCACATACTCAGAGCGCGTCAGCTCCAGGGTCTGGCCCTCCCGGGTCACCAGGTAGAGGTTTCCCAGCGCCGCTACCGGGATGCGCGACAATACGCGGTAGATGCCCAGGTAAACAGATTTCTTCGGGCTGCCATCGGCCTTGGGCACACAGCGCTGCTCTATCATTTCCAGCGGAAACTCACCCTGGGGTATCGCCGAACGATCCACTTCGAAAAAGATCGCCTCACCACGTGCATGTACACGGGTACCCACCGCGTAATAGTTGCCGAATTCATCCGGGGGCAGCATGGACGCTATCAGCCCCTGGGGAATCAGGGAAAGGTATATTCGCGTTGCACTCACTGTCGCCTCCCGGAGATTCCAACACCACAACTGTGGTGGATGACAAAACCATAACCTCAGTGTTGATAATAACCCGACACAGCTGTGCACGGTTGTCACCGGCGCGGAAATCAACACCAAGTTTGATACAGGTCAGTGATGGGGCGTTCAGCTCACCTGCTACTCGCCGCGCAGCCGCGACAGCTGGTACCGGCGCCACAACAGGTAGATCACCGGCAGCACAAACAGGGTCAGGATCACCGAGCTGATCATGCCCCCCACCATGGGGGCCGCCAGCCGGCTCATGACTTCAGAGCCGGAACCCGATCCGAGCAGAATGGGCAACAGGCCGATAATCGTGGCAGACGCGGTCATTAGTACCGGTCGCACACGCAGTCCTGCGCCCTGCAGCACAGCCTCGTCAAGCTCCGCTTCCCCGGGGGTGTCAGATGCTGCCAGCAGGCGCTGCCAGGCCTGGTCCAGGTACACCAGCATGATGACGCCGGTCTCCACCGCCACCCCCGCCAGGGCGATACAACCCACCCCCACCGCGATGGAAAAACTGAAGTCCATCCAGTACATCAGCCAGACACTGCCCACCAGCGCCAGGGGCAGCGCCCCCATCAGCATCAGCACATGGGAGGCATTGCGAAAATTCATGTACAACAGCACCACGATAATGGCCAGGGTCAGGGGCACCACGTACTTCAGGCGGGCTTTGGCGCGCTCCATGTATTCGTATTGTCCGGACCATACGATGGAGTATCCCGGCGGCAGGCGCAGCTGCTGCTGCACCCGCGCCTGCGCAGCCTCTACATAACTGCCCACGTCCACCCCCTCGATATCGACAAAGGTCCAGCCATTGATACGGGCGTTCTCACTTTTGATTCCCGTCGGGCCGTCCTCGATGGTTACGCTCGCCACATCCCCCAGGGCAATACGCTGTCCCGCAGGTGTCACGATAGGCAGCAGTGCCAACTGCTCCGGCGAATCACGGTAAGACTGCGGGTAGCGTATATTGACGGGATAGCGCTCCAGGCCTTCCACCGTCTGGGTAATATTCACTCCGCCAATCGCGGTGGCCACCACCTGCTGTACATCGGCAATGTTGAGACCGAAGCGCGCGGCGCGCTCGCGCTGGATATCCACCCGGATATAACGCCCACCGGCCACACGTTCCGAATAAACCGAGGCGGTGCCAGGGACCGCTGCCAGAATGGTCTCCAATTGCCGGCCCACCTCCTGGATGCCAGCCAGCTCCGGGCCCGCCACCTTGATACCCACCGGCGTCTTGATCCCCGTAGCCAGCATGTCTATGCGGGTCTTGATCGGCATCACCCAGGCGTTGGTCAGTCCCGGCAGCTTAACCAGTGCGTCCAACTCCCGCTTCAGGCTCGCGGTGGTGACGCCCTCGCGCCACTCATCCCGGGGCTTTAATTGAATAAAGGTCTCTATCATGGTCAGTGGCGCGGGGTCCGTCGCCGTTTCTGCGCGACCGATCTTGCCAAATACCGTGGCCACTTCCGGCACGGTGCTGATCAGCTTGTCGGTTTGCTGCAACAGCTCCCGCGCCTTGCCAATCGAGATGCCGGGATAGGTGGTAGGCATGTACATCAGGTCGCCCTCGTCCAGCGGCGGGATAAACTCACTGCCGATACGCTGCAACGGCCACCAGGCGCTGAGCAATACCAACAGCGACACCGCTAAAGTGATTTTCGGATAACGCAACACCGCGGCCAGTGCCGGCAGGTAGGCCCGCGTCAGCAGACGATTGACCGGGTTACGCTGCTCCGGCAACACCTTGCCCCGGATAAAATAGCCCATCAGCACCGGCACCAGGGTGATCGCCAGGCCGGCGGCGGCCGCCATGGCGTAGGTCTTGGTATAGGCCAGGGGAGAAAACATGCGCCCCTCCTGGGCCTCCAGGGTAAACACCGGGACAAAACTGACCGTAATGATCAGCAGGCTGAAAAACAGGGCCGGCCCCACCTCGCTGGCGGCGTCCGCCACCACTTGCCAGCGGTTCTGTGATGTCAGCGGTGTGCGCTCCATATGTTTGTGCATGTTCTCGATAAGCACGATAGCGCCGTCGATCATCGCGCCGACGGCGATCGCAATGCCCCCCAGGGACATGATGTTGGCGTTCAGGCCCTGCCAGTACATCACCGCAAAAGCGGTGAGAATACCCACCGGCAGGCTGATTACCGCCACCAGGGAGGAGCGCACATGAAACAGGAATACCATGCAAACCAGGGCCACCAGCAGTAATTCCTCGCCGAGCTTTTGCCACAGGTTGCGCACCGCGCTCTCAATCAGGCCGGAGCGGTCATACACGGTGACCACCTCCACACCCTCGGGCAGGCTCTGCCGCAGCTGCTCCAGCCGTATCTTCACGGCTTCGATGGTCTGCTGCGCGTTCTCGCCGAAACGCATCACCACGATACCGCCCACCGTTTCGCCCTCCCCGTCCAGTTCGGCAATGCCGCGCCGCATCTGCGGCCCCAGGCCAATATCCGCCACGTCGCGCAAACGCAGCGGCGCGCCATTACTGTTGACCCCCAGTGGGATACTGCCGATATCCTCCTCACTCTGCAGGTAACCGGTGGCGCGCACCATATACTCGGCCTCTGCCATCTCCACCACCGACGCGCCAATTTCCTGGTTGCCACGGCGAATGGCCGTTTGCACGTGGGACAGTGGAATATCAAAAGCGCGCAGCTTGTCGGGATTCACCGTGACCTGGTACTGCTTCACCATCCCGCCTACCGCGGCCACTTCTGAAACTCCGGCCACACTCTGCAACTCGTACTTCAGGAACCAGTCCTGCAAGCTGCGCAGCTGGCTGATGTCGTGGCGGCCGGTGCGATCGACCAGGGCGTAGATATAGACCCAGCCCACCCCGGTAGCATCCGGTCCCAGTTGCGGTCGCGCCGACGACGGCAATGAGGGCGCCACCTGGCTGAGGTACTCCAGTACCCGGGTGCGCGCCCAGTAAAGGTCAGTGCCTTCGTCGAAGATGACGTAGACATAGGAATCCCCGAAGAAAGAAAATCCGCGCACGGTCTGGGCGCCGGGCACCGACAGCATGGCGGTGGTCAGGGGGTAGGTGACCTGGTCCTCAACGACCTGGGGAGCCTGCCCTGGGTAGCTGGTCTTGATAATCACCTGTATATCCGACAGGTCGGGAATCGCATCCACCGGGGTGTTTTTCACCGCAAAGAGACCCATGCTCACCAGGATCAGCGTGGCTAGCAGCACGAAAAAGCGGTTGCCCAGGGACCAACGGATAATCGCCTCAATCATGTGCGGCTCCCATGTGGTGCCCCTGGTGACCAGCGTGGACATCTGCTTTCACCTCATGATGCATGCGCTTGAAGTCCGAGGACCTGCTTGATTCCGAGTCCAGCAGGAACTGGGCGGAGACCACCACGGTATCGCCCGGCTCCAGACCCCGCAGGATTTCCACTGCATTGTCATCCATACGCCCGGGGGCCACGGCCACCGACTTGAAGCGCCCCTCGCCCAGCGCCAGCACCACGCGATCCTGTTCGCCGGTGCGAATCAATGCTTCTCGCGGCACGACCAGAACATCATCCTGCCGCGCCACCTCGATAACCACCTGGGCGAACATGTTGGGCTTCAGGGTCCGGTCGTCATTGGCAAAACGCAGGCGTACCCGCAAGGTGCGGTTTTTTTCATCCAGCGACGGATAAACGTAATCCACCTGGCCGCGCCAGTTGCGCCCGGGCGCGTAATCCAGGGTCATGGTTACCGGCTGCCCCACCTGCACCAGCGCGGCCTGGCGCTCAAACACCTCCGCCTCCACCCAGACATCATCCAGGGCGCCCACCGACATCAAGGTGGTTCCCGGCTTTACGTAAAAGCCTTCGCGTATATTCAGGTTGTCGATCACCCCGCTGTGGGAGGCACGAAAGGTGACCGTCTGTCGCACCTCGCGCTCGCGCTCCAGTGATGCGATAAACTCCGGGGTCAACTGCAGGGCCAGCAAGCGGTCCCTGGCCGCATCGACCAGTCTCTCGCTATTGCGCTTCAGCGCCAGCAGCAACTCTTCCTGGGCATTCACCAGTTGCGGTGAATACAGCTCATACAGCGGCTCACCCTGCTCTACCGGGTCACCCGCCGCCTTGACATATAATTTTTCAATCCAGCCTTCCACCCGGGGATGCACGTGAACCAGTCGGTCTTCGTCGTACTGCACATAGCCCACGGTGCTGATGCGCGTGCGCAAGGTGCCCGGAGCAACCGGCGCCGTGCGCACACCGAGGTTGTTCACCACCTCCGGGGAAATCTCCACAGTCCCCGCAGGCTGCGCATAGACCGGCACCAGGTCCATGCCCATGGGAGATTTGCCCGGCTTGTCGCGACGGTAATTGGCATCCATGGGCGCCACCCAATACAGAGGCTCATCAGCGTCAGTGGCAGACTGCTGTGCCTGCGACTGCTCGCCGGTGCTGTAGTAATTGTTGAGCAGGGCTCCCAGCAGCAACCCCGCAAGCAGAACCAGGACCAGCGTTATCCTCTGTTTCACGATTCACCCCCCCCGGCACCAGCGAGCTGGCCCGCAAAAAAATAATTCAATTGACTGATGACCTGCAGCCGGTCCACTTCGATATCCAGGGCTTCCACCCGGGCATTCAATTCGTCGATACGCGCGCGCACCACCTCGGAGAAGTCACCGTCATCGCGGGTATAGGCGGTGAGCGATGCCTCCGCCTGCTCCTGCATCTCCTGCAGCAGACGGGAGCGATACAGCTCACGGCGCTGCTCCAGTCGCTGCAGCCGGGAGCGCTGGGTTGCAAACGCGGCCATCATATTGCGCAGCGCGAGCCATTTTTCGGTGCGCAGCGCCTCGGAATCGGCAATTGCAGACTGCACCTGCTGATCCTGTCGTTTGGAGGTAAACAGTGGCAGATCGAAAGCCACCCCCACGGAGAAAAAGTCCGCACGGTCATTGCCCATGGGGTCGTCCTCACGGTAGCCGTAGGCGGCATTGACACTGAATTGGGGCCGGTATTTCTGCTCAGCCAGTTCGATGTCAGTCCTACTGGCATCGATCCTGCGCTCGATACTGAGTATGGCCGGATGCCGCTGCAGGTGACGGGCGAGTACCGGCGCCGGCACCTCGTCGCTGCCACTGTAGAGTTGCGGCTGCAACAGCTCCAGTTGCGGCAGAGTGGGAGCAAGCTCCTGGTCGTACCGCTCGCCCTCATTCCAGACAGGGTCCATCGAACTCTCTGCCGCAGGCGCAAGCAGCAGCCATTCTCCCAGTCTGGCGCGCGCTACCGCACGCCGTTCCTGCAGCACAGCCAAACGGTCTTCCAGGCGGGTCAGCTCTAATTGGGCGCGCACCAGGTCCTGTTGTCGCGTGCGACCCAGTGCCGAGGAGTAACTCGACTGCGCCACATCCACCAGGTGTTCGAAAAGCTCGCGATCCAGCTCAATGAGGCGGATTGATTCCTGGGCCCGATAGGCCTCCAACCACAGCTGCGTGATATTGGCGGTCACTTTCGCGCGACGCTCATCTCGCTGGTGCGGATACTGGGAACCCAGCAGGGCCAGACGCTGACGGCTGAGCGCGCGGGTATCTCCCCGGGGAAACTGCTGCATTACCCCTACCTTGAACTGGGTCATGTTCTCCTGATCAAAGTCCCAGCTGTCGGTAGGTACATTGACAAAACCCACGTTCACTACCGGATCCGGCAGGGTTCCCGCGGCGGTGCTCTGCGCCTTCAATGCAGACTCGCGGTATTCACTGCCCAGCAGCCAGGGGTCGTTGTCCCGGGCTATAGCCACCGCCTCATCCAGGGTCAGGGCGGCCTGTGACGGCCAGGCGTACACCCACAAGGCACCCAGCAACAGGCACCGCTTAACTCTACAACGTACAGACAATGACATGATTGCCAGTCCTCTCTCCAATTCACACCGCTTGCGCAACCAGGGGAAATTTTCGGTGGCGCGCAAAAACACTAGTGTCGCAAGGCGTAAAGTCCATCGGGGAACGCAGACGCCAGGCGCAACTATCCTGTGTCAGGCGAAAATGGGTGGACGGTAGAGAGAACTACTCTGGAGAATGGGCGCGGAGGCGATCTGCGCGCCGATAAAAGAAATGGGATGTGCCACGTCCCAGGGCGGCACGAACAAGGGCACGGCCACTGCGGATTGGCATTCGCTCATGGAACAGAAGCCGCCACCGTCACAGCAACCGCTATCAGCTGCCTGGCCAGACATGTCGTGGCCGGAGTGATCCATACCCACCATGTCGACAGCACTGTCCTGGGAGGATGAAGACATCATGAAACAGGGCGCGCCCACAGCCACCAGCGACTGGCCGGTGTAGGCCAGCAGCAACAGCATGACGAAAAGATGCCTGGTCTGTTTCATAGTCCTCATTATAGACACAATCAAAGCCGGGTGAAGCCCCTGTGAAAATGTCTCAAAAATAGTCCAGGCGTTTATCAGGCCTGCTCAAAGGGAGAAACGCTGGCGCAGGAAGTGGGAGATGCCGTCTTCGTCGTGGTGGCCTATCACTGCTGTGGCTGCCGCCTTGACGTCGTCCCTGGCGTTGCTGGGTGCATAACTTTCATCTGCCAGGGCAAACATGCTGAGGTCGTTATCACCGTCACCAAAACAGATGACGCGGCTTACACCCAGGTCGCTCTTCAGTTGGGCCACCGCATCGCCCTTGCTGGCCGCACTGTGGTGAATATCCACCCAGTGCAGCTTATCGCCCTCGCTGGCGACCCCCGCATAGGCCACCAGGTGCTCCTCATCACGCACCATGCATTCCACGGCTTCGATGGCCTCGCGCTGCCCCAAAGCGGAGATGTTGGTGATGTCCGCCTCCGCGGGAAGCTGCGCAACATCCAGCAATGCCAGGCCGCGCTCCTGTTGGAACACCTGCGCCAGCTGATGCTCTGCCTTGGTCTGCAGCGGTGGATGATAGACCGCGTGGTGGTTACCCGGCTCAACAGTAAAAATGAATGGCGTCACGGACTGTGCCGAAAACGCCTCAATAACGCTGCAGATCTCGTGATTGGTGAGCAGGTTGCTGTGGCTGTAACGGTCGTCCTGTGGCCGCCAGATCATCACCCCGTTCTTGTAGATATGCGGCAGGTCAAAGCCGTGGCCCGCCAACAGGTCCCTTGCAGCGTGCAGGGTACGGCCAGTGGCGACGGTGTAGGCAATACCCCGCCGCTGCAGTCGCAGCAAGGTCTCACGGGTATGAGTTGACACCCTGGAGCGCTTGTTCAGCAGGGTGCCATCGAGGTCAAATACGATCAGATCCATATCATTGCCAGTCTCGGGATGAGCTCACGCCCCAAAGCGTGATGCACACCCTGAGAATTTGGCCAAGCCGGTTGCGGCCACCTATATCCAGATCATGCAGCCCAGTTCAAAGGGATGACTCATAGCCTCATTGTAAGGGTACATACGCAGCTTGTAATACTGCAGACCAGCGATCTCCGGTTTCAGTCCGATGGCAAACTCGGTGTACTCGCCATCGGCACCTGCCGCGGGAATCTCCGCGCTCTGCATGACCTCGAGCTCGCCGCCGGGTTGTTCACGTCCCAGCAGGCACTCCAGCTTTACGTCCTGGGCCTGCAGGCCGTTCAGCCTGGCCCGCACCCGCAGAACGATTTCATCATCGTGATAAAGATGCGCCGGCGGCTGCAGCATCAACTCGAGCGCCACGCCCGGCCAGGCATGCCGCACCCGCTGTTTCCATGCGGACAGGCTGCGAGCCAGTTCCGCTCCGTTTGCGTCCAGCTTGCGCCGCTGCTGCTGGGCCGGCCAGTAGAACTTCTTCACGTAGTCCATCAACATGCGCTGGGAGTTGAAGCGCGGGATAGTGGATTTCATCGATGCTTTTGACATCTTTACCCAGTCCGGCGCATAGCCGCCGCCATCGCGGCAATAGTACTTCGGCAGTAACTCGTGCTCTATAATATTGAGCAGGTCATTGCCCTCCTCGCGATTACGGTAGTTGTGGTCAAAGCTGGCGTCTCTGGGATTGATACCCCAGCCATTATCCCCGTCATAGCCCTCGGCCCACCAGCCGTCCATGACACTGAGGTTGACCGCGCCGTTCAGGCCGGCTTTCTGGCCCGAGGTACCGCTGGCCTCCAGCGGGTATTCCGGCGTATTCAACCAGACATCGACGCCGGTCACCATGTGGCGCGCCAGCGACATATCATAGCCCTCCAGCAGGATAATCTTGCCAATAAAGTCCGGGTGCATGGAGTAATCGTGAATAACCTTGATCAGGCCCCGGCCCGGCTCGTCGTGCGGATGGGCCTTGCCGGCAAAGATAATTACCGCGGGTCGCTCGGGGTCATTGAGCAACCGCGCCAGTCGCTGGGGGTCGGCGAACAACATGCCCGCGCGCTTATAGGTGGCAAAGCGACGGGCAAACCCCATGACCAGCACGTCGCTGTCAGAGCCATCGATAAAACGCACCATACGATCGATGATAGCGTCGCTGATGCCGTTGCGCCGCTGCTGCCGCAACACCAGCTGCAGTACCCTGCCCAGCATCTGCTGTTTCAGCGCTTTGTGGATACTCCAGTAGTGATAGTCGGGAATCTCGTCCAGACGATCCCAGTACTCCTCGTTCAACAACTCATTGCGCCAGTCATCGAAGCGCAGGTCGAACAGGCTGACCCATTCACGCGCCAGGAAAGTCTGCAGATGCACCCCGTTGGTTACGTGGGTAATGGGGTTTTCCCGATGGGGTATCTGTGGCCAGATGCCCGCTTCCATTTCCGAGGCCACACGGCCGTGGATGGCACTCACACCGTTGTGAAAACGCGAGCCGCGCAGGGCCAGGCTGGTCATATTGAAACCATCGCCACCGTTTAGCCCCAGCGCATAGACCTCGTCCATATTCAGGCCTATGGCCTCGGGAATTTCTGCGAAGTACTTGCTGAACAGCTGCCGGTCAAAGATGTCGTGACCCGCGGGCACCGGCGTATGGGTGGTAAACACGGTGCCTGCAGCGACCAGTTCCAGGGCACTGTGGAAATCCAGGCCCTCCTTCATGCGAAAGCGACAGCGCTCCAGGATCTGGAAAGCGGCGTGACCCTCGTTGATGTGCCACACAGAGGGTCGCAGGCCCAGCGCTCGCAGCGCCCGCACGCCGCCCACCCCCAGCAAAATCTCCTGCTGCAGGCGCATCTCCTTGTCGCCGCCGTACAGCTGGTGGGTGATAGCGCGGTCTGCAGGTGAGTTGTCAGGGATATTGGTATCCAGCAGGTAGAGCTTGATATGCCCCGCCTGGGCGGTCCACACGCGCACCTTCAGCATCCTGCCGGGGAACCGTATATCCAGGGTCAGGTGCTGGCCATTATCGGTCAGGGTAGGCACCACCGGCAGGTCGTGTGGATGAGAGCGGGTATGGGTTACCTGCTGATGGCCATGGCCGTCTATTGTCTGGGTGAAGTAGCCCATATCGTAGAGCAGCCCAATGGCCACAAAAGGCAGGCCCACGTCACTGGCCGCCTTGCAATGGTCCCCGGCGAGTATCCCCAGGCCTCCGGAGTAAATAGGAAAACTCTCGTGGAATCCGAACTCCAGGCAAAAGTAGGCGATCAGGTCTTTTTCGGGATCGAACAACTGCGCCAGCTCCGGTCTGCCGCGATTCTCCCGGTAGGAGTCATAGGCCGAGGTCACCCGGCGATAGTCTTCCATGTAGGAGCGATCAACAATCGCCTCGTCCAAACGATGCTGGGATACCCGGCGCAGGAACGCTTTGGGGTTGTGGCCACAGGCCTCCCATAGCTCCCGGTCCAGGCGATGAAATAAAGAGCGTATGGAGCGATCCCAGCTGTATACCAGATCGTTCGCCATCTCTTGCAGGCGCGCCAGTTCCCCCGGAATGCGGGGCTGTACTTCAAGCGGATAGATTGAGCCAGGCATTGCTACTACCTCATTGTTCAGGCGCGGAGCGATACAGCGCAAGGTAACGCGCGGCGCTCTGCTGCCAGGAAAAATCCTGTGCCATGGCGGTCAGCTGTAATTGCCGCCAGGTCTCTTTGTCCTGCCACTGCCGGCAGGCGCGCTGCACCGTCGCCAGGAAGTCCTCTGCAGTGGGTTCGCGAAACACAAAACCCGTGGCTGTGTGCGAGGCCATCGCCGCGGCGCTGGCATCCACCACAGTGTCCGCCAACCCACCCACCGCGCGCACCAGCGGCAAGGTGCCATAGCGCAAGCTGTACAACTGGTTCAACCCACAGGGTTCAAACAGGGACGGCATCAGGAAAATATCCGCCGCCGCCTCAATCCGGTGGGCCACAGATTCATTATAGGCCAAGACCACCGCCACGCAGCCGGGGTGTGCATCCGCCAGCGCCTGTAATTGTTGTTCATATAGCGCCTCTCCGGTGCCCAGGAAAGCCAGCTGCACCGGCAGCGCCAATAGTTGTGGCAATACCGGCAACATCAGCTCCAGGCCCTTTTGCTGATCCAGCCGCCCAACAAAGCCCAGCAGAGGCAGGTCGCTGCGCACCTCCAGGCCAAGGGCCTGTTGCAGAGCCTGCTTATTCAGGCTCTTGTCAGGCAGTGAGTCGGCGTCGTAGCGCTGCTCTATGTAAGCATCCGTGGCCGGGTCCCAGGTAAGCCCATCAATCCCGTTGAGAATGCCCACCAGCCGCTCCCGACGCTGCTGCAGCAGGCCCTCCAGGCCCATGCCCCCGGGGGCTTCACAGATTTCCCGCGCATAACCGGGGCTCACCGTGGTGATATAGTCCGCGTAAACCAGCCCGCCCTTGATGAAACTGATGTTGTCATAATATTCCATGGCATCGCCCTGCCAGAAATGCCCGGGCAGCTGCAGCCGGTCAAAGGTCGCGCGATCGAACAGCCCCATATGCGCCAGGTTGTGAATGGTGAATACCGTTAGAGGTCGCCGTTGTTCCAGGTGCACCAGTGCGATGGCCGGCCCGGTATGCCAGTCGTTGCAGTGCAGCACATCAGGTTGCCATTCCAGAGCCGTGTCCCGCGTACTGATCTGCGCAGCCGCTCGGGAGAGCAGCATAAAGCGCTCGGCGTTGTCCGCCCAGGGCTTACCCTGCGGGTCGTGGTAGGGGTTCCCCGGACGCTGGGAAAACAGGGGGTGCTCCACCAGCCAGGTTGCCAGCGCGGTATCCGGTAGCCGGGCCTCCAGAATGCGCACGGTTTGCCCCGCCAGCTCCAGCTCCGCCACCAGCGGTGGCCGGGTATCCAGGCTCTCCAGCAGATCGCCATAGGCCGGCAATAACAGGCGCACATCGACACCGTTTTGCCGCAACACCTCGGGCAGGCTGCCCGCGACGTCGGCCAGCCCGCCGGTTTTAACCAGCGGATAGGCTTCACTGGCAACAAATAACAGCTTCAATCAATGCTCCATCGAACGTTGCAGAACCAGTGCCCCCAGCGGTGGCAAGGTCAGGGACAGGGAGTTCTCGAACCCCATCCACGGCCGGGCCTCGCTGTGAATACCCAGGAAATTACCCACATCGCTGCCGCCGTAAAAACGTGAATCCGAGTTGAGTAGCTCGCGGTACATACCACCGGCGGGAACACCGATGCGGTAATCGCTGCGCACCACCGGGGTAAAATTCAATATTACCACCAGGTAGTTGGCGCCATCCCAACGCAGGTAACTGAGCACGGACTGGGTGGCGTCATGGCAATCGATCCACTCAAAACTGGCGGCGGTGAACTGATTGCGATGCAGGCTGGACTCATCGCGGTACAGCCGGTTGAGGTCGCCCACCAGCTGCTGCAGGCCCACATTGGGCGCCTGTTCCTGCAGTTCCCACGGCACCTGCTCCCGGTGACGCCACTCTGCGGGATCGCCGAGTTCGTCCCCCATAAACAATAATTTAGCGCCGGGGTAAGTAAACATGTAGCAGTACAGCAGGCGCAGGTTGGCGAAGCGCTGCCACTCATCCCCTGGCATCTTGCCCAGCAGTGAGTATTTGCCGTGCACCACCTCATCGTGAGAAAACGGCAGCAGGAAATTTTCCGAGAAGGCGTACATCAAGCCAAAGGTCAGCTGGTCATGATGATACTGGCGGTAAACAGGTTCCTGGGACATATAGCTGAGGCTGTCGTGCATCCAACCCATGTTCCATTTCATGGAAAAGCCCAGGCCGCCCACCCAGGTGGGGCGGGTAACCTGGGGCCAGGCTGTGGATTCCTCGGCGATGGTCAGGGTGCCGGGGTGGCGGCCGTGGGTCAGGGTGTTAAGCTCGCGCAGGAAATCGATAGCTTCAAGATTTTCCCTGCCGCCGTAGCGATTCGGCTCCCATTCCCCGGCCTTGCGCGAGTAGTCCAGATACAGCATGGAAGCCACCGCATCCACCCTTAGCCCGTCCAGGTGAAACTCCTCCAGCCAGTAATTGGCACTGGCCAGCAGGAAATTCTTCACCTCATTGCGGCCGTAGTTGAAAATCAGGGTACCCCAATCGGTATGCTCGCCCCGACGAGGATCTTCGTGCTCGTATAAGGCGGTGCCGTCAAAGCGCCCCAGAGCGTGATCATCCCGCGGAAAGTGGGCCGGCACCCAATCCAGTATGACGCCGATATCGCGTTGATGCAGGTAGTCGACGAAGTAGCGAAAATCGTCCGCACTGCCAAAACGCCGGGTGGGGGCAAAATATCCGGTGGTCTGGTAGCCCCAGGAATCATCCAGGGGATGCTCGGTAATCGGCAGCAGCTCCACATGGGTAAAACCCAGGCGGGTGACATAGTCAGCCAGTTGTACCGCCATGTCCCGGTAGTTCAGGAAATCGCCGTTCGCGGCGCGGCGCCAGGAGCCCGGGTGAAACTCGTAAATGGAAATCGGCGCCTGCTGCCAGTCCCAGTGTTCGCGCGCCTGCATCCAGCGCCGATCAGACCAGGCGTAGTCGTCAGGTGGGCAAATTATCGCGGCGGTCGCGGGGCGCATCTCGAAAGCATTCCCGTAGGGGTCAGTCTTCAAACCCAGTTTGCCCTGGGCATCGAACAACTCGAACTTGTAATTATGTCCCGCTTGCAGACCCGGAATAAATAGTTCCCACACGCCGTTCAGACCACGCACCCGCATCGGGTGGCTGAGCCCGTGCCAGTCGTTGAAATCACCCACCACACTGACACGCCGGGCATTGGGCGCCCAGGTGGCAAAACGCACCCCACCGACCCCCTGGTGCTCACAACAGTGGGCGCCCAGCACGCGATAGATGTGCTCGTGCCGCCCCTCGGCAAACAAATGCAAGTCCAGGTCGCCGATGACCGGCGCAAAGCGATAAGGGTCGTGGCCCTGTCGCCATTCACCCTGGTCCCTGCACCAGCGCAGCTGGTACTCCGGCGCGTCCGGGCCGGGGATACTCAGGGTGAAAAAATCCGTGCGCGGCTTACGCACCATGGGCCGGCACTCGCCGTCAATGACTACCTGCGCTTCGGCGGCGCCAGGCAGCAGGGCACGCAGACGCCATTGGCCGCCAACCCGGTGACAGCCCAGCACCTCAAAAGGGTCCTGGTGCTGCCCCGCCAGCAAGCGACGTATACCTGCGTCCAGGTTCGACTTGGCCGTGGTTGTTTTCATTGCTTATCTACTGATCTAGGTCAATCATAAGAACAGGAAAAACTCGCGCTTATTGTCCACAATACGTACATTAGGCGTTTGGTCTCCGCGTCGCTTGATGGTAATCAATTAAAGCCACCCTAACCAGCTCACAGATCAATGAATATACGATGAACGATCAGGATTCAGGCAGGTATGTCAGCCGCCTCACCCGGGATACCCTGGCGCTGGTGCTCGCCGGTGGCCGCGGCTCCCGGCTGAAACAGCTCACCATGTGGCGCGCCAAACCCGCGGTGCCGTTTGGCGGAAAATTCCGCATCATCGATTTTCCCTTGTCCAACTGCGTCAATTCCGGCATCCGCAAGGTCGGCATACTCACCCAGTACAAGGCCCACAGCCTGATCCAGCACGTCCAGCGCGGCTGGGGCTTTATGCGCGGTCAGTTGGGCGAGTTCGTAGAATTACTGCCGGCACAGCAACGCCTGGAAACCTCCTGGTACGCGGGAACCGCCGATGCGATCTACCAGAATATTGACATTATTCGTACCCACAATCCCAAGTATGTGCTGATACTGGCGGGCGACCACGTGTATAAAATGGATTATGGCCCCATGCTGGCCGCCCACGTGGAGGCCCAGGCGGATATCACCGTGGGTTGCATGGAAGTCCCCCTGGACCAGGCCCACGCCTTCGGCGTGATGGCGGTGGATGGCGACAACCGCATAATGGAATTCGCCGAAAAACCGGAACACCCTACCCCCATGCCCGGCTCTACCGAGCTGGCGCTGGCCTCGATGGGCATTTATGTGTTCCGCACCGAGGTGCTGATCAACGAGTTACTGCGCGATGCAGACAGCCCGGAGTCACTGCACGATTTTGGCGGCGACATCATCCCGAGCGTGATCCAGCGGCTCAAAGTGAGCGCCTACCCCTTCCGCGAGGGGCCCGACGGACGCCGCGCCTACTGGCGCGACGTGGGCACCGTCGACGCCTTCTGGAAAGCCAACCTGGAGCTGATCGGCATCAGCCCGGAGCTGAATCTGTATGACAGGGACTGGCCTATCTGGACCCACCTGGACCAGGTGCCCCCGGCCAAGTTCGTATTCGATGACGATGGCCGACGTGGCATGGCGGTGGACTCCATGATCGCCGGTGGCTGCATTGTATCAGGCTCCAGCGTGCGCCATTCACTGTTGTACCGCAATGTCCACGTGCACTCCTACAGCAGCATCGAGCACGCGGTGATCTTCCCGGAAGTGCAGGTGGGAAGACGCAGTGTCATTCGCAGGGCGGTGATCGACAAAGGGTGCATCATCCCGCCCGATACTCACATTGGTGTGGATGCGGCCGAGGACGCCGCTCGCTTTCACCTGTCCGAGGACGGCGTAGTGCTGGTAACACCGGAAATGCTGGGGCAGAGGCTGCACTATGCACGCTGACAAACCGATGAGCGTGGTGCTGTGCTGGCATATGCACCAACCGGAGTACCGCGACCTGCGCACCGGCGTCATCCACCTGCCGTGGACCTACCTGCATGCCATTAAGGATTACGTGGACATGGCGGCACACCTGGAACTGGTGCCCGGCGCCAGGGCGGTGGTGAATTTCGCGCCTATCCTGCTGGAACAGACAGAGGATTACGTAGAGCAAATCTCCGCCTACCTGGAAGGACACGGCGCCATCCGCGATCCGGTACTGGCGGAACTGGCGGAGCCCGCCCTGCCGGGTAATGCCGGTGCACGGCTGCGCCTGATGCAGGACTGCCTGCGCGCCAACCGCGAGCGCATGATAGACAGGTTTCCGCCCTACCAGCGACTGGCCACCATGGCAGAGTGGTACAAGGAACATCCCGACAACCTGATCTACGCCTCCAACCAGTTTCTCGCGGACCTGCTGGTGTGGTACCACCTGAGCTGGCTGGCGGAATCCACACGGCGCAACGATCCACGCGTCGCGCAGTTGGAAGACAAAGCCTGCAACTTCACCGTGCACGACCGCCGCGACCTGCTGCAGATCATCCTGGAACAACTACGAGGTATCGTGCCGCGCTACCGGGAACTGAGCCAGCGCGGCCAGGTGGAGCTGTGCATGAGCCCCTATGCCCACCCCATAGTGCCCCTGTTACTGGATCTGGGCAGCGCCAGGGAAGCCATGCCGGAGGCGCACCTGCCGGTGGCAGATAAATACCCGGGGGGCGAGGAGCGCGCCCGCTGGCACCTGCGCCAGGGCCGGGAGACATTTCAACGGGTATTCGGCCACGAGCCCAAGGGCCTGTGGCCCTCCGAAGGTGGCGTCAGCCAGGAGGCCCTGGCGCTGTTTGCAGAAGACGGCTTCCAGTGGGTAGCCAGCGGCGGCAGCGTACTTGATAACAGCCACGATGCGCAGAACAAATCTTGCAGCCACCGGGTTTACCGCTTCGGGGATGCGGCCATCGACTGTATTTTCCGCGATGACGGTTTATCGGATCTTATCGGGTTCACCTATTCTGACTGGCATGCGGAAGACGCGGTGGCCAACCTGGTCGGGCACATGGAGCACATCGCCGAGCTCTGTCCGGATCGCGACGACTGCCTGATCAGTATCATTCTTGACGGTGAAAATGCCTGGGAATACTACCCTGAAAACGGCTACTACTTCCTGCAACAGCTCTACCAGAGCCTGGACGAAAATCCCAACCTGGAGCTGACCACCTTCGGCGATTTCCTGGACAATAATAAGCCGCAGCCTGCCAGGGAAGACAGGCTGGTTGCGGGCAGCTGGGTCTATGGCACGTTCTCCACCTGGATAGGCGACGCGGACAAGAACCGCGGCTGGGATCTACTGGTGGAAGCCAAGCGCTGCTTCGACACCCAGGTGAGCAGTGGCAAGCTGAGTCAGGAGGAGATCGCAGCGGCGGAGAAACAACTGGCGATCTGCGAGGGCTCCGACTGGTTCTGGTGGTTTGGCGACTACAATCCCTCGGAAACGGTGGGCCAGTTCGACCAGCTCTACCGCATGCACCTGGCCAACCTTTACCAGATGATCCATGTAGAGGCGCCATCCTACCTGACAGATATTATTTCCCGCGGGGGTGGCCAACCCTCGCGTGGCGGTGTGATGCGTCACAGCGAGAAGGACTGATGCATACGCTGACCGACCGGCGCCGGGCGGGCGTGCTGTTGCACCCCAGCAGCCTGCCGGGGCAGGGTTATTGCGGAGACTTCGGCGACCAGGCGCGTCGCTTTGTCGACCTGATTGCCCAGGCGGGCCTGCAGATCTGGCAAGTACTGCCCCTGGGCCCCACCCATGATGACGGCTGCCCCTACCAGAGTTTCTCGGTACACGCGGGCAACCCTGACCTGATCGACCTGGAGTGGCTGGTTGACAAGGGCTGGCTGACACCGGAACAGGCCGGCACCGGATGCGCCAGCCCCGAGGCCAAGCGCCAGGCACTGACCAGCGCCGCCGCCGCGTTCATGACACAGGTGCAGAGTTCCGCAGATGCACCCATGCTATCCGCCTACCAGCAATTCCTGGACGAATCGGCCTTCTGGCTGGAAGACTATGTGCGTTTCCAGGCGTTTCGCGACGCCGAGCAGCGCCGCCCCTGGACAAGCTGGCCCCCGGGCCTGCGTGACTTCGAACCCGGCGCCTGCGACAGGCGCGCACTGGAGCTGGCGGAGGCGATTTCCGCACTGCGTTTTCGCCAGTTCGTATTCCACTGCCAGTGGCACGAGTTGCGCCGTTACGCCAACGCACGCGGCGTACTGCTGTTCGGCGACATACCTATCTTCGTGCACCAGGAAAGCGCCGATGTCTGGGCGCACCAGAGTCTGTTCGACCTGGATGCCCAGGGCCAGCCGGTGACGGTAACCGGCGTGCCGCCGGATTATTTCTCCGCCGAAGGACAATTGTGGGGCAACCCACAGTACAACTGGCAGCGCATGCAGGCGGACGGTTTCAGCTGGTGGCTACAGCGCTTTGACTCCGCGGCACGGCAGTTTGATATCGCACGTATTGATCATTTTCGCGCACTGGAAGCCTACTGGGAGATCCCCGCGGCTGCGACCTCTGCCAAGACCGGCAAGTGGGTGCAGACGCCAGGCAGGGAACTGCTGCGCGCGGTGCGCGAGCGCTACCCACAACTGCGCCTGGTGGCGGAAAATCTCGGGACTATCAGCGCCGAGGTCGAGGAGCTGCGCCACGAGTTCTCGTTGCCGGGCATGCTGATCCTGCAATTCGCCTTTGACGGCAACCCCGAGAACCCCTATCTCAGTCATCGCCACAGCCAGGGAGATATCGTCTACACCGGCACCCACGACAACGACACCACCCTGGGCTGGTTCGAAAGCCTCACTGAGGAGTTGCGCGCCAGGGTATACAAGTACTTCAACCACCCCCGGGAAGACATGCCCTGGATGCTGATCGCCCAGGCCATGGCCTCCCCGGCAACAACCGCCATCGTGCCCTGGCAGGATTTCCTGGGCCTGGATGGTCGCCATCGCATGAATACACCGGGCACCACCCGGGGCAACTGGCGGTGGCGCTTCGACTGGACCCAGGTGCCGCGGGACCTGGTACAGCGCATCCATGCCCTGCTCGCGCATTACGACCGACTTCCGCCTACAGACTAAATAATCTGTAACTTGATATAAAAGTATACGAATGTATACTTTTGCTCCAATCTGATTACAATACTTGTGTATCGCTACGCCGGCAGTGCGCCGTTTACCGCACCCTATTGAAGGAGAACACCATGGCTGAAGCAGCCGCAACACTCCCCCCCATTGAAGAGCTGTTCAATCCGCATTCGCGGGAGTATATGAATGACCCGGTACCCCAGTGCCTGGAGCTGGCCCGGCGCGGGCCGATAGTGTGGTACGAACCCTGGCAGGCCTGGATTGTGACACGCATGCCGGACATCATGGCCTGCTGGAAGACAGAGCCCCTGTCCTCAGACTTCTACGACTGGGAATTCGCCCCGGCACGGCCACCGGAAGATGAGTGGAGCAACTTCGAGCGTGCCATGATTGGCCATAGCCTGCTGGCGGACCACGATCACCACCGCCTGGTGCGCCGGGTCACTGCCCCGGCCTTCTCCCGCAACGTGGTGGACGCGATACAGCGCAAGATCGAGCCGGACGTAAAGCGCTTGTTCGACGAACTGGGCACGCCGGACAGTTTCGACTATATCGAAGAGATCGCCAGCAAAATCCCGTTTATTTCCATTACCCGCATGGTGGGCATCCCGGAGAAATACTGGCCGGATATCAAGCAGGTGATCCTGACCTTCACCGAAACCTGGAACCCGACCATCTCCGATGAGCAGCGCGAGAGTGCACGCCAGGACAGCAACCGCGCGATCGATATTCTCAAGGAAGTGATTGCCGAACGGCGCCAGGCGCCGGTGCAGGATGACTTCCTCAGTACGCTGCTCAAGATCGAGGCCGAGAACGAGGGTTTTGAAGAAGGCGACGTTATCACCCTGATCCTGGCTCTGATCGGTGCGGGCGCAGACACTACCCTGGTGGCCCAGCAGTGGTCGGTGTACGCGCTGCTGAAAAACCCGGACCAGATACAAAAAGCACTGGCCTCACCCGACGCCTTTTCCAATGCTTTCAGCGAGATCAACCGCTGGGGCGTGTCCTCCAAGATGGGCTTCGCACGCTATGCACCGCGGGATATGGAGTTCATGGGCCAGCAATTGCGCAAGGGCGTGATGGTACTGATGATGCCTCATCTCAAGGACCACGACCCCGAGTACTACGCCAACCCGGAAACCATGGACGTGGAGCGGGTGTTTGATCCCGATGTGATGTTCGGCTACGGACCGCGTTACTGCATCGGCGCCGCGCTGGCCAAGCGGCAGTTGTACCTGACCATCTCCGAGTTGTTCAAGCGCTTCCCCAATATCACCCTGGATGGGGAACCGGAGCGGGATGAAAACGACCACAATGCCATCGTGTTCAAGCGCCTGCAGCTGAAGACCAACGTGGCCTGACCCCCCTCCGCACCCGTATGCCGGGTGCGGCACTTTCCGCCGCCTGAAAATCGCCCGATGTTGGCGCGATATGCCATAACAGTGGCCGCGCCGGGGCAATGACCTGCGGCAC
>JARFQU010000122.1 GCA_029287595.1 Halioglobus sp. | reverse complement strand
GTGGCCTGCTCCGACGGTATGACACCCGACCCGGCGACCCACCGCTGCCCGGATAACGGCGCCAGGGTCAATCTGAGCGACTGTTCCATCACCCGCGACGTCGGTGACAGTGAAATGCTGGCGCTGTGGCAGGACCCGGATTACGATGCGGCGGTCGATGCCTTCTACTACACCCGTGTGCTGGAAAACCCCACCTGCCGCTGGTCCACCTGGGATGCCATCAGAGAAGGGGTAGAACCGAGGGCCGACCTGCACAAGACACTACAGGAGCGCGCCTGGAGTTCGCCGATCTGGGTCAGGTAGCAATCAGGTGTCGCCTAGCCACTGCACAACCTGCCGCTGAACCCTGGCGTCATCCAACAGGTCAAAATGGTTTTTCTCATGAAAAATGCGGCAGTTTTCCGGTTTGATATGTAAACGTCGCAGGTCATCTTTATGCGACCCCACCGCGCTGTCGAGGCGCACCAGCAGATCGCCCAGCAGCTTTCCCAGCGGATCGTGCCTGTCCCTGCCCAGGGTGGCGGCCGCAAAGTAATACTCAACCCCAGGCAGCAGGGGCACCACTTTGCGGGTATCCGGGCGCACCCGGTCCGGGTCATGACCCTGCCAATCCTCGTCCAGCAGGTTACCGTGCCGCAAGTCCTTGATTCCCGCGCTGCGCCGCCGGCCCACTGCCAGCGGCTGTGTATACGCTATCTTGTTCATCGCGACATCCAGCGCGTGTCCCGCCCTCTCCACAGGCGAACCGTGGTGCGGAGTACCCAGGCAGACCACCTGCTCCAGGTGCTGCAACCAGTTGCTTTGCGCCTGCTGCGCATACCAGCAGGCGCTGCGAATCACCAGACCACCCATGCTATGGCCGATCAGGGCCAGTGATTCCACCGGCACCGGCCATGCAGCACACAACTGCTCCAGCATTGCCGCAAATTCCTGGCCATTGGTAGAGATATGGCGTCCGGTGTTATAGCGCAAGTACAGTGGCGTATAACCCAGCTTACCCTGTAACTGAGTGCCTATGCAGGGCGTGCCTTTGCGCTGCCAACCCAGCTCAGACATACTTAATCCATGCACCAGAATCACCAGCCGGGAACTGGCCTGGGGCAAGGAAGCCGCGATTGCCTGCGTTTCCAGTGGCAGCGCGTGGCGAGGCGTTGTCAGGGTCATGGGGATCGCCAGCGCATTACCGCTTGTCTCCAGGTGATCGCCGAAGGCCCCATTCAGTCCCGCCACCATGCGGGTTTCGGCAGCGGATCGCCGGTGTTTCTGACTGCCCCCAGCCAGCAGGCCCAGGGAGTGATCAACGCCTGTGCGCAGTGCGCCGTTAACGCCCCTGATCGTTGCATAGACGGCCGATGCAATCAGCCCATGGGCCCGGGTGAGCTCATCCGGTTGTGGCGACCACGGCAAGGGGCGCCTGGCAATGGTTTCATGCATGCGCTCTACCGTATTGGTAACACCCTCCACGGAATCAAAAATGAGCCGAGTGCCACCCTGTATCGTTTTTAGTGATGTATTCATGAACAACTCCCGCCACAAGGGCTGAGGTATCAGTTGGTTGCTTTCTTGCGACGCCCGGATGTTTTCCCGGGCGGTGGGTTTTCGGTGTGCGGGGTAAATTCCCCAGACGGCTGTTCGGTTGCAGATAATTCGCCCAGGCACTTCAGGCAAAGCAACAGGGGGCGCGCCTGCACCGGCACACCTACTGCTGCAGTTTCGCCTTTCGCCAGAATGGCATTGCATTGCTCGCAGACGCCATTGCGATTCAACACCGCCTGCTGCCAGCCGATCACCCCCGCACCCTCCTCGGGGTCGGGCGCGGGGAGTAATGGCGCAGCCGGCTTGTCCCTGCCCTGCACGACCCGGGCAAGCTGCGCACTGTCCGCTACCACGCCCTCTACCAGGTCGAAGGTATGCAGCAGTACATTGCGCACCACGGTGGAGACAGACAGGCCCAATTGCTCCGCCCGATCACGCAGCTCTACATCCAGGTCCTCGGGAATACGGGCCTGCAAGACCTTATCCTTGGTGCGACGGCTCACGCGTTTCGCCCGCCTGCCTGAATCTGCCATGATGTTCTCTCCTTGCGGTAATGCCACCCCGGACGACTGTAGTCTTTATGTAATACATTTGTCAATTTATGTATTACATTAATTTGGCACCGGGACTCCCTCTCTGCCGATGGCTTGCAGGGTGTGGATGTTAAGTGCCATTAATTTCGCGCAGGCTATACTGCTTTCTTGTCCATCTTCCCGGGCAATGGCACAGCACTTCACCAGCTGCGGGAACAACCCTGTCGAGAGCAGGAAAGGGGTAAGGCTAAAATGACCAGCCTGGTTTCACGATTTGACCCGGAACTGACCTGGAAATCCTGGTCGGCGATCATCATCTTCGCCTGCGGCTTTGCGGGGCTTGCAGCGGGTGTCGAAGTCTCCGAGCGTCCCGGCATGGCCGAGGCTAACCTGATGACCAAGGCCTATTACGCACTGGGCCTGTTTGTTCTAGGCGGACTGGATCTGGGCACCCCGATAAACGGGCCGCTGTATGCACGCATACTGCTATGGCTGGCCTATTTCGGTGCGCCGATCTGGACCGCTTCAGCGGTGTTCGAAACCATATTGCACGCCTTGCGTCCGCCGGTCTGGCGTGTCAGAAGCGTCAAGAACAAAATTGTGATCATCGGTGGGGGTGAGCTCACACTTGGCTTCCTGAACAAAATCACAGCCAGTGGCAACGCCCGCAAGGTCATTGTAATCGTCGATGAGGAACAGCATCCGCACCTTGACGCACTGCGATCCTATAGCGGGGTCAGGGTTTTTGTGGTCTCGGGGGACCAGATCCACCGCATAAAGCACTACCCGCTACACAAAGCCCATAAATTTCTGCTGCTGAGTGAGAAAGACGAGATCAATTTCGAAGTGGCGAGCCTGCTGCTAGAGCAGGACCCGCAGTTGGGTTCCAAGATCGTCTACCACGTGTCAAATCTGCGATTTCTGCGTGTACTGGAAGACACCAGGGTGGTCCAGCTATGTACCACCTTTAACCAATACGAGTTGGCCGCGACCCAGTTAGCCAGGGAGCGGTTGATGAAAAGGTTTAATGACACGGAATACAGGGACACTGTGGTGCTGGCCGGATTCGGCCGGTTTGGCCAGAGTATACTGGAGCAGCTGGAGCGCAACGCCTCGGGCGCGTTCAGCCGCGTGGCCATTGTTGACAGGGAGGCCGAGCAGCAGGCCCTGATCTCCGACGAGCAGGTGGTAACCGAGCGAACATACAGCCGTCACACCTACGAGGGAGACATCGATGACCCGGAAACCTGGCAGCGACTTTTCCGTGAAATCGTGATCGGGAATGAAGAGCCGGTATTCGTTATCACCACGGGCGACGACCAGACCAATCTGCGCTGCGCAATCTGGCTGCGCAAGCGTTTCAACAACGCCTTGATTATTTCGAGAACCCTTGCCCCTTCCTATTTCGCCAAGGGTGTCTGCGATGAACACGACGTCGTTAGCGTGAATACCGCGGAGCTGGTGGAGGTATCGATTCCCCATGCCTGGTATCGATAGCGATTTACCCGGGCCGGATGCTGCAAATTTTTATTGTCGCTGTCAGTTATTCCCAGACAACCTGGTCCTGCACTATGCCCCTGAACTCCGCCAGGGCCGCAAGAAAACGGTGCGCGTTTTCATACACCGCGACACTCGCGTTTCTCTGTAGCAGGTGTTCATTGAGTTGCTCCTGGGTATCAGCCAGGTTGCCCAGGGCAATGAACAGGCGATGCTGGGTCGCCTGGAAACCGTACTCCACCAGGCAAAGTGCCGCGGCGGGCTCCGTGTGGCGATCGAGATCCATCAGTGAGAAGTGCAACTCCAGGGGACGATTGCTATGACTCTGACGATTACCCAGTGCCGGAGTATTGGTGCCCAGCTGAAGCTCACAGCGCCATTCGTAGCCAAACGCATTCTGGTCGAAATGGGAGATTTCACCCGGCAGGTTCGACAGCAACTCCCGGTAGTGCAGCAACAGCTGGTCCACGGTAATACGACCGGTAATTCCACCGCGTGAGTCTTGATCAACGCTTGAGGTATTTTTCGAGCCGGGCACTGGAGCCATTGTAATCTTCCATAATTCAGCAAGGCTAACCGGGTCGGTCGGACTAGTCAGACTCCGCCCACCGGTAAGCATAGCGTAAAAAGCCCAGGGTGGCTTGGTAATGACGCGTTGCTACCGCGGCATCACATCAATATGGCCAGAAAACTCCAGCCATAAAGCCAGCTAAAACGCCGGATGCCATTCCCAGGCGCATCAGCCAGCTGGCTTTAGCGGTGGGTAACTCTTCTGTCTCGAACTGCTCTACCATGCCCCGACGATACGCCCTGGGCCGGGGACGGCGTAGTCATCGAGGGTACCCAAATGAGTCAGTTCGGAGATATTCCAGATAGTAATATCTTGGGCAAGCATCGGTCACCGGGGCGGCTCCCTGTGGCGAGCCTTCTCCCGGTGATGTTCTCTGTTATCTCGGCTCGGCAAGAAAGACCGGAATCTTGCGGGTGGTTTTCGCCTGGTACTCATCATAGGGCGGATAGGCTGCCACACCTGCCGCCCATAACGCCTGACGCTCCTGCTCGTCGGTCACTTCCCGCACCCGCATTGCGAATACCTGGGTTTTGTCGCGTATCGTGACATCCGGATCCGCCCTGAGGTTATACACCCATACCGGGTTCTTGGGCTGGCCACCCATCGAGCCGATCAACACATAGTTGCCGTCCACCTCCACCCGCATCAGCGGGATCTTGCGGATACCGCCCGTTTTGTTGCCGGTATGGGTTACCAGGATGCAGGGCATGCCGGTATCGAGCAGGGTGGTGCCCTGCGTACCGCCGCTACTTTCATACAGCTCAACCTGTTCACGTACCCAGTCAAGCGTGGGGGGAATATAGTCAGTCACAGAGAGTGGTCCTCGTTGATTTCATGGATCGCTGACTAAGCATAGCGCAACTGAGCGCCGGCGTGAGCCGCAGGTGCTGCTGGACTTCGATATAAATTGTGCAAATTTATATTGTGTACAATCTTTTTATCGCTTAAGATGCGCCCCAATATTGTTATATCTCACGAGGACACAGTTATGCCATTAAGCCCTTTAGGAATACTTCATACGGTAATCGCGATTGCAGCCGTATTCTCCGGTTTGTATTTATGCTGGAAAGATAAGCAGATAACCAGTACCACACCCCTGGGTATATTCTATTTAATTACTACTTTCATTGCTGCAGCCAGCGCCCTGGGCATCTATAAGCACGGGGGCTTTAATGCGGCTCATGGCCTGGCGGTATTAACAATCCTGGCTATCGCAGCCGGAGCCATTGCGGAAAAAACGTCCCTGCTGGGTGGGTTCACCAAATACTTTGTTGCACTGTGCTTCTCGGGCACCCTGTTATTTCACTTTATTCCTACTGCCACCGAAATTCTCACGCGCTTTCCCATGGATGCACCTTTGGTCAGCTCCTTTGAAGATCCTTTGCTACAAAAAACCTTTTTGACTATCGTGGTGATTTTTCTGGTCATGTTCGCACTACAGATCAACTGGCTGCGCAAGCAGCCATAAAGAGAACCAATGAAATCAGCAACTGAAAACAGCAATGCCCTTCTGCTTGAAAACCAGATATGTTTTCCGCTGTATAGCGCGGCAAACGCCCTGATAAGAGCCTACAAGCCTTTTCTCGACCAGCTGGACATCACCTACTCACAGTACCTTGTTATGCTGGTGCTATGGCAGCACCGCGCTGTGACGGTGAAAGAACTGGGTCAGCAGCTTGGACTGGACTCTGGCACCCTCACGCCGCTATTGAAACGCCTGGAAAGCAAGGGCCTGGTTCTGCGCAAGCGCAGCACGAAAGACGAGCGCGCGCGCATTATCAGCCTCACCCGGCAGGGCAAATCGCTGGAACAGCAAGCAGCGAACATCCCCCGCGATCTGTTTTGTAAAACCGGCCTCAGCCCGGCTCAGGCAAAACAACTCAAAGCACTGTGCCAGCAATTACAGGCTGTGTTGGATAATTAACCCATGGCTGCAGCCGGGCACGGTGAATAGTCAGTGATTTACACCCTCATGTGCGTCCCGTTTCCTTTCCGGGTACATCTCAATATTCACGGCATAAACGGCGACGGCTATAAGCAAGCCCAGAAAGACCAAAACAAACATAGTTGCAGACATGGTACGTCCTCCCTGAATGGGAAATTGACACGAATCCATTAGCGATCAAGAAACCGGTACGTCAGTTAATGCCCATACCGGCTCTTGTGTATCACCAGCTCAGGAAGCGGCGACCGTTGCCGACCCCATACGCAACTCGAGCACGTCGATGTTGCGGTTGGTCGTTGCGGATACTTCACTGCTCTTGTTGCTCGCGCTTTGAAAATAGCCCTGAGCCTCGTCGGTATTACCTTGCAAGGCGTGCCATACGCCCAGGTTGTTCAAAGACATTGCCTGTCGGTTCTTCCTCGCCACGTACATCCTGGTCATAACAATTGACCCGTAATCCGAAGACCTGCTGAGCCTCAGGGCTGTCTGGCAGTGTGGTTGCGCACTGGCAAAATCACCCTGGGCTGTATAGGCCACACACAAATTGGTACTCTTTGCGTACCTCGAATCCATTGATAAAGATGTGGTGATTTTCTCAACGGCTGCAGCATATTCGCCGGCGGCCATTTCGTTTCCGCCCAGGCTCGTTTCTACAATCATCAGCTCGAATTTCTCTACAGTCCTTGCCTCCTCTGCGGCGTTACCACCACCCGCAAAACCCAGCATCGCGGAAAAACAAAGGCCCAACCGCCCCCCTCTACTCAATCCCCTAAACGTCTTGTTCATGTCCCTGCCCCTGATAAAGATAAATTGAATGATGGCACCGGGAGGTTTTCTCCTGGGCACAGCTACCAATCTATAGCTCACACACGACATGAACAAACGAATATAACTTATTGCAATGGTGAGGTTTTTTCATCAGTCAGTAACGAATTCCTGTGCTATCCAGCGGCGAAAGGCCCGCACCTCTGCACGCTGCCCATCTTCCGTTCTGCCCACCATGAAATAACAGTCCGGCGTCTCCAGTTCATGATCGGATAATCTCACCAGGCCTCCGGATCGAAACCAGCTTTCGCTGAGCGGCAGGGGAACCAGAGCCACTCCCAGGCCCTGTTCCGCTGCCCGGGCCACAGATATCATGGTTTCCAGGCGAATGGCGCCCGACAGATCGGCAGTCTCTACCCCTAGGGAGTGAGCCCAATCACGCCAGGCATTCGGCCTTTTTGAATGCACCAGCAGTGGCAGCCCATCAAGTGATGCGCAATCGATATCGGGAAATCGATCGACCAGGGCTGGCGAACATGCGGGAACCAGGCGCAGCCGAAACAACTCTTCTACATCCAGATTTCTGGGCGCCCTGCGAAACAGGCGAATGGAAACATCAGCTCCCGCAGGATGTTTTTCGGCCGACTGGTCCTCGGTATCTATATTGATGGCGATGTCGGGATTCTCGCTGATAAAGCTGGATAACCTCGGTACCAGCAATTCAGTGGCAAAAAACGGCTGCACAGTCACTCGCAACTGGCGCTGCCGATAACGCGTTTGAAAACGACTGGCTACCTTGTCGAGCTGGTTGATAAGGGGACCGGATTCCTGGAGCAGCGTTTTCCCGGCCTCGGTCAATTGCAGCTCTCGTGCGCTGCGATCAAACAACTTCACGTCCAATTCGCTTTCCAGACCTTTGATCTGGTGACTGATGGCAGACGGCGTCAGGAACAGCTCTTCCGCAGCCAGGCGAAAGCTGCCGCGCTGTGCGACGATACAAAACGTGCGCAGCCCCCGCAGTGAAATTCGGTTTTTGACAGGTTTCATACTATTCGTCGGAGCTTGAGTTGTTCAGGTAAAAAGGTGACGCCGCACCATTACTGTGCATGTCAGTAGTAATAAGACCGTTTGTGCTCAGATGTGCACTATTCGTGCCAGCTAACGTGACCCCGACCTCAAACTACCCATCTGCGCGCCTCAGCGACCTGGACTCTGTTGAGTAAGGTAAATTCGAATCAATACTGACGGATGCGCGAAGTAAAGAATTGGAGGCTGCTGCCGATACCTTTAACAAGGCTAAGCGGATCGAACCCCTAGCGGTTTGATCCTTCGTACTTATAGTATTCCAGGCCCGACTCTTCCCCCAGGTTGCACCAGCTGGTGGTACCCAGGTACAGCTCACCGTTTACCTTGGCATAGTTGCGTACACCATTGTTACAGGGGTTACCAAAGCCGTCCTTGAACTTAACCGCTGGAGAGTCGGTATCTTCAAAGACCATCAACCAACCTCTTTTCGCCTCCTCCAGCGTGTAACCATTGGTGGCGGCATCGTCGATAACACTCTGGTACAGGAAGTAAGCCGGATTGTTTTCAGTCACCGTGGTCTGACCAAAAGGACTGACCGGGATCGGGAGACCAAACATGTACAGCGCCCTGTGGTTCCAGAAGGCGTAGTCGGTGTGGTCGAACATATCAAATAGGCCCGCGGTTGAGTTCCAGGAGCCCAGGAACAACTTGCCGTCGTGTTCTACAAAAGTAAATGTGTAGACCATACCCTGATGTCCAAAGCCCTCATCGCCAAACAGTGGTTTTTGTCCAAGTTTGTTTTCTGCCATCACAAACTCGTAGCTGTCTTTGGTCGGTTTGAAGACCCAATCCCTCTCCTTGCCGTACAGCAGTTCGATTTTGTCTCTGGCCGGGGTGTCGATAGCCAGCAGATCTTCGATCTTGATACGAAAGACGGCAGCTGCACGCCACGTTTTCATCATGAATTCGCGATGAGCTTCCGTGTCCTCGGTATCGTAGTCCCTGAGTTTACAGAGACTCGCAATCTGCTGTTCATCGCAGTACTTGTGCATGATCTTGTCGTAAGCACCGGAGGTGCCCTGATGGTATGAACCAAAGTACAGGTAGTCACCAAAGAAGGCGTTTGCTGCCATTTTGGAACCGTGACTTCCTACCTGCTCCGGATCATAGTCTGTGTACTGCATGACCGTCTGGTAGACCACCGGATTGTCCGCAGAGTAGCCATTTTCCGGCATGGCATTACTGACCAGCATCGAGGCGGGCTCGCCATAGGGGTTGTACCAGGAACTGCTGACAAAATGTTTCTCGCCATTAACGATAAATTCGCGGAAGTCGCCGACGACACCGTATTTTTCAAAGCGCTGGTCGGAAACAATATCAAAACCGTTATTCAGCATACCGCCGGACAGGGGATTATCGGTTGTGCCAACCCAGCGCAGCATGGTATTCAGACTCCTGCCGATTTGGCCCCCTGACTGATCGGGACCACCAAACCAGTACAGGCCCTTGCTGCCATCAGGGTGGGTGACGGTTTGAAAGCGGCGAACCGTATCGAAGAAGAACTCGGCATAGCCCAGATATTCTTTTTTGACGTTATCGAACACAAAAATACGGTTGTAGCCAATCAGGCCTTCCTGATTAAAGTCAAAATCCGCCGGGAATTTTTTCAGTTCCACCGCTAGCTGCTCCGGGGACAGTTGATCCAGCCATTGGGTCTTAATATCTTCTACCTGGTACTGATTAGAGCCGGCAAAAAACGTCAGGTTGTCGATGCTGCCGGCACCTCGGTAGGTATAGCCCGGCATCGCCAGCATGGCGTCAATGAATGACAGCTCTATCAGGCCGTTCGAAGAGTCCTTCCAAAACTGCTGGCCATTAGTAATCGTGTCGGGGCCAACATGGGTGCTTACATTCGTTTTGACATTGTGAAAATAGATCTGGCCGGTGGGTCTCTGCCCTGACGGGGGGGTTATCTGGCAACCGTGATTGGGTGTCTCGTGATTCATCAGCGTCACCGGCATCTTCATGGAAACGTAAGGCCAGTAACACCACACCGACGCGGCTGATCCGTACCAGATCTCATCGCCCGAAGTGGCTGAACTCAGGGCATACTGTGCCGATTTGAAGATGGTTTGCTCCGGCTTTTGCGTGGCATATTTGACCGGATCCAGGACATTATCCCCGGAAAAAATACCATCCCAGGAGCCGTCGGCTGGCGCCCCAAAGGCACGACTGAATCTCACTTCCAGGGGTTCTGGGTTCCTGTCGGAGCCCTGCGCTGCGATCGTACTGGTGAAAGGAATGACAGCGAGCAGGCAGCCGAACAAGGCTCCAGGGAATCGTTTCAGCTTCAACATATTGCAACCTTCACCGGCACGCCGTTGACAATGGCGTTGCCGGTCAGCTCATCAATGACGGTTACATCGGTAATATCATTCATACTCACGCCGGGGTTGGCATTGGCGACGCGCTGCCGGGTGTTTTTCCGATTGTGCCCCCACAAGTGCGGCATACAAACCACGCCGGGCATTATGTCTTCAGTGAGAACCACCGGTAGCTGAATCTGTCCTGCGCGCGAGGTGACGGTGACCAGGCTGTCAGCCGTAATGCCGCGGGCCTCGGCATCCGCCGGGTTAATCATCAGCTCACAGGGGTTTTTGCCTTTGATGAGACGGTGACTGTGATGCATCCAGCCCAGGGTGCGATTGCTCAGGCGGCTGATAACCCGAAGGTCGAACTCCGATGCGGCCTGCTCCGCTTCCATGCCGCCATCGACGAAGTAGGCCTTGAGTCGTGGCAGGTCGTTAACAAACACTTGCGGAACAAGATTGATTTTCTTGTCGTCAGTGTACAGCCCCGCGGGAAAGGTGTACTCAAGATCGCCCAGGAAAACCCCATGTGGATTATCCTTGAGTTTCTGCAGCGACAGGGCATCTTTCTTGAAGAGGTTCATGCCCTTTCCGTAGGGTCCCATGCGAATGCCGATAGCCACAATCCGCTCGACAGTCAGGGTAGAGCGCACCAGTTTGTGAGCACAGCCGATCAGGAATTTCTTGATGGGACTCTGCGTGCGTATGGCGGCGAAGCGACCCATTAACTCGGTAAAAATCTCGAAATCGGTCCACTTGGAATGTTCGGTAATAAACAATGGCTGGGAGTACTTCGACCAGTTAATGGTGTCGTACAGGTGGTAAAACATATCGTAGTGGCCTTTCTCAAGAGGCCCGCAGGGCGGCAGGATGATGTCCGCAAAGCGCGTGGTTTCATTCAGGTAGGGGTCCACGGCCACGTAGAATTCCAGCGCCTGCAGGGCTTTCTCAGAGTGGTTACCATCCGCCATGGACAGCACCATGTTGCCGGCAAGACCGAGCAATCCGCGGATTTGGCCCTCCCCCGGAGTCATGATCTCTTCTCCGAGAATCGCCAGGGGGAACTCGCCGGAAAATTCGGGCCGGCCACGGACGCGGGAGCGATAGCTGTCCCAACTGGAGTTTGTCAGGGGCAGGGATTCGATGGCCGGTTTGGGAAACATCATGCCACCGATCTCGTCCATACTGCCGACAATCACATTGAGTGCCTGCATCAGCCACTGGGTCAGGCCGGCAAACTGCACCATGGAAATACCGGTGCGCCCGTAGCACACCGGCCGTTTAGCGGTAGCGAACTCCTCCGCGATGCGCTCGATATCTTCCCGGGGAATAGTGGTCACCTCGGCGATACGATCCATATCGAACTGTTTAACAAGGGGCTCGAGCTCATCCCAGCCGTTGATATGCCCCGCCATGCGGCCCGGCCTGGCCAGGCCCCTGTCGAAAATGGTTTGAATGACACCGATCAGGAACATGGAGTCGGCATGGGGGCGGATAAAGTGGTGTTCATCCATGTACTTGACCGACTCTGTGCGGCGCGGGTCGATCAGCACGCATTTACCACCGCGCTCGCGGATGGCATTGAGCTTCTTCCAGGTATTGGCGCCGGTGGACATCTGGGCGCCATTGGAGACCTTTGGGTTGGTGCCCAGCATCAGGTAGTAATCAGTGCGGTTGATATCGGGGATGGTGCACAGGAACTGGTGGCCCAGCATGTGATGCCACACGAAATTGTGGGGCATCTGGTCCACCGTGGAGCCGGTATAGATATTGCGGGTGCCCATAATCTTCTGCACGGGGGCAACAGCGAGCAAGGTGCCAATATTGTGGGCCGTGCTGCGACCAAAATAGGATCCGATACTGTCCCTGCCATACTGGTTCTGGATACGGGCCAGCCCGCCGGCAGCATATTCGATCGCTTCATCCCACTCGACTTCCACCCATTCGTCGTCGTGGCTCTTTTCAGCGGGGTTTTTGCGCACCCGCTTCAGGGGCTTCTTCAGTCGATCCGGACAGGTGTGGATATCCTGGATACCGGTGGCCTTGGGGCAGATATTGCCCTGACTGAGGACGTCATTCCTGTCCCCACGGATGGCCAGGACCTGCTCGCCATCGTGTTCAATTTCAATGCCGCACATGGTTTCACACAGGTGGCAGGTACGGTAGTGAAACTGGTTCATGGGGACTCTCCAGGGCTGCATTTATACTGTTTCTTACCGGGACCAGACCTGGCAAACGGGCCAGGCTTTGACAGTGCAGTATTTAACCAGCAAGCCCTTATTTAATCAATAGGTATTAAGTTAAACCTGAAGAGAGTTTAATATGTTGCGCGTCGGGACACTGCCCGCATCTAGGACCCGTCACGAGACGACTGCAGCAGCAGGTCCACTATGCCTTGAACCAGAGTGTGCAGAAAAGCCCCTCGGTTGATGTTATCGGTTTGTACCAGGTAGGCGGCAAGCCCATGAACCAGCAGGCAGCCGGCCAGTAGAAAGCGAGCGCTGACACTTTCCTGATCTTGCGTATTCAAAAAAGGGAGCGTCATAGCGAGCAGGCGCTGGGTGTCGGTATTGTTCTTATCCCGGCGTTCGCGCAATTCACTGTAGGTCTCCGTGGTCATCAACTGGCTGTGAATTTTCAGGAAGGCGCGGCCGCCATCCTTATTATCGAGCTGCGATGCCATAGGTAACACCAGTGCTTCGATCAACTCGTAAAGGCTATAGTCACCGCGCTGCTCCAGTCTGTCGAGCATCAGGGTCCGCACATCTGAAATATCCTGGGCGTGTTTATCCAGCACCGCATCCAGCAACCCCTCCTTATTGGTGAAATGGTATTGCAACGCGCTGCGATTTTTCTGGCCTGCGGCCTTGGCTATTTCGAGCAAGCTGGTGCTTTCCACACCGCGCTCGGCAAAGAGGGCTTCGGCTGTATCAATGATCCGTTTGCGGGTAGCGAGGGTGTCCTTACGCAAAATCTGGTCGGCTCTGTGTGGATGGACGGAGACCGGGCATTATTCCACAGTACCCTGAGCCGATGCCAGACACGCCGGCACAGTCGACGACCCGCAAGCGCAATAATGCTCGGTGTGGTCAATTAAATAGCGATTACGCGGAGTTGACGCGCTGATGTATAGCGCGGGAATTGCACAAGCTTGCGATAGTTGGAGGGAATTGGCTGTGATATGGTTTTCTGCAGGAATGACTGAAGTATATGGATATGAGAGCCCGGAATCCCGCTTTCCGGCCATTATGTCTGTTCCAGCAATAAGGAAAATTATCATGTCGGATCTGGACTATGAAAGGCTGATAGCAAGGCAGGAGATTTACGATGCCTTGTGCCGGTATTGTCGTGGACTCGATCGCATGGATAAAGCGATGGCGTATTCTGTGTGGCACGGCGACGGCACTGCGCTCTATCATGGCATGTACGAAGGCACCGGGCACGGGTTTGTCGACTGGGTTTGGAAAGCACACGAGGCAATGGAAAGACATTCACATCAAATAGCAAACTCGCTTATAGAAATTAACGGCGAGACAGCCAGGAGTGAAACCTATGTAACGGTTGCACTGTGGACAAATCCGGACCACGAAGCGCAGCAGATGGAGATAATCGGCAAGGGGCGTTATGTGGATATGTGGTCAAAGCGTGGAGGGAAATGGGCTATCTCACATCGCGAATATCTTCATGATATGGAATCAATACACGCTTTAAATAGAGGTAATGTTGGCGAAGCATCAAGGCGTGACCTCAGCGACCCGTCATTTAAAGTTATTCCAGCTTATGTGGACTCATAATGAGCCAATCTTGAAAATCGAAAAGCCCGCGACTTGCGGGCGTATTGTGTGGCGATCCAGATTCTCCAGCAGCTGGACTACGGGGCGAGGAGCATTCAGGCGGCCAGCCCCACCGCCGTAGCCTGCATAGGCACAAATCCGGGCAGGGTCTCGATACGACCCAGCCAGGTCCGCACGTTGGGATAGTTATCCAGCGTTACATCGCCCTCGGGAGCGTGCGCTATATAGGCGTAGTTGGCAACATCGGCGATGGTCGGGTTGTTTCCCACCAACCAGTCGCGCCCGTCCAGGTGGGACTCCAGCACACCGAGTACAGTGTGAGCCACTTCGATGGCGCGCTTGTGATCCAATGCCGCGCCAAAAACATTCACCAGCCGCGCCGCAGCCGGTCCGAAGGCGACCTGGCCAGCCGCTGTTGACAGGAAGCGCTGGACTTCAGCGGCAGCTACAGGATCGACAGGCAACCAGCTATTGCTGGCATCGTAGCGCTCTGCCAGGTACACCAGGATAGCGTTGGAATCGGCAATAACGGTATCGCCGTCTTCCAGCACCGGCACCTGGCCGAAGCGGTTCCTGGCCAGAAATTCAGCCTGCTTGTGTTCGCCTGCGGCGAGATCCACATCCACCAGTTCGGCGTTGAGGCCCAACAGCGACAGCAGCAGCTGTGCACGATGGGAATGGCCGGACAGCGCGTGTCGGTAAAGTTTTATGTTGCTCATAGTCTTATCTCCTGGTGTGATTAACGCGGTATCGCGTGGTTGATTACGGTGCTCAGGGTTGCTTAAAGTTCCACTACTCATTGCTTGCTCCTTGCAAAGCTTGCTCGGTTTCAAGACTGTGGTCGAAAGAATACAGCCCGGTTTCAGTACTCATGAAAATCATCATGCAAACAGTTCCAGACGCACCCGCTCCCGGGGAATGCCAAGTTCTTTTGCAGTATCCGTTACCGCACTAATCAGGCGCTGCGGACCACAGACGTAGATCACGACGTCATCCGGTGCGGCGGCCAGGGTTGCCGCAATATCCAGCCGCTCTCCGTCTGTGCTGCTGTACACGCGCAGGCGATCACCCAGGTGACGCACAAGACGATCGAGGAAGGGCATTTCCCCCCGGCTGCGTCCGGCATAGTGCAAGTGAAAGTCAGTGCCCCGGGCCTCAAGCATCTGCGCCATGGATTTGATCGGGGTAATCCCTATACCGCCTGCAAGCAGCAAGGCCGGGCGTTCGTCGCTATGCAAGCCGAAATGATTACCGGGCATGTCCATGCGCAACCGGGTGCCGATCCGGTAACAATCATGCACCGCGGCGGAACCCCCGCTGCCGGCTTCCTCGCGCAGCACGGCTATCTCGTAGATGTCACGACGCGCCGGGTTGGAGGCAATGGAGTAATGGCGGTCCACCATTTCTCCCGACGGCAGGCGCACGGGAACCCGCAGGTGTGAGCCCGGCTCCACCGCAGGGAGCTCACCCCCTTTGGGGTCGCGCAATTCAAACGCCCGTACCCGCGGGGCGAGCTGGCGTATACCACTGACCACCAGCTCCAGCGGGCCTTCACCGAGTTCGTCCAGTTCTTTCAGGCCCTTAGACCTGGCAGTCGCCGGCTGGCTGTTTGCCGAACCACCGAGCACTTCTTTCAGATGCCCGTTTTCCGTGCGCAACGCTGCCAGTTGACCCTCAATTTCTACCGCGGAGAAACGCGGGGTAATGTGCTGGGGGCAATTCCAGTCGAAGCCCTGCACTTCGATAATAAAGCCGCGCTCGATTTGTGCCGGGTAGTCGTCGTCTTCCAGGCGAGCCAACAGTTCAGGCTCATCCAGACCAACGGTGCGCACTCTGCCGAGCATTTTCAGGCGGGTGCGGTTCGGATAATCCATAAAAAACAGCGCCACCCGGCCGTCGCTCCTGAAGTTGCCGGTGCTGACGTACTGGCGGTTGCCGGAGTAGTCGGCAAAACCGATGGTGCGTGCGTCCAACACTTTCATAAATCCCGCGGGACCACCCCGGTGTTGCACGTAAGGCCAGCCGGTCTCGCCCACACTGGCCATGTAAAAGCTGTCCCGGGCGGCGATGAAGATGGCCTCGCGGCCGCTCAGCTGGTGGTTATAGTCGTCGCCCTCATCCATGCGTGCATAACCCGTGCGGCTGCCCTCCTCCACCTGGATAGCCCGGACAACCGGGGTGAAAGCGATCTCGGCGAACTTGTGAGCCATGTTCAATTCTCCTTTCCTGTTCCGGGCGGCGGCGCCCTGCACGTTGCGATGGAGTCACTTTCTCAAATTTCATTAAAAAGAAGAATAGTCTACAATTGAATTTTACTATTTCTTTAAACGGAATAATAAATGGATCGCTTTCACCAACTCCAGGTGTATGTCGCGGTGGCCGAAGAGCAAGGCTTCGCCGCAGCAGCGCGGCGCTTGCAGCTTTCTCCCCCGGCAGTGACCCGCGCGGTGGCCTCACTGGAGGACACCCTCGGGGTCAAGCTGCTGGATCGCACCACCCGCTATGTGCGCGCCACGGAAGCGGGCCGCCGCTACCTCGAGGATGCGCGGCAGATCCTGGCAGGCCTGGAGGCTGCCGATGAGGCGGCCGTGGGCATTAATGGCCAGCCCCGCGGTCACCTGGCTGTCACGGCGCCGGTGATGTTCGGCCGCCTGTTCGTAATGCCCGGCATCGTCGAATACCTGGCGCGCTACCCGGCCATGGAAGTCGAGGCCGTGTTTCTCGACCGTTCGGTCAACCTGCTGGAAGAGGGCCTGGACGTCGGGGTGCGCATCGGGGAGCTGCCCGATTCCTCCATGCGCGCTCTACGGGTGGGCTCGGTACGCCATGTGCTGGTTGCAGCACCAGCCTACCTGGAGCGACACGAATCTCCCCGGGTGCCACAGGACCTGCGCCAACATACCCTGATCGCTTCCGCAGCCGGGGGGTTCGGCAGCGGCTGGCGCTTCTGCGACGCTGCCGGCGAGCACCCGCTGAAGATAGACGCGCGGTTGACAGTGACATCGAACGACGCGGCGATCAGTGCAGCGCTTGCGGGTTTTGGTATTGCCCGGCTGCTGTCTTACCAGGTGGCGGCCCAGGCCGAGGCCGGCTCGCTGCAAATATTAATGCCGCAATTCGAGCCACCGGAGTACCCTGTGCATATCCTGCACCGGGAAAGCCGCCATGCCTCGGCCAGGGTAAGGGCCTTTATCGACCTGCTGGCGGAACGCTTGCGGGGTGACAAAACGCTGAACGCGAAAGAGAAGTGAGGACTATCACCATGCAAGTGCAGCAAGTTGCGAGCAACCCTGGAGTTCCACCCGAGCCGTCACAGACTCTGGTGATCGAGGGCGCCAGTTGTGCCAGCTGTGTCACAAAAATCGAGCAGGCATTGAATTCCGTACCCGGAGTGAGCAGCGCGGCGATGAATTTTGCGGATCGCACTGCACTGGTGACCGGCGATGTCGAGAGCGAGCTGTTGATCCACTCCGTCGAGAAAGCAGGTTATACAGCCAGGACCACAGCGGGCACTTCCGAGGAGGACAGTCTCGAAGAGAAGGAACAGGCCGATCGGGTGTATTACCGGCGTCTGATGCTGAATATGAGTATTGCGCTGGCGGTGGGCTTGCCACTGATGGTGTATGGCCTGTTCATCGGGGAAATGACGGTCACCACCAATACGCAACGGCTGGCCTGGCTGGCGGTCGGCATACTGACCTTTGGCGTCATGACCTTTTCCGGTAAGCACTTTTACACCGGTGCATGGCAGTCGCTGAAAAATCACTCCGCCAATATGGATACGCTTATCGCCCTGGGCACAGGTACCGCCTGGCTCTACTCCATGGTGGTCGTGCTCCTGCCCTGGGCTGTCCCGGAGATGGCGAGGCATCTCTATTTTGAAGCGACCGCCATGATCATCGGACTGATCAACCTGGGCCTGGCCCTGGAGCTGAGGGCCCGGGGCAAAACATCGGCTGCCATCAAACGCCTGATCGGCATGCAACCCAGGACGGCGCGGGTATTGCGAGACGGCAAGGAACAGGACATCGCTATAGAGCAGGTAGTGCTGAATGACGTCGTTCGCGTGCGCCCGGGAGAGAAGATCCCTGTCGATGGCGAAGTGCTGGAAGGTCACACCGCGGTGGATGAATCCATGTTAACCGGCGAACCCATGCCAGTGGGCAAAACGCCGGGAGATGAAGTGTCCGCAGGAACCATCAACAAAACCGGTTCAGTGCAGTTTCGCGCCACCCGGGTGGGCAGGGAGACTGCCCTGGCGCGGATCATTGCCATGGTCAAGCGCGCCCAGAATTCCAAGTTGCCTATCGGGCGCCTGGCGGACACCATCGCCGCCTACTTCGTTCCGGCCGTCATGATCATAGCGGTACTGAGCGCGATGGCCTGGCTGAATTTCGGGCCCGATCCCGCAGTGGCCTATGCCATTGTCTCGGCAACCACGGTACTGATCATCGCCTGCCCCTGCGCCCTGGGACTCGCCACGCCCATGTCCGTCATGGTGGGCGTCGGCAAGGCCGCGGAGGCGGGTGTACTGATTCGCAACGGAGAAGCACTGCAGACGGCCTCCAGGCTTACCGCCATGATCCTCGACAAGACCGGTACCATCACGCTGGGCTCACCCAAGGTGAGCGACGTGGTCCTTGTATCTGACCAGAGCGAGGAAGAGGTGCTCTGCCTGACGGCCAGCCTGGAGTCGGGATCAGAGCATCCGCTGGCCCTCGCCATACTGGAATCGGTCGAGGAACGTGGCCTGCAGATAGATAAAGTAGAGAACTTCAAAGCGCTGGCCGGTCAGGGCGTAGAAGGCAGTATTGCGGGCCGACAGCTGTTGTTCGGCAACGAAAAACTGATGCAAGAGCGGGGCATCGGATACGAGCAATACCGCACAAAGGTTGGTGATCTGGCACGCGCGGCAAAGACCCCGATGCTCTTTGCCATCGATGGTGAAATTGCCGCGATCATCGCCGTGGCCGACCCCATCAAAGAGGACTCGGTGGCAGCAATACGGCGACTGCAGGAGATCGGGCTGCGCGTAGTCATGCTGACCGGCGACAATCACGCCACCGCCCGGGCCGTGGCGGATCGTGCAGGCGTCACCGAGTTCTACGCGGAGGTGCTGCCAGAAGACAAAGCCGACAAGGTTGCAGAACTACAAAAGCTCGGTGAAGTGGTCGGCATGACCGGGGATGGGATCAACGATGCGCCCGCGCTCGCCATGGCCGATGTCGGTTTTGCTATCGGCACCGGAACCGATGTCGCCATTGAAAGCGCCGACGTTACCCTTATGCGCGGTTCACTGCACGGCCTGGCAGACGCCATTGCCGTGAGCAAGGCCACCCTGCGGAACATCAAGCAGAACCTGTTTGGCGCCTTTATCTACAATGTGGCGGGCATACCGATAGCCGCCGGCGTACTGTATCCCGTTTTCGGATTACTGCTCAGCCCGATCATCGCTGGAGCTGCTATGGCATTCTCTTCCCTGACCGTGGTGAGCAACGCCAACCGCTTGCGGCTGTTCAAGGTACAGGAATACTGAGAGGAAATGATGATGATTCTGGTTAACATTGCGGGCATTGCCCTCATCGCCCTGATCGTCTGGTGGTTCTGGCTGTA
>JARFQU010000104.1 GCA_029287595.1 Halioglobus sp. | reverse complement strand
GTGCCGCCATCTGCACGGTTTTATTATCAACCGCCCTGGGCCTCGCAGGTTACTCAGGCCCCCGGCGCCCCACTGATTACCCACCGATCAACTAACTCTCGCTCTTCATCTGTCATGCCTGTCTTGTTCAGGAAAGGCATGTCGTGTGTATCAATTGATCGGGCCTTGATACGCGTAGCCCAGCGTTGCATCTCCTCCAGCGTATCCAGCATCACACCGCCCGGTGCAACAGTAAATACATCATCCGTCGGCATTGCAGAGTGGCAGCTGGCGCAGCGCTGCTGCAGGATACCCTGAACCCGGGTTACCGATACGGCCGCCCCGCTCTGCTCAACCCTGGTGGTTTTCGGTGCCATTACTATTGCCAGTATCAGGGTGGCGAACGCTGCAGCTACCAGGATCATTGGCCGGTTGACCTTCTTGTGGGCGAGCACAAAGTATTGTCGGGCCACTGCGGTAATCGCCATGATAACCAGCAGGATCACCCAGTTATTGGCGCTGGCGTAGGTCATGGGGTAGTGGCTGCTGATCATAATGAACAGTAGCGGTAGCGTAAGGTAGGTATTGTGGGTGGAGTGCAGTTTGGCGCGCGCTCCCCAGGCGGGATCAGGCGCCTCCCCTTTTTCTATGGCGGCGACCAAGGCACGTTGTGACGGCATGATCACCCTGAATACATTACCCACCATGATGGTGCCGATAATGGCGCCCATATGAATGTAGGCACCGCGACCGCTGAACAATTGTGTCAGCGTGTAGGCGATGCCTACCGCGGCCAGGATCAGTATGGCGCCGATAATATAGGCATTCCTGCCCAGTGGGCTGCGACACAGCAGTTCATAAAATACCCACCCGCCAGCGAGGTAAGCCAGGCCCAGACCAATGGCCTGCACCTGGGTCAGATCTGCAACGCGTTTGTCGATCAGGTAGGCATCGGCGCCCAGGTAATAGATCACGCTGAGCAGAACCATACCGGTCAACCAGGTGGTATACGCTTCCCATTTAAACCAATGCAGTTGGGCTGGCATCTGTTCCGGTGCCAGTTGGTACTTGGCAACTTCATACACGCCTCCGCCGTGTATCGCCCACAAATCGCCCTTGATGCCCTTGTCTTGTTTCCACTGGGGCGGATTTTCAAGACTATTGTCCAGCCACACAAAATAAAACGAAGCGCCTATCCAGGCGATGCCGGTAATCAGGTGTAGCCAGCGGAAAATCAGTTGTACCCAGTCCAGTATGTAGCTTTCCATCATGTACATCCCAAACCGTGATCTCTGTCGTGCACCAACGCACCTCCCGAGTAGGTTTCCTTTACGCTCCTGTCATCCCCCAGTATGGCGATAACAAAGAGCAGCTCCAACAGATCCTTACAGTGTTGCAGGCGGAACTGCATGAGCTCGGTGGAGGCCTTATCAATCACTATAAAATCCGCTTCTTTGTCCGGGGCGAAATTTCCGATGAGGCTGTCCAGGTCAAGTGCCCTGGCGCCACCCAATGTGGCCAGGTAAAAAGCCTTCAAAGGCGTCAGCTTCTCACCACGCAGCTGCTGCACCTTGTAGGCCTCGGCCATGGTCCGCAGAAGTGAAAAACTGGTGCCACCGCCCACATCGGTGCCCAGCCCCACGGCTATATCCTCAGCTACAGCCCGCTTGAGATTAAACAGGCCGCTGCCAAGAAACAGGTTTGACGAGGGGCAGAAGGCAATATTCGATTGCGTCTGCGCAAGACGACTCCACTCCTCATCATTAAGATGAATACAGTGGGCAAAGACGCTGCGACGCCCGAGCAGGCCGGCCTCGTCGTAGGTATGTAGATAGTGATCACTGTGGGGAAAAAGCTCCTCTACCCACACCACCTCATCGGCATTCTCGGACATGTGCGTATGCAAATACACACCCGGGTGCTCCTTGAGCAGCTGTCCAGCCAATAGCAACTGCTGTGGCGTAGAGGTCGGCGCAAAGCGCGGAGTTACCGCATAGCGGAGGCGCCCACGGCCATGCCACTTTTTTATCAATGCCTTGCTGTCGGCATAGGAACTCTCGGGTGTATCCAGCACGTAATCGGGCGCATTACGATCCATCATCACCTTTCCGGCGATCATCCTCAGGTTGCGCTGCTCACAGGCTTCAAAGAAGGCGTCGACAGATTGCTTGTGTACCGAGCCGAACACCAGGGCCGTGGTGGTGCCATTGCGCAATAACTCGTTCAAAAATCGATCAGCGATGCTGCGGGCGTACTCCAGGTCAGAAAATTGCTTTTCTACCGGAAAGGTATAGGTTTCCAGCCACTGCAGCAGTTGTTCGCCATAGGCGGCGATCATCTCTGTCTGGGGATAGTGTATATGTGTATCAACAAACCCTGGCATGATCAGGCCATCCGGATACTCTTTGACGGGAACGGCCGCATCCAGCTCTGCCAATACCTGTTCTGCAGGTCCCAGGCTTACCACCTTGCCATCAGCGACAACAAGAACACCATCGGCAAAATACTGGTAGCAGTCGTCGCTAGCGACGCTATCCGGGTCATCGAGAAAATGCACTATGCTGGCACGGTAAGCTTGCATATCAGCGCCCTACCCTTTAGACCACGTTGCAATAGTGCGCTGCATAGCGGGAGGTAGCGCTATTTCATCGCAGTTATCGCCAGCACCGGCGCGGTCTACCACCAGGAAATCACTGATAGCGTGCAACGCCAGACAGTAATGGTGCCAGGTTCCCCTTGCGTAGTTGACGCCCTGGTTCGGCTCGGCGAGAAAAGCGCGCATGGCAGTGGGCTCGAAATCACCCGGGGGAGCGACCACCACGATATAGGGGTTACCAGAGAGCGGCATAAATGCCTGGCTACCCAGCGGGTGCCGTTCCATTACCTTTATCTGGAAAGGCAGCTCTATGGGCTCACTGCGGAATATATTGATTATGCCGTGACCCCCTTGCGTCTCTACGTCGATTTTGGCCAGGCCATGATGCCGTTCAGTTAGCCCATAGTTTATGGGCATAACCTCTTCGCCCGCCCCGAGTTGTATCACCTGACCAAATTCTCGAAAGGCGTCACTTGTTAGTGATTGCAGCACGAGTTCCAACGGTTCAGCTGCCACGGTAGGTGGAGTAGCCAAAGGGGGAAAGCAGCAGGGGTATATGATAATGCTGGCCACCTTCTGCGATAGTGAATACCACATCAGCCCAGGGATAAAAAACCGGGGACCGGTTCGCAGTGAAATACTCGCTGATGGCGAAATGCATGCGATAAACGCCGGCATCCAGTACCTGCCCTTGCGGGCAGAGGTCGGGGACCCGCCCATCGCTATTGGTCCGACCGCTACCGACCTCCTGCCAGTCGCCGTCGAGCTGCTGGAATAACTGAATGCTCACGCCAGTCGCAGGACAACCCAGGGAGGTGTCCAGGATGTGGGTAGTGATCTGACTCATAATAATTTCTCTAATCTGAGGTGAAAAATTTTTCTTTGTTCCTCGGCCGCGTTTGCCAGTTCCTGCTCACGGTCGTTGGACAATCTCTCCTGCAATAAAGCCAACATTTCCCCGGCGCTTTTGCCGGTGGCGCAAACTATGAAAATGAACCCGAATTTTTTTTCATAGGCTGTATTGCCCGCCGCCAAAGCCGAGATCACAGCATCGGTAGCACTGTTCACCGAGGCCTGTTCCCCAGCGGCCAATTGCTTGGTATCTGCATACTTTGCCTTGAGTGAAGTGACGTCGCCAATCTTTGGATGCCCCTCAAAGGCCTGCAGGTAATCTGCTTCATCCAGGTGTTGCCACGCAGTATCGGCTGCACTGCGCAACGCATCGGCATCTGCGAAAGGTCGCTGCTCGAGCACACGGGCAATCCAGCTGTCACTGGTGCAGCACTGTTGCAGCAGCTGTGCCGCCTGCTCTGCTTCGACCTGATTCAATACCTGCAGTGTCACGCGACAGCGTCCCAATCAGGGCAGCCAAATATGCGTATTCGGCTCACGCCTCCATCCGGGAAAATATTCAGCCGCACGTGGGTAAACCGCTGATCCGGGTCGCAGAGGATTTGCTTTATGAAGATATGTTCCTGGTCCGCCCGTAAAGGCGTCTCGGCAATCACTGTTTGCCAACTGGCCTCCTCCGGTTGCAGGTCAATAGCGTCTGAACAGGTGGCCTCCAGGCTGAAATGGTCCGGGTAGTTGCCCTTGAAATACGCAGTATCAACCACAACCCTGCGAATAGTACCGGGAATCCCAAACTTTATGATGCACCAATCGTGGCCATCATCGCGGCGGCGGCGCGTCTCCCAGCCGTCACCCATATTGGTGCCCGGTCCCGGCATTAGCAGGTTACTGGGCGAGCTATAAAATTCATCACTACACTGCTGCCCACGTGCACCCACCATCACACTTGCCAGGTCCACCAGTTCTCCCTCGACATAGTTCTCCCGCAGAACCGTGGCACTGCCCCAGGTACGCAGTCGCGCCACGCCTCCATCGGGATATATTTTCAGGCGCAGGTGGGTACAGGGCCGATCACAGTCTACCGCGAAGATGTTGTGGCTATCCGCACTGGTGCTGCTCTTGGGCAGCAATTCAAACCAGTCGATGTGCTCGCTGAGGCTGCCTTCCAGCCAGGCGCCCTCTAAAGCGGCATACTCGGGGGCATTACCGGTGAAATGCGTGGTCTCTATGTCCACCCCGTGAATGACGCCCGGTATACCCAGTCGCAACATGCACCAGTCGTGATCAAGTCCGGAGACCTGCCTGGCGCGACGGCCAAAACTGCGACGCGACTCCCAGCCATCCATCCACTGGCCCTGGGAAATGAAGTGGCCCTTGCGGAAGATAGGCTCGTCGTGCTTGACCAGGTTCTCACATTCGGCAAACCACTCGTCCGAACAGGACAGCGCCTTGCCGCCAACCCGTTCGCTCATCAGATCCGTGTAGCGACTGACGAAATATTCTCTGCTGGTGCTCATGGCGATGTGTTATTCCTTTTTTAGTAGCGGCTGGCCGCGGGAGGCGCCGATGATCTCACCGTTGGCAAAGATTTCGTGCCCGCGCAGCAGCGTTCTTTCGACGATACCTGTCACCTGGCGTCCCTCGTAGGGTGTTATCTTGTGGCGATACTTGATGATTTCCGGGCTTATGGTGAAACTGCCGCTGTCATCGAACACCACCAGGTCAGCGTCATAACCCGGGGCGATACGACCCTTGCGCGCGCCCAACCCGGCAAATTGCGCCGGGCGCGTGGCCATCCAGTCTACGACCGCGGGCAGGGAAAAACCGCGCTCGCGTGCTTCGCTCCAGATCAATGGTAAGCCGAATTGCAGTGAGGAGATGCCACCCCAGGCTTTGTCCAGGTCTCCGCTGTCCAGGTGTTTCAGTTGCGGCGTGCAGGGGGAGTGATCGGACACCACGAATTCAATAGTGCCCTGCGCCAACCCCTGCCACAGCGCGCTGCGGTTTGCATCTTCGCGTATGGGTGGGCAGCACTTGTAGAGCGTCTTGCCATCGGGGCAAGCCTCCGCGAAAAGGGTCAGATAATGTGGGCAAGTCTCTGCAGTTATGGCAAGCCCCCTACCCTGCGCCATGGCGATAGCCGGGATAGCATCGGCGCAGGACAGGTGCACGATGTGTACCCGGGCGTTGTGCCCGGCCAGCCGCGCCTCTTCGGCCAGGTCGATCAACAGGTCAATGGCGTCGGTTTCCCAGCTGGGAGGCCTGGATGCCAGAAAGCTCTGGTAGCTGGATCCTATATCCGCCGGAGGCGTATTGGCCCGGTCCAGTTCCGCATGGATAAGATAGGGCACCTGGTGCGCCGCCAGTATCGGTAATGCCCTGCGAATGTGAGATTCGTCCACCTTGGGAAAGTCATCGATACCGGAGTGAATGGTAAAGGATTTGACCCCAAGTACACCCGCGAGCAGCAATTCTTCCAGGTCATCCAGGTTGTCGGGAACCACCCCTCCCCAGAAACCGCAGTCTACCCAGAGTTGATCACCCAATGAATCAAGCTTCTGGCGCAGTGCGCCCGCAGTGGTAGTAACCGGTGTGCAATTGAGTGGCATATCCACCACCGTGGTAATGCCGCCGGCGGCCGCGGCCTGAGTCGCGGTATTGAAGCCCTCCCACTCCGTGCGACCCGGTTCATTGATATGAACATGGGTGTCTACCAGTCCCGGTATCAGCACTTTATCGCCCAGATCTTCCACCGGGCAATCGGGTGCTGCGGCGTGGTCTATTACGCTATTGATCCTGCCGTCGGCAATGACTACCGTGGCAGCCTGTTCGCCCGCGTCGATAATGACGCGACGACTGCGCAGGGCAAAGGGCTGCTGGCTCACACAGACTCCCCTGCAGTTAAATTTGCGACCAGCTGTTGCAAGTCCAACCTGGCTGGTCCTCGCTGGGTGGAGCGTTGGGTCGTACTCTGGTTGTAGAGCCCGATAATCTCTGCGGCAACAGACACCGCGACCTCGATCGGGCGTTTGCCCGGTACGGTATCCAGGCCGATCGGGCAATGCACCGTATCGCACACATCAGGACTGTAGCCCTGGTGTTGCAAGCGCATCTGGAAACGCCGCCACTTGGTTCCGGAGCCGATCATGCCAACATACGCGGCATCGCCACGATCCAGCACAGCCCGCAGGATCTCATAATCCAGCTGGTGATTGTGGGTCATAATCAGGTACCAGCTACCAGGGGGCATTTGCGCAACTTCCATTGCGGGGGCCTCGCTCAAAACCGTCGTCACATTGGCCGGCACTGACTGCTGCTCGAAAATCTCCCGACTGTCCACCCAGTTCAACCGGCAAGGCAGCTGCTGTAATATCGGCACCAGGGTAGAGCCCACGTGCCCCGCCCCGAACAACATTACGTTCAGGCGGCTGGCTTTAAAACTTTCAAACAGCACGCTGGTACTGCCGCCACAACATTGACCCAGGCTGGGACCCAGGGGAAAATATTCCACGCGCTGATGATCTTCCTCCAGCTGTATCATTTGCAGTGCAATTTCCACGGCGCGTAATTCCAGGTGGCCTCCACCGATGGTGCCGTAGCTTTGCGCTGCACAGACCACCATTTTCGTGCCGGTATCGCGTGGCGTAGAGCCCCGGGAACCCAGTACGGTGACCAGGACGTAATCCTCACCCGCCTGTTGTAATTGTGTGGCCGCCAATGCCCATTCTGCATTGGTATTGAGTTCGTTCATGGCAATGAGTCCTCCCGCCGCGATCTGATTTCCTCGCAGGCCTTGAGCACACGCTCCGGCGTTGCCGGCGCATCGAAACAGGGGCTATAGCGATAATCCCCCAAACTGCATACAGCGTCACGCAGTGCAGACCATACCGCTATTCCCAGCATCAGCGGCGGCTCGCCCACAGCCTTGGAGTGGAATATGGTTGCCTCCACATTCGGGCTGTCCGGCAGCAATTCCACATTGAAAATGGCGGGCGTGTCGCCAACGGCCGGAATCTTGTAACTGGCCGGGTTCACGGTCTGCAGGCGACCATCCTCACCCCAGACCAACTCTTCGCAGGTCAGCCATCCCATGCCCTGGATAAAACCGCCTTCAATCTGGCCGATATCCAGGGCGGGGTTCAGTGATTGGCCCACATCCTGGCAGATATCTACCCGTAGCACCTTGTATTCGCCAGTGAGCGTGTCGATAACGACTTCGGAAACGGCGGCTCCGTAGGCGAAGTAAAAGAAGGGGCGACCTTGCGCCTGCTCGCGGTCATAGTGAATTTTAGGCGTGCGATAGTAGCCTGTCGCGGACAGAGAAATTCGGTTGAGGTAGGCCAACTGCACCAGCTTGGCAAAGGACAACTCATGCTCGCCCGCGGTGATAACCCCTTTGTTGAAGGTGACTGCCTCCATCTCAACCCCGAAATGTTGTGCCGCAAACTCGGTTAGCCTGTGGCGGATCTTGCGACTGGCATCCCGCGCGGCCATGCCGTTGAGGTCACTCCCGGAGGATGCCGCCGTGGGCGAGGTATTGGGAACCTTGTCAGTGCGAGTTGATGTGCAGCTTATGTTATCCATATGCACCTGGAGTTCATGTGCAACAACCTGCGCGACTTTGGTGTACAGACCCTGTCCCATCTCAGTGCCACCGTGGTTTAACTGCACGCTGCCGTCAGTGTAGACATGCAGCAGAGCGCCGGCCTGATTCAGGTGCTGCACGGTAAAGGATATGCCGAACTTTACCGGGGTCAGTGCCAGGCCGCGCTTGAGAACCGGGCTGCTGGCATTGAAAGTACGGATACCTTCGCGTCGCTGATGATAATCAGAGGTCCGCTCAAGGCGCGTCACCAGGGAGTCTATGATGTGCTGTTCAATAGTCTGGCCATAGTGGGTGGTATCGTGCCCGCCCTCCTGCCGATAGAAGTTTCGTCTGCGTACTTCCAGAGGGTCAAGACCGGTCGCTGTTGCAATCTGTTCGACGATATTCTCAATGGCCAGCATGCCTTGGGGCCCGCCGAAGCCGCGGAACGCAGTGTTAGACACCGTATGGGTCTTTATGCGGTGCCCGGTAATATGCGCCGCTGGCAGGTAATAGGCATTGTCGGCATGGAACATCGCCCTGTCGACAATGGCATCCGACAAATCCGGTGACATGCCGCAGCCACCACTGAGTTCCAGTTCCAGTCCCAGGATATGGCCCCGCTCGTCGAAGCCAACGTCATAACGACTTAGAAAAGGATGACGTTTTCCGGTCGCCACAATATCGTCCGCCCTGGCCAGCCGAAGTTTGACCGGTCTGCCGGTTTTATGGGCCAAGACAGCGGCGATGCAGGCCCACTGATTAGCGTTGGTCTCCTTACCCCCAAAGCCGCCGCCCATGCGCCGTACATCGACCGTTACCATGCTCAGTGGCAGGTTCAGCACCTCTGCCACCAGTTTCTGGCCTTCGGAGGGGTGCTGGGTTGATGTGTAAACCGTCATGCCGCCATCGTCCTGGGGGATACACAATGCAGCCTGTCCCTCCAGGTACATCTGTTCCTGGGCACCGCTGTGAAACTCCCCACACAGCCTCAGCGGCGCATTATCCAGTGCAGCGCGTGCATCACCGCGCTGCTGGGTGTGGCTGGGGCGCACATAGCTGTCACTGGCCAGACCCTGTTCTATGGTGATAGTTGCAGCTGATGGCGCGTACTCGCTCTGGGCCAGTCGCGCGGCTTTGCGCGCCGCGTCGTAGCTGGAAGCTGCAACGGCGAACAGCACCTGGCCCTGGAATTCCACGGTGTCATCTACCAGCAGTGGATCGCCGGGGAAAACCGGACCGATATCCTTGAGCCCGGGTATATCCTCAAGCGTGATGACGGCTTCGACACCCGGTGCGCTTCTCACCTTGTCCAGGTTCAGGTTAAGCAGTTTGCCATGGGTAATATCGCTAAGCCCCACATAAGCGCACAGCGTATTCGCCGGCGCGCCCAGGTCATCGGTATAGCGCGCCTCACCGCTCACATGCAGGTGGGCGCTTTCGTGCTTCACCGACTGCCCCGGCCCGGATGCGATGTCTCCAGCGTTGCTTACCCTGGTATCCGACAGCTTACGCATACTCGGTGACCTGCAATTGTGACGGCGGCAAAGTATGAGCCAGGAACGCACGCTGCAACAGGTTGCAGGCTATCTGCATGCGGTAATCGGCACTGGCACGAAAGTCATCTATCGGCGTGAAATCCTGTTGCAACGCCGCCATCGCTGCGTCTATGGTTGATTGCAGCCAGGGCTGCCCCAACAGGGCCTGCTCACATTGCCCGGCTCGCTTGGGTATTTCCGCCATACCACCAAAAGCGATAACCGCGGCCGCGACCTTGCCATCCACTATACGCAGGTTAAAGGCGCCACAAACCGCCGAGATATCGTCCTCCAGGCGTTTGCTTACTTTGTACGCCTGCAGCCAGTCGCCCTGTGTGGGTTTGGGAATCTCGATGCGCTCGATGAATTCGCCCGGTTGCAATGCGGTGACTTTATAGCTGAGATAGAAATCTTCAACGGGGATAACACGGGACGCTTCGCCGCGGCGCAGCACCAGACTGGCTTGCAGGGCAAGCAACACCGGTGGCATATCGCCAATCGGGGATGCATTGCCCACATTACCCCCAAGGGTTCCCTGGTTCCGTATCTGCAGGGAGCCCAGCCTCTCAATGAGCTCTTTGAGCTGTGGCCAGCTGCTGCACAGCAAATCTTTGCAGTCGCTGAAGCTTACCGCGGCACCGATCAGCAGCTTGTCGCCCTGATCATCGCAGCACAGCAACTCAGGTACCCGGCCGGTAAAAACCAGGGTCTCGATTTCCTTCAGTCCCTGGGTGATTTCCAGCGCGAGGTCGGTCGCACCGGCCACCAGACGCGCGTCGGGATTGTCCTGCAGGGTCTTTGCCAAGGATGCAATCGTGCGCGGCGCAATATAGCGACGGCCACTGTGCGAGAGTTCTATCTCGGTCTCGTCTGCGGCAATGTCCTCAAGCGCGGCTATTGTTTCCACCTGCTGCTCACTAAAAGTATCTGCTGTCGCGGGGTCATACATGTGCACCGCCGCGTCTACGATGGGGCGGTAGCCGGTACAGCGGCACAGGTTGCCGCCCAGGGATTCCAGTATCTCCTCGCGGTCGGGGCTGTCGTGCGTCTTGAGGTGAGCGAACATCGACATGACAAATCCCGGGGTACAGAAACCGCATTGGGATCCGTGGTGATCAACCATAGCCTGCTGCACCGCGTGTAACACCGGACCCTGTTTCAGGTCCTCTACAGTGATCAACTGCCGGCCATGGATGCTGCCCAGAGGGGTAATACAGGCATTGATGGCACGGTAGCGCAGTTCGCCGGCGAACAACTCGCCCAGTACCACAGTACAGGCACCGCAGTCTCCGGAGGCGCAGCCCTCCTTGGTTCCCGTCTTACCCAGGTGATCCCGCAGATAAGCCAATAGCAAGGTACTGGGGTCAGTATTCTCCACCTGGTGTTCTACCGCATTGAGGAGGAACCTGATCAATGAAAAATTCTCCAGAAAAGTTAAGTAAACTGACAACAAACATAGCAAGTATACCCGTTAAGCGCCAAGACCTATCGCTCCGTTGGCTGGCATTCCCTGCACATACTACAGTGAATATTATCGACAAAATTTTGTATTTACGGGAGATCGCTTGATGGTCCCAGCAATGCCGACATTAACAATTCGGGGCCCAGGCTATACAATGCCGCGATACAGGAAGCGCTGTACCTGTTGAAATACCAACTAGATGTTAAATAACAACAGCCTCGGAGAGACCGTTTTGACAAGTAAGACCTATATTGGCGCGCAGCAATTACTGGACGATTCCTTTCATCTGGCCCTCAAAATCTACGAGAGCGGCTACAAACCTGACTATATAGTAGGTGTATGGCGAGGCGGAGCCCCCGTAGGTATTGCTGTACAGGAATTACTTGATGTGATGGGCGTGGAATCCGATCATATCGCCATCCGTACTTCTTCCTATACCGGCATCGGCGAGCGAGCCAGGCATGTAACGGTCCACGGCCTGAACTATATTATTCGCCGTGTACAGTCAGAGGACTCTATGCTGATTGTTGACGACGTGCACGATACAGGCTTAAGCATCCAGCAGATAATTACTGACATCGAAGCGGCCTGTAAGAAAAACACCCCGGACATCAAAGTTGCCACGCCCTATTACAAGCCCGGCCACAATAAGACAGGGCGTACACCCGATTTTTATGTTCACGAGACGGAAAGCTGGCTGGTATTTCCGCATGAACTGCACGGACTTGACCTGGAGGAGATCGCGAAACATAAGCCGGGTATAGACTCCATCAGGGCGGCACTACTGGCCAGGATTAGTAGCGACACCGACTGACGGTCTAAGCTAAACGGACAGGTGTTTACCGACCAGGTCATCGCTCAATTGATCGATAGAGCCACTCGCCATGGCGCGCCCTTTCTCCATTAGGTGAAAATACTGTCCCACCCGCCGCGCAAAACCCAATTTCTGCTCGACGATAACGACGGTTAATTTTTTGTCGCTTACCAGGTGGGTTATCACATCGCCGATCTGTTTAACGATATTAGGCTGAATACCCTCGTTCGGTTCATCCAGTATCAGGATTTTCGGATCGATAGCCAACGCCCGCCCGATGGCCAGTTGTTGTTGCTGCCCGCCTGAGAGGTCACCTCCCCTGCGCCCGAGCATTTCCTGCAATACCGGGAAAAGTTCATAGATAAAACCGGGGACTTCCTTGGTGCCATCGCTGCGCGCGGCCAGGCCTATGCGCAGGTTCTCCTCCACACTCAACTGGGAGAAAATCTCCCTGCCCTGGGGCACATAGCCTATGCCAATACGAGCTCGCTGCTCGGTAGCCAGCGTGCTCAACTCGGTTTCGCCAAAGCGCATGCTGCCAGATCGCGTGGGCAGTATGCCCATAATACATTTCAGCAGTGTGGTCTTGCCCACGCCATTGCGGCCCATGATGCAGGTGCAACTGGCGGGCTCAATTTCCAGATCCAGGTCCCATAAAATATGGGACTGTCCGTAGAACTGATTCAAACCACTGATATTAAGCACCGCTATTCTCCCAGGTACACTTCTCTGACTTGCGGGTTGTCCTGTATCTGCTGCATGGAGCCTTCCGCCAGCACGGAGCCCTGGTGCAACACGGTGACAGTCCTGGCAATGGAACGCACAAATTCCATATCGTGCTCTACCACCACCACTGAATGTTCGCCTGCAAGGGATGTCAGCAACTGCGCTGTGCGCTCTGTCTCCTGGGGGGTCATTCCCGCCACCGGCTCGTCCACCAGCAGGAGTTGCGGATCCTGGATCAGTAGCACACCGATCTCCAGCCACTGCTTTTGTCCATGGGATAAAGATCCCGCCAGGCGTTTCTGCTCAGCCTCAAGTCCTATTGTTGCGAGCACGTCCTGCAGCCTGTCTGCCCGTCCTGAGTCCAGCCGGGCGAACAGTGTAGGCAGCACCTTTTTGTTGGCGCGCATCGCCAGTTCAAGGTTCTGCAGTACGGTGTGGTTTTCAAAAACGGTGGGCTTCTGGAATTTTCGACCCACCCCGCAAGTTGCTATTTCAGGCTCACTCAGTTTCAGCAGATTGATGTTCTTACCGAAGTATACCGATCCCGTATCCGGGCGCAGTTTACCTGTAATCACATCCATCATGGTGGATTTCCCGGCGCCATTGGCCCCGATAATACAACGCAGTTCACCCTTGTTAATGTAAAGACTCAGTGCATTCAGGGCCTTGAAACCATCAAAGCTCAGGGTCACGTCCTCAACATATAGAATGGGTCCGCCCGGGCCCTGCACCATTACTTCCCGATCCGGGATCAGGTAATCCCATATCTGCTCGCGCCTTAGGAAAGCACGCATATTGTCCAGTACAGGCATCAGCTGGACTCTCCCTTACGATGGAGCAAGCCTACGATTCCACGCGGCAGAAACATGGTGGAAAGTACAAATATGGCCCCCAGGAAAAACAGCCAGAGCTCCGGGAGAGCACCGGTAAACCAGGTCTTGCAGTAGTTAATCAACAGGGCACCCACAATAGCCCCGAACAGGGTTGCGCGACCGCCCACGGCCACCCAGATCACCAGCTCAATTGAATTCAGCGGTGAGAACTCCCCCGGATTGATGATCCCCACCTGGGGAACATACAGAGCGCCGGCAACACCGGCGAGTGCTGCCGATAGAACGAAGACAAAAAGCTTGTATGATTCGACCTTGTAGCCAACGAAACGGGTTCTATCCTCCGCGTCCCTGATCGCAATCAACACACGCCCCAGTTTGGAGCGGGTAATCCACCTGCACAACAGGTAACCCAGTACAAGAGCTGCGGCGGACGCAGCAAACAGTGCAATACGCGTCGCATCTGACTGTAAACTGTATCCCAATATATCCTTGAAATCGGTAAGTCCATTATTGCCGCCAAAGCCCATCTCATTGCGGAAAAAAGCCAGCAGCAAGGCATAAGTCAGTGCCTGGGTGATGATAGACAGGTAGACACCCGTCACACGAGAGCGAAATGCCAGCCAGCCAAAAATAAAAGCCAGTAGCCCGGGCACCAACACCACCATCAGCATGGCATAGCCAAAAGACTCGAAACCGGACCAATACCAGGGCAGTTCATGCCAGTCGAGGAAGACCATAAAATCGGGAAGGTCCGGGTTGCCGTAGACACCTCTATCGCCAATCTGTCGCATCAGGTACATACCCATGGCATAGCCACCCAGGGCAAAGAATGCGCCATGCCCCAGGCTGAGAATACCCGCATAACCCCAAATCAGGTCTACCGACAAGGCCAGCAGGGCAAAAGCCAGGTATTTACCCAGCAGCGTCACCATGTACGTGGATACGTGGAAAGGAGATTCCGGCGGCACCAGTAGATTGCCCACGGCTACAATTACCGTAGTCAGCAGTATTGCGATGAGCAGGATATTGCCCCACTTATCATCAGCGAATTTCACGAACAAGGGATTACTCTGGACGTAATGAGAGGCCATCTGCTACTCCGCCCTGCCCTGTTGCGGAAACAGGCCTCTAGGATTCTTCTGTATAAACAGAATGATAAATACCAGTATCAGGATTTTGGCCAGAACTGCCCCCGCCATAGGTTCGACGAACTTGCTGGCTACCCCCAGGCTGAAGGCACTTACCAGGGTGCCCCAGAGATTGCCTACGCCGCCAAATACGACCACCATGAACGAATCAATTATGTATGCCTGGCCCAGGTTAGGGCCTACATTGGTCAGCTGACTCAATGCGACCCCGGCAATACCCGCGATACCTGAGCCCAGACCAAAGGTCATTGCATCCACCCACTGGCTGCGTATCCCCATGGCCCTGGCCATCGCGCGATTCTGTGCCACCGCGCGAAACTGTAAGCCCAGGGTGGTCTTTTTTAACAGCAGCAAGAGCAACACGAAGACAATTAACGCAAAGACCAGGATGTACATGCGATTGTAAGTGAGCGCAAATACCGGGTTTATCTGTAGCGCTCCACTCATCCACTCCGGGGTTGCCACGGAGCGATTCAACGGGCTGAAGATACTCCTGACCGCCTGTTGCAATATAAGGCTGACACCGAAAGTCGCAAGCAATGTCTCCAGCGGACGACCGTACAAAAACTGGATAATGCCGCGCTCGATCGCCACACCTACCAGTCCCGAGACCAGAAAGGCAGCGGGCACCGCCACCAGCAGAGAGTATTCCAGGTGATCGGGCATCATCAACTGCACGACATAGGTGGTATATGCGCCCAGCATAATCAACTCGCCATGGGCCATATTGATCACTCCCATCACGCCGAAGGTGATGGCCAGGCCAATAGCGCTGAGTAACAAGACCGAGCCCAGGCTGAGGCCAAAAAACGTCGTCTCCAGGAACTTGTAGACACCTGCTTTACTGTCAATTGCAGCTAAGGCCACCCGCGCCTTTTTGACGATGACAGCGTCGGTCTCCAGGAGGTCGCCATTATCGTCGCGTGCCAGCACCTGTTGCAGTCGGTTCTTAACCAGCGGCTGCAGGTTGCCGCTCAGTAGTTCGATTGCGGCCATCTTCTCCAGCCGGTCATCACTATCCAGCGCGATCATGCCGCGGGCAATATAGACCAGCCCGAGTACTCCCTCGTCGCTTTCGTCTTCTGCGGCCTCGTCGAGCAGTACCAGCACGGCGGGGTCGAGATCATCGAGTAACCGCAGCACGGCTGCCTGTCTCTGCAGCGGATCCGGTGACTGCAGGTTTGCGCGCGCGATGGCATAGCGTAGCTGGGAACGCATGCGATTATTGACAGCAATGCGCTTGAATTCATTTTTTTTGGCCGCACCCGGTTGTACCAGGCCTAACGGGTCAGTAAGTAGCAAGGACTTGTCCGCGGCGGGAGTGGCAATAAACAGCCTTTTGTCGCTCTTTCTCGCATAGAGCTGGCCATCAAGTAAGGCCTGAAGCACCACCGCTGCGCGCGGATCATCCATGCCGGCCAGTAGATCAATCTGCGCCGGCATTTTACTCAGCTTGGCGGCGGCGAGGGCATCGAGTCGGACGGCAAGTGAATCATCCCCCCCGGCAAGGACCATGTTGTTGATTGAGCAGGCCAGCACCAGCCCAACGATTAAACGCAACAAGAATTATCCCCTCTTCCTTCCACTAAAAACTTCATGACAACGAAAAGACCCGGCCAGAGACCGGGCAAAACCATGGAGGGTTTTTCGTATGTGAGACTCTAGAAGTTCTGGCCTGAACAGGTTTTGGTGACGGTGTTGTAATTACCGCAGGAAATGGGAGCCGTCCAATCAGCAATCACGTCCTTACTGCCGGGAAGAAAATCAGACCAGGCGTCGCCGGGTACCGTGCCATCGGTTTCAGATACCACCAGGAACTGGCCATCTTCCTGTATTTCGCCGATCAGTACGGGCTTGGACAGGTGATGGTTCTTATTCATCACCGCCATGCCTCCGGTGAGGTTTGCAACCGAGACGCCGATCATTGCCTGCTCGACAGCATCAGTATCCGTGGTACCTGCAGCAGTTACTGCTTCAACCCACATTTTGAAGCCGATATAGGTGGCCTCCATGGGGTCATTGGTTACCCGCTCATCGTTGCCGATATACGCTTTCCACTGTGCAATAAAGGCATCGTTTTCATCGGACTCTACGCTCTGGAAGTAATTCCATGCTGCCAGGTGCCCTACCAGCGGTGAGGTGTCCATACCTGATAGTTCTTCTTCACCTACGGAGAATGCCACTACAGGAATGTCGACGGCGGATACGCCCTGGTTACCCAGTTCCTTATAGAATGGAATATTCGCGTCACCGTTAATCGTAGAGACCACTGCAGTTTTCTTACCTTTGGCGCCGAATGACTTGATTTCAGAAACAATGCTCTGCCAATCGGAGTGGCCGAACGGCGTGTAGTTGATCATGATATCTTCATCGGCCACACCCTTGGACTTCAGGTACGCCTCCAAAATTTTATTGGTAGTGCGCGGATAGACATAGTCTGTCCCGGCCAGAACCCAGCGTGTCACCTCTAGCTCCTCCATAAGATAATCAACTGCGGGAATCGCCTGCTGGTTTGGCGCTGCACCGGTATAAAAAACATTTTTCGATGACTCTTCACCCTCATACTGCACCGGATAGAACATCAGGCCGTTAAGCTCCTCTATCACCGGCAATACCGATTTGCGTGAAACGGAAGTCCAGCAGCCGAAGATGACATCCACCTTTTCTTTGGCGATCAGTTCACGGGCCTTCTCGGCAAACAGCGGCCAGTTTGATGCCGGATCCACTACCACCGGCTCCAGTTTCTTACCCAATAATCCCCCTGCCTTGTTCTGCTCTTCCACCATCATCAACACGGTATCCTTGAGCGTGGTTTCACTGATGGCCATGGTGCCGGACAGGGAGTGCAGTACACCCACCTTGATAGTGTCTTCGGCCCATACTGCTGTGGTACCGACCAATGACGCTACGCCCAGTGCCACACCAGCCGTCATACTTTTGATATTTTTTAACATACTCATAAATGGAACTCCTGAAAGAAAAATTTCGTCGTCTATGTCGCCGCGATAAATTACAACTGAATTTGCACGCCAATTTTAATGGCGCTGACATCGTCTCCGGCTGCGTTGGGCGTATAGTTCAGGCCCTTGGTGGCAATGTCTCCATATTGGTAGAAAGCAGAAATACGCGCATTGTGGCCGTCGATAATATAGTTAACACCGGCCTCTACCTCGTCGCGATCATCGCTCTCGTCCGGGTCATTTTTGGTATAGCGCACATAGGGCTGGAATTTACCGATACCGATCTCAGCGGGAAACATGTAAAGGGCAGTGCCCATAACAGCCTCACCACTGAACAGGCAGAAGCAGTCTGCGGCGTTCAGCGCTGCATCTGAAAGATCCGTATCGAAATTCTTGTATTCACCTTCCACGGTGATCACACCGCCGCCACCCAACACTTTCTCAAACAGCAAATCAGTAGTGATGGCGGTGAAATCCGCAGGGTCCAATTCCGTGCCCGCACCGTCCTCCTGGTACTGAGCCGCAATTGCGACAGTCAGAATATCTCCGCCGTTCCCAAAATAGGTGCTACTGGTGTAATACCCCGGATTTTTCTCCACATCGAGGAAGTTGTAGCTCAGCCGCCCGCCGAAAAGCAGGTTGTCGTCCTGGTTGGGGCCATCCTGGAAGCCATTGAAGACGCCGGCAGCATAAGTAAACCGGGCTTCCTCACCAAGGCCTCCCCAAAATGTGACACCGTGATCCCTGCCGTAGACTCCGGCACCGCCGTTGCCGAATTTCACGCTGTAATCTGCAGGAAAGAATGGTGTCTTGTTGAAGTCGTAAACGTTGGCGTAATAGGGCCCGCTCATTTCTGCCCGATCCGCAGGTACCAGCAGCCTGCCGGCCCAGATGTTAAAAGCAGGGTTGATATCAAACTTCACGATGGCATCGAGGATATCGTAGTCTTCAAGATCAGAGTTGCCGCAGAACGTGCATTCAGTATTCAATTCGAACTTGATAATTTCCGTGATCTGGCCATTGACATAGACCCTGGCGCTATCAAGATTGAAATCATTGTCCCAGTCATCGCCACTGGGCGATGCATCTTCAACCGAAGAGAAACTACCCCGGGTTCCAATGCCAACACTGATCCACTTGGTTTCGTCAATTTCCAGTTTCTTCCCTGCATCGGCAAGTGGTGCTGCCACGAGCAGTGACAACGCCAGGGCATTGCCCAGCTTTTTTCGAAATATCATATTTTTTCCCCTTAAAGGCTTAACTACGAAGAGTTTTGCTATGCGGCAACGTGTTAGCCCGTTGCTTCGCCGCTTTACCGGAGCAATTCATGTGCCATGTTTTCAACAATCCAGTGGCAGAGCGGATTCCAGCATAATTCGGCGCTGCTACGGGAAAAGAATTGATCATTTACTGATCGTGAACGCTGGCGCTAATCACCATAAAGAGGCGGTATCCCGGGGCTCAGGCACCAACAAGGTGCAGGGCGTCACCATCACGCCAGAGGCAATTTTTGCTGACGAAGGGTTTTGCGCCTGCTAGTCTTGGTGTGCTTGCCGCAATAAGGCGCAGGCCTGCATAACTATGTAAGTACCCGGTTAGTCACTGATGAACAAAGCGTTAACACCCCAGGGCTGGCAGGCTCAACTCGAACTGGAATACGGATTGCGCGGAAGTAAAACCTTGCTCAGAAAAAAACGGCAGAGCGGTCCGTTAGCGGTGCAGCGATCTTTCTATCCGGAGGGCGATATTTGCCATAACTATTTACTGCACCCGCCCGGTGGTGTGGTGGGCGGCGATTCCCTGAAAATCGATGTTAAAGCCACGCCCGGTACCCACTGCCTGCTGACTACGCCCGGTGCGACCAAGTTCTATCGATCAAAATCAGGGCATGTTGGCAGCCAGGCCCAGCGAATTACTATCTCAGATGACGCGGTGGTAGAGTGGCTGCCACAACAAAACATCTTTTTTGACAGCACTAACGCAGAGCTGCGCACGCAAATTGATATCGCTCCAAAAGGAAAGTTTGTCGGTTGGGAGGTACATTGTTTTGGTCGTCCTGCCGGCAAAGAGCCGTTTACCCTTGGCTCAGTGCGCAGCCGAACAGAGGTTAAACTGGCCGGCGAATTGCGGCTGCTAGAGCAATTCCAAACCCAGGGTGAGGCCACGCTGGCATCACCTACCGGTTTGCGCGGGCTGGTAATGCAGGGCACGTTAATTGCAGCACCCTGCAGCGAGCAACAACGTGAATTACTGGAACAGATATTGCTGCCCAAAGACTCGATGCAAACTAGTCACTACCCATATCCTGTGGGCCTTACCCTGGCCGATGAAGTATTGATTGTGCGTGCCCTGGGTGAACAGTCAGAACCAATCCTCGCCCTGTTCACACAACTGTGGAGTGCACTGCGCGGGCAGTGGCTGCAAAAGCCAACCTGCTTGCCGCGTATCTGGGCAACCTAGAAAGAGAGTACGATGGAATTAACACCTAGAGAAAAAGACAAACTGATGCTGTTTACCGCGGCGCTGCTTGCCGAGCGGCGCAGGGACCGTGGCTTGAAGCTCAACTATCCTGAAGCTGTCGCGTTTATCAGCGCCGCCATAATGGAGGGCGCCCGCGACGGTCGCACAGTGGCCGAGCTGATGGATTATGGTCGCACCTTGCTTGGCGCCGATGAAGTCATGCCCGGTGTTCCCGAAATGATTCACGACGTACAGGTAGAAGCCACCTTCCCGGATGGTACCAAACTGGTCACTGTTCACGACCCTATCGTCTAGGAGACGCCAATGATACCCGGAGAATTACGCGTCGCCGAAGGCGACATAGAGATCAACCAGGGAAGGGATACGGTAACCTTGAGGGTATCCAACACAGGTGATAGACCCGTTCAGATCGGTTCTCACTATCACTTCTATGAAGTGAACGAAGCCCTGGTTTTCGAGCGCGAACAAGCGAGGGGCTATCGCTTGAATATTGCATCGGGGACAGCCGTGCGTTTTGAACCCGGCCAGGATCGCACCGTGGAACTGGTGGCCTATGCGGGCTCCAGGGAGATCTACGGTTTCCAAGGCAAAATAATGGGCAAGCTGTAGGAGATAAACATGGCGGTAAAAATATCCAGGCAGGCCTACGCCGAGATGTTCGGTCCCACCACGGGCGATAAACTGCGCCTGGCCGATACCGAACTGTGGCTTGAGGTAGAGAAAGACTTTACCAGCTACGGGGATGAAGTGAAGTTTGGCGGCGGCAAAGTGATCCGTGACGGAATGGGGCAGAGCCAGCGTCCCAGCGCCGAAACTGCAGACCTGGTGATAACCAACGCTCTGATAGTAGATCACTGGGGTATTGTTAAGGCGGACGTGGGAATAAAAAATGGCCGTATTGCCGCGGTGGGTAAGGCCGGCAATCCGGACACCCAGCCCAATGTGGGTATCGTTGTGGGGCCGGGTTCTGAGGTGTTGGCCGGCGAGGGTATGATACTGACGGCCGGGGGCATTGACTCACACATCCACTTCATCTGCCCGCAGCAGATTGATGAGGCATTGATGTCAGGAGTGACCACCATGCTGGGCGGCGGCACCGGACCGGCGACCGGCACCAATGCCACCACCTGCACACCCGGACCCTGGAATATGCATCGTATGCTGGAGGCAGCGGACAGCGCCCCAATGAACCTGGGCTTCCTGGGAAAAGGTAATGCCAGCTTGCCGGAGGGTTTGCATGAGCAGATCACTGCTGGTGCCATTGGGCTCAAGCTGCATGAGGACTGGGGCACTACCCCGGCGGCTATCGACCAGTGCCTGAATGTAGCTGAAGAAACGGATACACAGGTCGCTATACACACCGACACACTCAACGAGTCTGGTTTTGTCGAAACCACGCTTGCTGCGATCGCAGGGCGCACAATCCACACCTACCATACCGAAGGTGCCGGTGGTGGCCACGCCCCGGATATTATCAAGGCAGCAGGTGAACCCAACATACTACCCTCCTCCACTAACCCGACCCGCCCTTACACAATCAACACGGTGGATGAGCACCTGGACATGCTCATGGTATGTCACCATCTGGACCCGGGAATAGCCGAAGATGTCGCTTTTGCTGAATCGCGTATTCGTCGTGAGACCATCGCGGCTGAAGACATACTTCATGACCTGGGCGCCTTTTCCATGATTGCCTCGGACTCGCAGGCCATGGGTCGGGTCGGGGAAGTCGTCTGCCGCACCTGGCAGACCGCCCATAAAATGAAGGTGCAGCGCGGCGCCCTTGCCGAGGACAGCAGCGCGAATGATAACGAGCGTATCAAGCGCTATATCGCCAAGTACACTATCAACCCGGCGATCGCCCACGGTATCTCCCACGAGGTGGGTTCAATTGAGCCGGGAAAACTGGCTGACCTGGTATTGTGGAAACCTGCCTTTTTTGCGGCCAAGCCGGCGATTATTATCAAGGGTGGCATGATTGCAGCCGCGCCCATGGGCGACCCCAACGCATCTATTCCCACGCCCCAGCCGGTACATTACCGGCCGATGTTCGGGTCTATGGGTAAGGCCTGTAACAGTACGTCCATGATATTCATGTCCGCAGCCGGGGTGAAAGCCCAGGTGGCGCAACAACTGGGTTTACAGAGTTTGATAGGAACAGTGCGCGGCTGTCGCAAGGTCACCAAGAACGATATGGTGCGCAACAGTTACCTGCCAAAAATAGAGGTCGATTCACAAACCTACGAGGTGCGCGCCGACGGCGAGTTACTGGTTTGCGAACCTGCGACGGAATTACCGCTGGCCCAGCGTTATTTCCTGTTTTGAGAAAACTATTGTGATTCGCATTGAAAAACTACTGGAAGAAAGCGCAGAACACAGCGCAACTCTCAGCCTGCCTATCGACCAGCGTGTCAGGAGCCGGCTTAAAGTGACCCTGGACGATGGTCAGGAGGCCGGTCTGTTTCTGCCGCGAGGCAAGGTATTGCGCGATGGTGACTTATTACAGAGCACACAGGGGCTGGTGATACAGGTTGTAGCGGCACCCGAGACGGTATCCACCGTGCACAGCACGGATGCATATGCATTGGCCAGGGCCTGTTACCACCTGGGTAATCGCCATGTGCCCCTGCAAATCACTGCTCAGTGGGTGCGCTATCAACATGATCATGTGCTGGATGAAATGATCGCCGGCCTGGGTCTGTCGGCAAAGATGGAGCAAGCGCCCTTCGAGCCTGAGGCCGGCGCTTATGAAAGTGCGGCACATAATCATCAGCACAACCATCAACACAATCATCAGCACAATCATGAACACAGCCATTAACCGATGACTGAGTCAGCTCAATTAGCGGATCTGCGCCTTTATCAGTTGATCAGCCCCACGCTTCCCATAGGCGGTTTCACCTATTCCCAGGGACTCGAATGGGCTGTAGAAGCTGGCTGGGTGCATGACAAGGAGACTCTGGCACAGTGGTTGATGGGCCAACTTACCCATAGTGTGGCAGCACTGGAACTCCCCATCCTGTTGCGTTTACAGACGGCGTTTGCCGCAGCGGATGAAGTCGCCGTGGCACGTTGGTGTCATTACCTGCTGGCCTGCAGGGAAACCTCTGAGTTGCGCAAGGAAGAACGACAGCGCGGCGCGGCGCTGGCGAGGTTACTGCCGAGTCTCGGTGTTGCCATAACAGCAGGGCTGGAAAACAGCATCGCCAGTACGCAGTTGGCCGGCATCGCACTAGCCGCACACAGCTGGGGCATTCCGGCTGCTAAAGTCTGCAGCGGTTATGCCTGGAGCTGGCTGGAGAACAATGTAACCGCCGGGGTAAAACTGATTCCGCTGGGACAAACCCATGGCCAGCAGATCCTGCTGCGACTGGCCGGGGAAATACCCGCATCGGTGGTAGCGGCAACCGACGTGCTCGACGCGGATATAGGGAGCTCAACTCCTGCGCTGGCAATTGCCAGCTCCCGACATGAAACCCAATACACTCGCCTGTTTCGCTCGTGAGTGCACACAGACCATAGGATAAAAGCCATGAATCGGAACAATACCCCCTTGCGTGTAGGCATAGGCGGGCCGGTAGGATCCGGCAAGACGGCACTGCTGGAGGTGACCTGCAAGGCCATGCGCGATAAATACAATCTCGCCGTGGTCACCAACGATATCTATACCCAGGAAGACGCGATTATCCTGACCCGGGCCGAGGCGCTGGATGCCGATCGAATTATCGGGGTTGAAACGGGCGGTTGTCCCCATACTGCCATCCGTGAGGACGCCTCCATGAACCTGGCGGCGGTGGACGAAATGACCCAGCGTCACCCCAACCTGGACGTGATATTTGTTGAGAGCGGCGGCGACAACCTCAGCGCCACCTTCAGCCCCGAGCTGGCTGACCTTACGATCTACGTGATAGATGTCGCAGAGGGCGAGAAAATACCCCGTAAGGGCGGTCCCGGAATTACCAAGTCAGACCTGCTGGTAATCAACAAAATTGACCTGGCCCCCTATGTCGGTGCGGATCTGGATGTGATGGATACTGACACACGCCGCATGCGACCCAACTCCCCCTATGTGTTCACTAACCTGAAAACGCAGCAGGGCCTGGACGTTATTATCGATTTCATCGTTGACAAGGGCATGCTGTCGCAGTGACTACCCCGTTTACAGCAGGAGGTAAGCCCGGCAGCAAGTAGACCGGGGGCCCACGCCGAATGGTTGTTAATATTCGGGCTAACGGTCAGCCGAGCGTCGTTCGGGGTGACCCTCATGCCGTTGTACGAGTGTCGCTATTTCCTTTTTATAGCGCCGGTAGTCCTCAGACCCGGCCGGGCTGTAATTCCAGTTCTTATAGAGGCTGGTCAAGCGAGTGAAAAACTCCCGGGCGTCGTCCCGTTCGCTGAAATCATAGTTCATGTCGATCAGTGATTTGAGAAAACGAAAACTCTCGCCCTGTCGTTCTCGTGACATGCTTGCGTCCACCTCGTCGAAAGCATCCTGCTGCAGGTATACCATGTCCAGCAACACGGATTTTTGCCACGTTACATAGTCGTCGAGAGCAATTCCCTCCTCCCCCGTGACCTGCATCATGCGGTAGATGCCATCACCCTCCTCCAGCAGAGACTGCATCTGTTTAACGCTGTCTACCCAGTCCTCTCCCAGGTTTTCGCTGAACCAGTCCTTGAGCTGATCGAGGTAGCGCGACCAGGAAATAAGCGGATCAATCGCCGGATAGAAGCGCCGGTAGGCGCGCTCGGATGACAGGCCCAGGAAGGTTTTTACCGTGGACAATGTGGCCTGGGTCACCGGCTCCTCAAAGTTACCGCCCGCAGGCGACACGGTGCCTATAAGGGTCACGCTGCCCACGTCTCCATCCGGGGTGCGCATCAATCCGGCGCGCTCATAGACATTGCGAATAGCGGAATCCAGGTAGGCGGGAAAGGCCTCCTCCCCCGGAATTTCCTCCATGCGTCCCGAGGTCTCGCGCATTGCCTGTGCCCAACGCGAGGTCGAATCGGCGATACACAGTACGTGAAAGCCCATTTGGCGGTAATACTCGGCCATGGTCAGCCCGGTGTAGATAGAGGACTCGCGCGCAGCCACGGGCATGGAGGAGGTATTACAGACGATGATGGTGCGATCCATCAGTGAACCCCCGGTGCGGGGATCGTGAGTTTCGGGGTACTCCTTGATTGTTTCCACCACCTCCCCGGCGCGCTCGCCGCAGGCAATGATGATCACGATGTCGATCGTGGAGTGCTTGGCGATGCAGCTTTGCAGTACCGTCTTGCCGGCGCCGAATGGCCCCGGAATGCAGCCGGTGCCCCCTCGGGCGATGGGCAGAAAGGTATCGATAATACGTTGTGTTGTAGTAATGGGCTCGATTGGATAAAGCCGCTGCGCGATGCTGTGTTTGAACATCTCGCGAGGAATGGGCTCACGTACTGCCCAGCGCTGGGTCATGTTCACTTCTCGCTCACTACCATCCTCGCGTCGAATATGGGCGATGGGTTGGTTGACGGTAAAGCTTCCGCCATGAATCCAGGTGAGCTTCACCGGTTGGAGTTCGTCGAAAGGCACCATGATTTTGTGCTCAAAAGGGCCTTCGGCCACCGTTCCCAAAACCTGGCCGGCGACCAGGGTCGTACCGACGACTGCGCTGGGCTCAAACTTCCATTTTTTATCCTGCAACAAAGCATCGACTTCAACACCCCGCGGCAGGAAGAAGCCATGACTGTCAGCCAGGGTGGTCAGTGGCATCTGCAAGCCGTCGAATACCTGTCCCAACAGACCGGGACCCAGGGCGACTGAGAGCATCTCGCCGGTCAATTCCACCTGGTCGCCTACTTTGACGCCGTCGGTTTCCTCGAAGACCTGCAGATCGGCGACATCACCCTGCACGCGCAATACCTCTGCCTTGAGTCGCTCCTCGCCCAGCAGGATATAACCAACCTCGTTTTTCATCACCGGCACCTGGCTTACGTCTATGGTGACCAGGCTTTCCTGCACGCCCACGACGGAGGCCAGGGGGCGAGCCGATTCAGGCGAAGAGCTGTTGTTGCTCACGTGTAACCTCCGCTACCAGTTGTTGAAAACGCGCCTTGCCTTGCACCGCGTCATACGTTCTCCAGCGCTGCAGAATATCCCAGCGAAACACAAACGCGATCACCGGTTCGAAACCGAAGGGGCTGCGCTCCGCTATACGACCCAGGCGCTGCCATACGGAATTCATCAGTAAGCGCTCAAGATCCAGCGCAGCACCCTGTGCCAGCAACTGCGCCGCCTCTTCGATCCAGGGCAACAGATGCGTCAGCCCCAGGTCACTGCGATCCCAGCTATTCGTAATCAGTTGCATCCAGGGCCCTACGCCCCATATTTCGCCACTTTCAGGCGGTGCAAGACCAAGATGCCGCCTACGCAAGGCCACCAGTGCACTGCGCTGGGCCATGCGATAATCAATAATTTCGCGCAGGGACGAACTGTGGACCTGGGGTATTGCCCTGCGGTAATTAGCAGCCACTTGTTCAGTCGTTATGGCGACAGGTTGGCGCTGCCATTTCACCAGCTCTTCTGCCAGGCGCAGTTCCAGCGCATGCTGCTCATTGAGCATCGACAGGCGTTGGTCCAGTTGCTTGCGACTCAGTGGCAGCCACTCGGCCTCCTCAAAATGTGGCATCCGCGGCAGGCTCGCCACCAGTGTGTAATAGGTCTCAGCGGACATCAGGCTAGTCTATGCCTTCGATTATGGAGCGAAAGCGCGGCAACAGATGCTTGAGCAGTAGCTTCGAAATCGCGTCCTCGCTGAGATCGATCTCCAGGTTCTCTCCAACCACGCGCACCCTGGCGCCTCCAGCAACATCACGATCAGGAATGATCTCCACGCCCTCGCGCAGCATATCGCTGGTAATGCCCAGCACAGCATCGCGAATACGATCATCCAGTTCCTGATTTTCCTTCTCGCGTCCGGAAATAAGATCTGATACCAGTATTTCCAGTTCCTGGTCCACGGGATACTCCTGCATCGCCTGTCCGGCCAGCACCAGAATAAGGGTGCGGATAAAACTGCCGTCGGAAGTCACCGGGGCAACCAGGCGCCTGACGTGCTCTTCGAAAGCCGCCATAACCTCAGCTTCCAGTTGCAACCGGGTGTCCCGTGCCGCCATCTGCAGCGCCGCCAGTGCCGCGTCCTGGTCGGACTCGATCTCTGCAGCCGCTTTATCCCGGATCAGCTGCGCCTCTTCTGTCGCCTCGCATACAAGGCGAGCCGCCTCGCTGCGCGCCTGTGCGATGATTTCCTCGGCTTTACTCTGTCCAGCGTGCACGCCATCGTCGCGAATACGCGATATCAGCTCCTGCACGCCAGATTCCTGGGGCGCCTTACCGGACATGACTCAGCCTCCCATCCCGGGCACTGACCCGGCCAGTACCAGTGCAAACACAAAGGCAAAGACAGCGAAGCCCTCCACCACCGCAGCAGGGGCAATCGATATGCCAAAAATCTCCGGTTTACTCTTGGACGCATTGATCGCCGCGGCACAGGCGGCCCCCTGGGCAAAGCCACTGGCCATCAGTGCTATACCGGACAGCAGGCCTATGGCAAAGATTCCCGGGGCATTTTCCAGTGTCACCCCAACGTTCAGCGTCAGCATCACCACGATCCCGTAAATGGTTTGCGATGAGGGCATGGCGGACACGCCGATAAACCGCCCGTAACCGCTTTCTACCTCCAACAGAGCTCCGCACGCCGCCATGCCTCCGCGGCCCACGCCAACCATGCTACCCACGGCACCCAGGGCCAGTGGTGCATACACGCCAACCCAGCCAAGTGCGAGAATAAAGTCGTCCACTAGTTAGTCTCCTTTCTTGCGAATGGCCTGTAAGGATGTCCTTCATCCTTAACGCCCCATTTGAAAAATTCAATAACATTGAGTCGTAAGCCGTGGATGAAACCACTGGATACACTCAATAGAAAGTTGAGGCTATGCCCCAGCAAAAGGATCAACAGGCCAAAAAAGAATCCGATGCCCGGCACCGCCTGGCGCACGTCAGCGGCCATGTCGTTGAAGGCCATGGCCAATGACGCGGAGGCCAGTCCAAGCGCGAACAGGCGCAGATAGCTCAGCACATCGCCAAATGCACCACTGACGCCCGCCAGTGCGGTGACACCCTTTAGCAGTCGTCGTAAGGGTTTCTCACCATAGCCAGAAAAGCCCACCACCAGCAACAGCCCCAGCGTCATCATCGCCACACCGCCATTACTCAGTGCCTCACTTTGCAATTGCATAGCACCCCAGGTCAGCAACCCCCCTAGTATTGCGGTGGCCCAACCAAAAGAAGGCAAACGCTGGGGCAGGCTCGGGTAGCGCAGGCCGTTCATGATATTGGCGCAGGACAGATGCAGCGCCCCGATGGTCACGGACAGGGCCATCATCACAGTGAAATTACCCAGGTCCAGGATGTGTAATTTGCCCGCCAGGGATTCGGGCGCCGGCGTCACGCCAAAGTAGCTGCCCGCCATAACCCCATAGATACCGGTAGCGCCGGCAAGCGCGGCCAACATGACACGCCAGCGGCGACCGGCAGCGGATTTGCCCAAACGCGTACGGTAGACAAAAACAATGCCTGCCAGAAGGGCTGCATAACCCGCATCCGCGACAATCATGCCAAAGAATATTGCAAAGGACAGGAACACCAGTGAGGAGGGATCCCACAACCAGTAAGATGGGGTCATATAAAACGCGACCAGATCCTCTCCAGCGCGCAACGGGGCGGCATTGTTAAACAGGGTCGGCGGCTGTTCCTCTGCCTCAGGTTCTACACAGCTAAGCGCCAGGGTATGGTCCGCGGCAAAACCCTGCAGGTCATCCATACGATCACTGGGTACCCAGGCCTGTAAGCCATATACCGGATCAGCTTCTGCGGTCTGTGATCCAGCCTGGGCGCGGGCCGAACGATCCTCGAGGCCATCCAGGGCGCGGGCAAACAGCGTGCACCACCGGGTCAGGCTGACCCTTTCGGCCTCTACATCCTCCAGTTCGATCTCCAGGGCCTCTAATTCTTCCAGCAACTTGTGCCGGGAAATGCCGCCTGCAAGATCTCGCTCTACCGGCATGCCCACAGGCTCGCTGACCGATACCACCACCACGTAGAAGAAACGGTCGTCTCTATTGACAAGCTCCCAGCGCAGATCACTCTGTTTCACTACCTTCATTTCGTGATGTGGCACCCGGTAAAACCACAGTCGATGACCGCCCAGTTGCTCTATCGTCGGGAACTCGAACTCGCCCCACAGGGCAAGGTTGTCGATCCGCAGGGAAATAAAATCCCGACGGTTGCGCAGTTGGAATGTGCGGCGCTGCAGGTCCAGGGCCTGCTCTCCCACCGCGCGGGCATCAAAGCGCGCGGGATCAGTTACCTGCCGGCGTTGCTGTGCGCAACTGGCCAGGAAGCGCAGGGCTTCACGCGCATCTTTTGAAGGTCCGGTGTCTGCCCTGGCCTCGCCTTCCCTGGTCAATGGGATCAGGTGCAGACAGCCTAATGCCTGCAGGCCGCACAGCACCTCCTCCTTGTTACTGCTGTGTCCAATCAGTGTGACTTTGTCCAGGGAGACAATACTCATAAAGTCTCCTCCGCCTGGTGTAGCGCCCTGCGTTGCTTTGCCTGTTTCGCTTTGGCCAGCTTGGAGCGCACCACCGCAGCCCGTTCAGCGTCCCCCAGGTAGATCTGTATGCGCTGGATATTGCGCCTGGCAGTGGGAATCAGTATTTTTTCGAACAGGTTGACGCGCTGGGTAACGCGCTTTTCCTGTATTTCCAGAATGCGCACACGCTCGGTCGACACCAGCACCAGTGTACGCTGTTCTGCGGCATCCTTCAGTCGAGCCACCAGAATGTCCACCCAGGCGGGTTTGGCCAATAGTGAGTAGTCGGCGACGCTACAATGAATACGTTTCAGCCGCGGCAGACGCACACCCACCACGTTCTCCTGCTCGAGTTCAAAGTCAGTCATTTTCACCAGATCGCTGACTTCAATGTCAGTATTGGCCAGCATGGGCAGTTGCTCGCCGATGTGCGCCTCCAGTGACTCCACGGCCTCCTGAATGGTTTGCAGTTCGCGCCGCGCCTTGGCCAATTCCACCGTAAGTTGCCGCCGCTTCAGATCCAGGGATGGCAGGGTGCGCTGGTACAGCTTGAGCTGATTGCGCTCCTGCTGCATAGAACTCTTGCTTAGTTTAAGTTTCGCCACTGCGTCCTAGTCCCGAGCCTCTGCGACACCTTCCTCACTGGGATTGTCCTCCGCCACCGCCTGCTGGTGACGCTGTTGGGAATAATAGCGATCGATCAGCTCCTGCTTCATCAGTAGTTCTTCCGGGGCGAAACATTCAGCCAGGGTTTGCCAGGCAAGATTCAGCGCTTCATTCAGCGGCATGGATACTTCGATGCGCATAAAACGCTGGTGGAACAGCTTGCCGAACTTTAGCAGCTTAAAATCGAAATCAGACAACTCAAATGACATCTGCTGTTTCTGTTGCGCCTCTTTGGCACTGGAGTAAAAGCGCACCATGGTATTCATGATCTGCCCGTGGTCCTCCCTGGTGACCTTGCCTACGACGTGCTGTTTCAGGCGAGACAGGGAACCGAAAGGATCGATCACCCCTTCATGCAGGTAGAACTGACCCTCGGTGATGTAACCGGTATTATCCGGCACCGGGTGCGTGACGTCGTCGCCAGGCATGGTAGTCACACTGAGAATGGTAACGGAGCCCGCGCCGCGAAAATCACAGGCTTTTTCATAGCGCCTGGCCAGCTGTGTGTAGAGGTCGCCCATATAGCCGCGTGTGGCTGGGATTTTCTCCTGTGCCACACCCACTTCTTTCATCGCATCAGCATAGGCGGTCATGTCCGTGAGTAACACCAGCACGCGCTTGTCCTGTTCTACGGCAAATTTCTCCGCTACCGCCAGCGCCATATCGGCGATATTGAGACGTTCCACGATCGGATCCGAGGCCTGGTTGACGAACATTACGGTACGATGGAATACGCCGTGCTCCTCAAACTGGGTGCGGAAAAAATGATAGTCGTCGAATATGAGACCCATCCCCCCGAACACCACGATGTCGGCATCGGCCTGGAAGCCGATGCGCGCCAGTAATGCGTTGAATGGCTCACCGGCCACGGAAAAAATAGGGATTTTCTGGCTCTCCACCAGGCAATTGAACAGATCGATCATGGGCACTTCGGTCTCGATCATGTTGGAGGCCAACATGCGCATGGTCGGATTCACCGTGGGACCGCCAACCTTGATGCGAGGATCGTGGGTCAGCTCCGGTCGTCCGTCTATCGCCACGCCGGCGCCGTTGAAGATACGACCGAGGATGTTATCTGAAAAAGTCACTTGCAGGGGAATTCCCAGGAAGCGTACCTTGGCGCTGGTGGACAGGCCCTTGCCGCCGGTGAATACCTGCAAACTGACCACGTCCCGGTCCAGGCTCACGACCCTGGCAGTGGAAACAACACCATCGACGTTTTCCACCAGAGCCAGATCACCCAATGCTGCCCCTATAGCGCGCACCCGGATCATGTCGCCTACAATTTCCAGTACCGAGGTGGTCTGAAGCAGGTCCTGCAGGTCGCCTCTGGCTGATGTGGTGCTCATACTTGACTGTTCCCCCTGGCTGGCAGTGCTTGACACAACTACCTCTATTAACAATTAGATTAAAAATGCCTAGCTGACAAGCGCCGCAACCTCGGCTTTGATAACTTTGCCCATGGCATTGCGCGGTAAGTCTTCTACAAATACCAGCTTGCGCGGGATTTTATAAGCCGACATTTTTTCGCTGGCCCAGTCCGCCAGGGCCTCGCGCGTCAGGGTGTGACCATGACGTATGACCAGGGCCGCCGCAACCAGCTCGCCCCAGGTGGGGTCCTCAGCGCCCACCACGGCGCACTCGGCGATCGCCGGGTGATCCAGCAGGACATTCTCGATTTCCAGAGCCGACAGCTTGTAACCGCCCGACTTGATGATATCGACAGACTGCCTGCCCATGATCCGATAATAGCCGTCCTCCAGCACCGCCACGTCACCGGTGTGGAACCATTGTCGGGTAAAGCTTTCCTCAGTGGCCTTGGGATTCTGCCAATACTCGAGAAACACATTACGACCCTGCACCCATATCTGCCCGGGCTCTCCTTCTGCGGTCACTACCTGGCCCTCCTCGTCGTGCAGCTCCACCGCTACCCCGGGCAATGGCATACCCACGCAGCCAGGGCGGCGCTCTCCATCGTAGGGATTTGATAGCGCCATGCCTATTTCGGTCATGCCGTATCGTTCCAGCAACACCTGCCCGGTAAGCTGATGCCATTGCTGATGGATGGTAACCGGCAGCGCCGCGGAACCTGAAACCATCAGGCGCATTGCGGCAAAGCCGGCGCAGGTGGCGGCTTTTTCCGCAGGATCCATTTGTTCCAGCGCCTGAATCAACTTCACGTAGATGGTGGGCACCGCCATAAACACGGTATAGGCGTGTTCGCTGACCCGCTGACACACCCTTGGCAGGTCAAAGCCATCGTCGTAAGCGTCGACGGTCGCGCCGGCCCACAGCGCGCAGGTCATCACATTGATGATGCCGTGCACATGATGCATAGGCAGGAACAAGGGAATGACATCCTCGCGCCGCCATTGCCAGGAATCTATCAGTGTCGTCACCTGCGCCTGGATATTACCATGGGTTGTCACCACTCCCTTGGGCTTACTGGTAGTGCCGCTAGTGAAGATGATCATGGCGCGGCGCGATAAATCGAGTTCCGGTAAGGTACAGCGCTGTTCCAGCGATAGCTGATCCAGACAGATCAGGTTAATACCCTGTGCTTCGCACAACGGGGCAAGCTGTTCACGCAGTTCCGACAGCGTAACCAGTATGGTAACGCCGGCAGCACTGGTGCAGTGCTGTAGCTCGCCAGTGGTGGCGTGAATATTGAGCGGCACGGCTATACCCCCCGCCCGCCAGATACCCCACTGTATAGCGGCGTAATCGCTACCAGCCGGGGTGGCGAACGCGATGCGCTGCTCATCCAGGTCGCTGGCGCCACTCAGCAGGGTGGCGGCTATAGCCTCCGAGCGCTCCAGCAGCTGCGCATAGGTCACATGTCCATTGGCCTCGGTAAACGCAACACGGGTGCCGTGGTCCAGTGCACGCTGCATGAGCAGGGGTGATCCGCTCACATTGTTACTCCCACTTTCTGGTGTAAAGCCATCGCTACACGTCCTCATTCATATATTGCGCGTTGGCCAGCGCCTGTTCAAACAACAAATAGGCGGCTGCCAGTATCAGCGCCAGGGCCAATGCCGCAACCACTTGCGGCCAGCCTCCCCAACTCACTGTGTATAAGGTGGCAGCGAATGCCAGTATTGCACAGGCTATATTGCGCAGTACCAGCGGCAGTGATATCACCAGGGTGGAGTTCGCCCCAGAGCAGCCGCAGGACATGCCCACCCTGCCCTGCCAGAGTTGCCATGCCATAAACGCCGCGTAAATGAGCAGTAACAGTGCGCAGCCCGTTAATCCTGTCGCGCGGGAGCCTGGCAAGAACAACAGTGCCACCAGCACCAACTCCAGGGTTGTGGTCAACGCCAACAAAGTACCGGCCGCGCCGGGTATTGGAAAAGAGACGGCCAGTAGTTCGCGGTAATACGCCGGAGCATACAGTTTATGCGCGACCGCCCTGCCAAATAACCAGGCAAAAAACAGGCATATGGTGTTGCCCAATAGTATTCCCATGGCGCCCGATCGCTCAGCGCTGCGCCGGAGTGCTGCACCCATGATCCATGTCAGATGCCTCCTCGTGCATCGTTGGCCTCCTGTAATTTACGATACAGGGAGCGCACGCTAATACCTGCAATAGCGGCTACCTTCTCCTTATCATCGTCGTGTTCCTGCATCAGGCGGCGCAGGTAGTGCTCCTCCATGGCCTTGAGGGTCAGATTGCTTGCAGGCTGGGGGTTAGCTTCAGAGATCGCCAGGCATTGCCTGATCACGGCCGGGTCAATAACGTTGGTATTAGCCAGCACCACGGCGCGAGAAAGAATGTTGCGCAGTTCGCGGATGTTGCCACGATAGCTGTGGGCCTTCAGCAGACTCATTGCGGACTCCGTCAGGTGATAGGCTTTTTCACTATCGAGAGTTTGCAGTATGGCTCGCGCCAGCTGCGCCAGGTCTGCCCTGCGTTGGGCCAGCGATGGCATATGCACGGGAAATACGTTGATGCGGTAGTACAGGTCCTGGCGAAACTGTCCAGCGTCAACCATCTGCTCAAGATTCTGGTGGGTGGCGCATACCAGGCGGAAATCGGTTTTCCTGACCTGGCTGCTGCCTACAGGTCGATAGGTTCCGGTTTCTATCAGGCGCAGTAACTTGACCTGCAACGGATAGGGAATATCCCCGATTTCATCGAGAAACAGCGTGCCTCCATCGGCGGCTTCAGCCAGACCCTGGCGGGTATAATTCGCTCCGGTGAAGGCGCCTTTAACATGGCCAAAGAGCTCACTTTCGAACAGGCTCTCGCTGAGTCCGGCGCACTCCAGGGTTACCAGTGCCTTGCCGGAACGCTGGCTGGACTGATGCAGCGTGCGGGCGGCCAGTTCCTTGCCGGTGCCGGATTCACCCAGCAGCAACACTGCGGCTGTGGTCGGCGCTACCCGGGTGATCAATTCCAGCATGCGGTTAAAGGCCGGACTGCTGCCGACCATGGGCTGCCTGTTGCTCCCGGCACCAGTAAGCGGCACCGGTTTTAACAATTCCACAAAGAAAACCAGCTCGCCACTATCGTCGAAGATAGGCAGCATCTCTACATCCACATGCTCCTCACCGCGAGGGGTCTGGTGTATATGCAGCACCCGCTCCCGTTGTCCCGAGCGTGTTGCCGAAGCCAGTGGGCAATCCTCCCCCGCCTCGTCACAGGGTCTGTCGTAATTGTGAGACACCCGATAGCAGTGCGCCGGGGACTCGCCGGTGTCGATTTCACCGAACTGTGCCCGGTACAGGTCATTGCTTGCGAGTATCTGGTACTGCGGCGTCACCAGTATCGCCGGGTGCTCGTAGGTGTCGAGCATCCTGGCCAGGGAAGGGTCCGTATCGGATGCGATAATTTCCATGACTGTCATATATGGCGAGATGTACGTCAAATCTGGCAGATAAAGCCAGCATCTGCAAGTGGGATGTCTTCAAACGGATTGCCTGATAACTAGATTTTAACTATTAATCAGATAGTTAAAGCATTTACTCAAAGTACTTTACTTTATGGCACAAGCCTTGCTGCTATGACTTGGGTAGAGCAACAACGGCTTAACTACCAGTAACGCACAGACACGCACAGGATTTGATTATGAACCAGATAGCACAAAGCAACATTGATATCACCGTGCAACCCGAGGTGACGCCTTTCTTTGACGAACCCACCAATACCCTGTCCTACGTGGTCAGGGACCCGGGCAGCAAGGCCTGTGCGGTTGTGGATTCAGTAATGGACCTGGATTACCCCTCCGGGTCCATTACCTTTGGCGGTGCGGACCAGATCATCGACTACATCCGCACCCATCAGTTGGAACTGCAATGGATTCTTGAGACCCATGTGCACGCTGACCACCTGTCCGCCGCCCCGTATATCAAGAACCGGCTTGGTGGCAAGATCGCCATCGGCGCTAACATCTCGGTGGTGCAGGAGACTTTCGGCGAAATATTCAATGCCGGTGAAGATTTCGCGCGGGACGGATCGCAGTTCGATGTACTGCTGCGCGACGGCGACAGTATCCGTATTGGCGACATGGCGGGCTGCGCCCTGCATACCCCGGGACATACTCCGGCTTGCATGACGTATGTGCTGGGTGATGCGATTTTCGTCGGGGATACACTGTTCATGCCTGACGCGGGAACTGCGCGAGTAGATTTCCCCGGTGGCGACGCCTCCACACTGTTTGCATCGATTCATCGCATACTCAGCATGCCCCCTCAGATGCGGGTCTTTGTCTGCCATGATTACCTGCCAGATGGCCGTGAGCTGGAATTCCTGACCACCATTGGCGAGCAGCTGGAATCTAATATCCATATCAACAAGTCCATTAGCGAGGCCAATTTCGTGGCAATGCGTGAGACCCGCGACGCCACCCTTGGAATGCCGACGCTGATCCTGCCATCGCTACAGATCAATATGCGCGCCGGCCATATGCCGCCGCCCGAGGCCGGCGGCAAGCTCTTTTTGAAGCTACCTGTGAACGCCTTCGGCGGCGCCGATCTCTCAGAATTGTTGCCCCAGGAGTAACTCGCTAATGACAGTGCAAATACAGCAGGTCAGCGATACCTTTTCAGTGTCCCCACAGTTAAGTCTTGCGGATGTGCAAACGCTGGCGGAGCAAGGAATCAAGTCCCTCATCTGCAACCGCCCGGATGGCGAAGGTGCGGATCAGGTCAATGTGACTGAAATTGAAACTGCAGCGGCTGATGCGGGTATGGAGACGGTCTATTTGCCCGTGGTATCTGGCAATTTTGAGGCTGGGGATATCGACGCGTTTCGCGCTGCCGTAGAGCGCCTGCCCTCACCCATTCACGCCTACTGCCGCACTGGTACCCGCTCTATTACCCTGTGGGCGCTGTATCAGCGTCGCCTGGGAACTCCGGTATCACGGCTGATTGCCGACGCCCAGCGCTGCGGTTATGACCTGAGCAGCGCATTACAGGTTCGCCCTGAACATCAAGCCAGCGATGGCCCGGATTACGATATCGTGATTGTCGGTGCGGGTGCAGCTGGCATTGCCGTCGCTTCCAGCCTGCTGTCCAGGGTCAAGGACCTGAGTATCGCTATCATTGATCCCGCGGAGGTACATTACTACCAACCCGGCTGGACGCTGGTCGGTGCCGGTGTGTTCAGCCAGAGCAGCACAGTGAAAACCATGGCCTCATTGATTCCAGATGGCGTGGAATGGGTCAAGGCAGCCGTAGGCGCATTCGACCCACACAATAATCGCGTTATCCTGGAGAACTCGCGCCCACTTTATTACCAGCGACTGATCGTCGCACCGGGTATCAAACTGGACTGGCACGGGGTAGACGGCCTGGTGGAAACCCTGGGACGCAACGGTGTGACCTCCAATTACCGCTTCGACCTGGCACCCTATACCTGGCGCCTGGTGCGCGACATGCAAGCGGGCCGCGCGCTGTTCACGCAGCCACCAATGCCCATTAAATGCGCCGGCGCCCCGCAGAAAGCCCTGTACCTGTCCGGCGATCACTGGTTTCGCCAGGGTACATTGGACAATATCGAAATCGCCTTCTATAACGCGGGAGAGGTGCTGTTCGGGGTGAAGGACTATGTTCCCGCCCTACAGCAGTACATAGAGAAGTATCGCGCGCAGCTGAACTTCGGTCACCGCCTGGTACGCATTGATGGTGATAGCAAGACTGCCTGGTTTGAAACCAGTGATGCCGCCGGTGAAACCAAAACAGTGGAGACGGGCTTCGATATGATCCATGTCTGCCCGCCCCAGTGCGCACCGGATTTCGTCCGTGAAAGCGAACTGGCCGATGCTGCGGGCTGGGTCGATGTTGACCAGAATACCCTGCGCCACAAACAGTTTGAAAATATATGGGGCCTGGGCGATGCGATGAACGCACCCAACGCCAAGACCGCAGCCGCCGCGCGCATGCAGGCGCCGATCGTGGCCAACAATGTGTTGCAGAATATGGGCCTGCTAAGCGGTATCGCGCACTACAATGGCTATGGCTCCTGCCCACTCACCGTGGAGCGAGGCAAAATAGTGCTGGCTGAGTTCGGCTATGGCGGCAAATTGTTGCCCAGCTTCCCGCAATGGGTTATTAATGGGCGGAAGCCTTCGCGATTGGCGTGGATTTTAAAAGAAAAAATCCTGCCGCCGGTCTACTGGAAGGCGATGCTGAAGGGTAAAGAGTGGATGGTAGATCCTGAACAGGCAAAACCCGGAGTGAACGGCGGTTGATTAAACGGCCCTCTTACCTGCTCCCGCCTCTGGAGTGGGTACGGGGATATAACAAGGGCATTTTCGCCAGCGATATGCTGGCGGCAGTCATTGTTACCATCATGCTTATCCCCCAGTCCCTCGCCTATGCCCTGCTCGCCGGGCTACCCGCGGAGATGGGCTTATACGCCAGTATCCTGCCATTGATAGCCTATGCACTGTTCGGTACGAGCCGCACGCTTTCTGTAGGCCCGGTGGCGGTAGTGTCGCTGATGACGGCAACTGCGGTGGGCAAAGTGGCGCAGACCGGCAGTGCAGAGTACCTGGCTGCGGCTGTCGCCATGGCGATGATTTCCGGGCTGATGCTGCTATTGCTGGGAATACTGCGCTTCGGCTTCCTGGCCAACTTCCTGTCCCACCCGGTGGTATCCGGGTTCATAACAGCTTCCGGCATTATCATCGCCCTGAGCCAGGCGCGGCACATTCTTGGGGTACCAGGCCACGGCGACAACCTTCCCGACCTGATCGCTTCGCTGCTGCCCCACTTGGGCGATACCAACCTGGTCACCCTGGTGACCGGGTGTGCCGCCATACTGTTCCTGTTCTGGGCCCGTAGCGGTCTGAAATCACTGCTGCAGCGAATGGGTTTTGAGAACACGACCGCGGGGATGGTGGCCAAGGCAGGGCCTGTGTTCGTTATTCTCGCGACCACGCTGGCCAGTTATGCCGCGGATTACTCCGCCCTTGGCGTAGCCCTGGTTGGTGAAGTGCCCCAGGGGCTTCCCTCCCTCGGTGTTCCGGCTTTTGACCTGGGCTTGTGGTCGGAGTTGGCTGTGTCCGCGTTGTTGATCACCATCATAGGTTTCGTTGAGTCGGTGTCAGTGGGTAAAACCCTGGCGGCAAAGCGACGACAGCGTATCAATCCCAACCAGGAACTGGTCGCCCTGGGCTCTGCCAATATCGCCTCGGCGGTCTCCGGCGGATTCCCGGTGACCGGTGGCTTTTCCCGCTCCGTGGTAAATTTCGACGCCGGCGCCAGGACGCCTGCCGCCAGCATCCTGGCTGCATTGGGAATCGCGCTGACCGCGCTGCTGCTTACCCCGGTATTGTTTTATTTGCCCAAGGCTACTCTGGCCGCCACCATCATTGTCGCGGTGACATCGCTGCTGGACTTCAAGGTAATACAACGGGCCTGGCAATATTCTCTGTCTGATTTCATTGCCGTGGTACTGACCATCGGCGCTACCCTGTTGCTGGGGGTTGAGCTGGGTGTGCTGGCAGGTATTCTCGCCTCGATATTATTGCACCTGTACAAAACCACGCGACCGCATATAGCGGTGGTAGGGGCAGTCGCCGGCACCGAACACTTTCGCAACGTGGACAGGCACAATGTCATCACCCAGCCCAATCTCGTGTCGCTGCGGGTCGACGAGAGCCTTTACTTTGCCAATGCCAGTTATCTTGAGGACCAGGTCTACAGCCTGATTGCAGACAATGCGGGTTTGGAGCATGTGATTATCCAGTGCACCGCGATCAATGAAATTGACATGAGTGCACTGGAGGCACTGGAGTCAATTAATCATCGTTTGCAGGAACAGAACATCACCCTTAATTTCAGTGAGGTAAAAGGTCCGGTAATGGATGCATTGCAAAAGACGGATTTCCTGCAACACCTCAGCGGCGAGATATTCCTCACCCACCACCGAGCGGTGCAAAAGCTGAAGCAGGATGTAATAGAACCCTACATTATCTGATTACTCGCGAGTTATATCGTAACGGATTTTCCAGAGCGCGCGTGGAAAACGGCGTCACACTTATGAGATGAACGCCATGATTTCTGCCTCAAATGCCGTTGGATCCTGGGCGGCCATAGGATGGCCAACGCCGGGCATAACCACTCTTTTTGCATTAGAAATAGACTTTTCCAGTAGCTTAGCTTCAGCCAGGTAATGGGTATCATTTTCTCCAACCAGGATGAGCGTAGGACATTGAATAACGCATAATTTATCGACCATGGAAGGACGGTCAATCGTCACTCGAAAGCAACCCTTGAACCCGTGCGGCGTTGCCTTTTCACGGGCAAGTGCAATTGCCTCATGAATATCGTTTTCTTCTGAAAGTCCTTCAAATAGCGATCCAGAGAAGTAGAAATCGTAGGTTTCCTTGAGACCTTTTTCGTCCAGTATTTTTTCGACCAATCGTGCCCTATCGATAATCGGTTGAGGCAAGCGCGATGCCATGGCGGAGACCAAAATAAGCTGCTCTACGCGGTTCGGCCACCTGCTGGAAAATGAGAGCGCAGCGACAGCGCCCATTGAAAAGCCGAGTACCCTGGCTCGTTCGATACCGAGGGCATCCAGAACCGCTTTAAGGTCTTCGCCGAATGTTTCAATCGTATAGGGACTGGAATGGCCTTGGTCGAACGGCGGATGATCCGAATTGCCAGAACCACGTTGATCGAATGTAATGAAAGTATATGAAGCAGAAAATAGATCACGATGTCGGTCATACATTCTGTGATCGTTGGCCATGGCATGGCAAAAAACTAATGCCGGCCCCTCCCCCGATACCTGATATGCGATGCGAACCCCGTCGGCGGCCGCTGCAATTCCATGCTGCACAGTAACTCTGTACATAGGCTCCCCTTCCACCCGTATGGCGGCCTGTTTTTCTGAGACGCATTTCCGCCGGGTACGAGGCAGCAATGCACCAGAAAACTATATTCGCTTAGCGCGCATCACGAAAAAGGCATAGCCGAAATAGTCTGAGTAATGCCGGAAGACTGAAATTTCGTTTCTCGCCTCGTTAAGGACTGCTTCAGCCTCCGGCACGCCCATCCAGTCCTTCGCCTTCTCCGCAATGCGTTCTTCCATTGGGTCATAGTACTGGTCTGTCCATGCGCTGGGCGGTAAGAGGAAATTCCCCACCACCTCGTATCCACTACGCTTGATGATTTCCAGTTTCGCGGCCACGGTGTCAATCTCTGTATATTCTCGCCACAATTCCACGACCTCAGATGGAGGATTGGGCTTCAACCATACCGCTTCACTGACCGCAACGTAGCCACCAGGCCTGATAAATTCTTGAAACTTTTTCAGGCCAACTTCGAAGCCCAAATTGTAAATTGCTCCCTCGGACCAAATGATATCGAAGCTGGACAAAGGAAAATCCATCTCCCTCATGTCCTTAACTATGGTTTCGAGGCGATCAGACACGCCTGCACTTTCGGCTTTAGCATTTACCCGGTCAATCATTTCAGGAAGAAAGTCTAACGCTAAAACAGTGCCGGTTCCGATTCTTAAGAGTTCGACTGTCTGCATACCAGGGCCGCAGCCCACGTCAAGTATCCGCGGCGATTCAGGAAGGGGTAGCATCATTTCGAATGCTTTTTGGGTTAGCTCATTTGATCCAGGGCCAGCACGTGGCAGGGTTCCATAAATCTGGAGAAAGTAGTTCACAGGAAAAAACTCCGTGTTCGCAGCAGGGCCAAAAAGGATAGACCCATGTCTGCTGCTAAGCGAAAATGGACGAAATAGCTCCCACTTTATCATCGCCTTAGGGCAGCTAACACCTCTACAGCGACATCAGTCTGCATCTTGAACTGGCAGGCCGTCGAAACTGGGCCCATCGACGGTAAGTTTAAGCCAGGGTAATCGCTCGCGGCAGAAAACTTCCAGTGTTGGACACATCTGCTCAGGGTGCTCGAGAGTGCCCAGGTACAGGTGGATTTGTCCCGGAAGATCGTCCCTCTCGTCCGCCATAGGTGTGCCGCATGTGGCGCAGAAAGAACGGTAGACCCCGGGGGAAGACTCAATTCTGCCGAACGCGCCCGCACTTAAGGTAAACTGGTCCTTCTCGACACCAACAAAGGTCGCCATCGCGCTCCCCGTATGGCGGCGGCAATCGGCACAATGGCAGTGAGCGCACCACGCGGGTTCGCCCTCGACAGCGTATTGGACCGCATTGCACAGGCAGTGACCTTTCAAGAAGCTGTTAGTCATTGGTATTTCTCTTTGTCGTGTATACCTCCAACTAGGATAGACTGACTACAGCTGTTAAGCGAAAACGGTCGTTTTTGGATTCAATATGTGAACGGTGAAAACTTCCGCAATCACCTCAA
>JARFQU010000011.1 GCA_029287595.1 Halioglobus sp. | reverse complement strand
CAGGGTCTCGAGCACGTAGCCTGCATTGGCAGGATCCAGTTGTCCCGCCTTGGCTGTTTTTGCCATGGGCACTGCCTGAATCTTCAAGTGTCCGATCCGGTTGGGTGAGGCGGGTTGTTCGGGCTCGAGCGTTTCCAGCACCAGGGGCAGTCCCAGCAGGGCGGCTCTTTCTTCCAGAAGAGCAGGGTCTCCAATGACGACAATGTCTGTATCCCAGGCTTGCTGGGCGGCGGCAATGACGATATCGGGGCCTATCCCGGCGGGTTCGCCTGGGGTAATGGCAATTCTGGGTATCAAGGGGTTACGTCATTCCTGCGAGCAGACCGGAGCCCCGCTGGTGCGGGGATGACGCGTTCTGTTGCTATTTGATATCGACAAAGGCTTCATCGCGAATCTGCCTTAGCCAGGCGTCCAGCTCTTCCTGGTATTTGCGATCGTGCAGGTAGTTCATGGCCTGGGCGCGGATTGCTTCCGATGTCATGTCCTGTTGGCGGCGGCCCTCTACCTGGATGATGTGCCACCCGAACTGGGTTTTTACCGGTTCGGAAATCTGGTCCACTTCGGTGGCTGCCATGGCCTTGTCAAACTCCGGCACCATCTGGCCGGGGCTGGTCCAGCCCAGGTCTCCTCCCTCGGCCGCGGAGCCTATGTCCTCAGAATACTCCCTGGCCAATTCGCCGAAGTCCTCACCGGATTCCGCTCTGGTCCTGAGCTCGACGACCAGCTCCCGGGCCTGTTCGTCGGTCATGATTTCGGAGGGTTTGATCAGGATATGGCGCGCCTCTGTCTGGGCCACCACCTGCTCCCCGCCGCGCTTTTCTGCCATGTAGACAAGGTGGTAACCGCTGTCTGAGCGTATCGGGTCGGCCGTCTGCCCGGCTGCCAGACCTGGTGCCACGTCGCTGAACAGCGAGGGCAGGTCGTCCAACTTGCGCCAGCCCAGGTCGCCGCCGCTGAAGGTGTATTGCCCGGTACTGCTGCTAACCACTCCTTCAAAGGACTCGCCGTTGCGAATACGCTTTGCCAGCTTCTCTATATGGGCCTCCGCTGCTGCGACTTCTGCAGCACTGGCGTCCGGGGGAATGGCCAACAGGGCGTGAACAATGTGGTACTCGGGCTGGGCCATTTTCTGGCCTTCCTCCGTGGCCAGGAAGTTATCCACCTCCTGGTCGGTGATCTGGATGCGCTGGTTGACGTTGCCCCCCTGCACCCGCTGGATAATCATCTCCCGACGAACCTGCTCGCGCATGGCGCCATAAGACTGGCCCTGTTGCTCCAGCGCCTGGCGGAACTGGTCCAGGGTCATGCGATTCTGGGCCGCGATGCGTTGCATGGCGCTGTTGAGTTGGGCATCGGAGATGCGCACGCCCACCCTCTGGCCTTTCTGCAGCTGGATATTCTCGAGGATCAGGCGGTCCAGGGTTTCCCGGATCAACTGGTCTTCCGGCGGTGCATCTATACCGCGGGCCGCGATGCTTTCGTTGACCGCGGCAATACGTTCACGCAGTTCACTGGCCATTACGATGTCGTCGTCCACGATGGCCACGACCTGGTCGAGAACCTCGGTGGCGGATTGCGCGTTGCCGACTGTGAGCAACGTCGCCGCCACGCCCGCTGCCAGCAGCAGTTGGTTAAATTTCACTGTCTTTAAAACCTCTGATCATGTCCTCCATGATACCGGTGATGCGATTGCCGAAGCCACCCATACCCTTGAGGACGATTTGAACCTGGGTGGAGTTTTCCCGCTCCAGGTCGGGGTTGTCAAAATCTGGAATCGCCCCGGTCACGTTGTCGTAATAACGCAGGTGCAGCAAGCGCACCTTCCAGCAGCAGGTATCATATTCCAGTCCGGCCATATCTTCCACGCTGGTATTGGCTTCCATGCTGTAGTTCATGGCGGCAAAAATGCGCCAGTTGTTATCCAACGGGAAGTAGGCGGAGATATGCGCTTCTTCGGTTACGGGCTGATTGATAATGGTGGTCAGCGGCCGGCGATAGGCGTAGCCCAGGTTGAATACACTGCCATTGTCGGGGGCATAACTGGCCGTAAAGTGCCCGGAATTCATTCTCTCAGTATGGGGGTCGTATACCAGGCTGGTGCGCATGGTAATGTTTTCACTGGGTACGAAACTCACTTCACCGGCGATCTCCGAGCTGGACTCGTCCAGTGGCTCATCCAGGGGTAGCAGTCGCACCTTGCGGTCACGCAGGTAGAAAATCTGGCCCAGGCTGGCGCTGAACAGGCTCTTGCCAGAAGTGTCGTCGATGAAGCTGGTGGTCACGCCTAGCGAGACCTGGTTGGCGTCGTCCAGACGGTCACGGCCGGAAAAGCGGGTCTCGCGAAATAACTGGCTGTAGGTAAAGGTGAGCTCCGCACTGTCAAAGTCCGGCTGGTCGACCTGTTCCTCGTATTCGCTGTAGAGGTAATAAACACGCGGCTCCAGGGTTTGCAGCAGGCCCTTTTCGCCCATACTGGTGCTGCGCTCAAAAATCAGTCCACCGTCAAGGCTGGCCAGGGCCGACCCGGTGGAGGGGCTATCATCCGTAAAGAAGTCCCCATCACTGAGGTCGTAATTGAGCTGGCGATATTTCACGGTGGGTTTCAGGGAGCCATAGCTCCACAACATGGGGTAGGCCATGCCGCCCTCAGCGTAGGTGCGCTGACCGGTCACCCGGTTATCCTCATCAGTGTCGAAGTTGGAGTACTGGGCCAGGAACAGGGGCTCCAGTTCGAAAGGTGTGCCTTTGCCCCGGTACTGGCCGGTAAATTGTGGCATTTTCTGGTAATCGTCACTGATGTCGTCCGCCAGGGACTGGAACTTCTGCACTTCCAGGTTCATCAGCCAGTTATCGCCCAGATAGTCCAGGGCCCCCAGCTGTAATAGCGCGGTGCGGCGCTGAGAATCCAGGCTGGAGGTTTCCAGATCCTTGAAATAATCCACGTCGCTGGCCTTGCTGTAGTCGATGCGGGAGCGCCAGCGCTGTTCGAACAGTCCGTTTTGCTTCACTACACCCAGCCAGCGGTCGTGGCTGCGTTGCTCCGGCGCCTGGTCCTCGTATTTGTCATCATTGCTCATATAGGCGCCGCCGACGGTCCACATGCCTACCAGGGGGTTGAGGTAGCGGAATTTCAGCTCGTGATTCAGACCGCGCTCTTCAATGTAGCGAGGGGCGTAAATGGCATCGTAGTTGGGAGCCAGGTTGAAATAGATAGGTGCCGCAATATCCAGGCCGCCGGTGCTGTCATTGCCGATATCCGGCCACAGCAAGCCGGTGCGGCGCCTGTCGTCCAGCGGAAACTGCAACCAGGGAGTGTAAAAGACCGGAACCCCGGCGACCCGCAGCTTGGCATCGCGCGCCACACCCAGCCCCTCGTCGAGGTCCAGGTCCATGTCAGCGGCTTCTATGAACCATTCATTGGATTGCGGCGCGCAGTAGGTAAAGCTGCCATCGTGCACGTGTATCAGGCCCTCGCTGTCTCGATCCATGAGATCGGCGGTCCCACGTATATGCCGATCGTGGAACAGGAACTCGCCGTTTTCCACGTTCGCTTCACCGGTCCTGGAGTAGATCTCCGCGCTGCTGCCCTTGAGCAGAATCCCCGGTTCCCGCAGGGTGACATTACCGGTCAACAGGGCCGAGCTTTTGTCCCGGTCTATCAGCGCGTTATCTGCGCTCAGGTGGCGATACCCCTGCACTGCCTCGACACCACCGCTGAGTATTACCTCGTTGCCGCGCATTTCTGAGCGGTTGGTGATGGCATCAATGTCGGCTTCCTCGGGGTTGCTGCTGTCATCCACACCTACCAGCGGGTCCACATAGCGCCCTTTGCAGTTGATGCAGCGCCGGGTCTGCAGTCCTGCGGGTATCGCGTCGAGTGGCTGCCAATCCAGGCCGGCGTCCTGCGCGGAGGCTTTATCTTTTTTTTCAGAACAGATGTCATCCGCACTATTTTTATTAGCGGTACACTCCCCGGGATTGTTATCCTGTGCGGGCAGGGAGATGGGCAGCATCAGGCCGACCAGAATAGCCATCACGCGAGTGTTAATGGTGCCTGGTCTCGGTCTGGCGGGGTTAAATATCATTACTGTCTGAGCTAGTTCGCGGGATAAATGCGGATTCTAAAGCAATGGCTCGCCCTTGTCCGTCAAATTTTGCTTCAGGAGAGTACTGTGTCTTCGCGTGTCGCCCCAACCGAACTCCTGCCCTGGGCTCTTTCGCAGCTGCCTCCCGGAGGTGTGGATGCATTCCCGGCCCTGCAGCTGGTTGCCGGGGATGCCAGCAACCGCCGCTATTTTCGCCTGGAGCTGGGGAGCGGCCGCTATATTGTGGCGCAGGCGCCCCCCGAGACGGAGAAGAATGAGGCATTCCTGTCGGTGCGGAATCTGTTGGCGGATATTGGTGTCAGGGTGCCTGAGGTGTTTGGGGTGGATCTTGCGCGCGGCTACCTGCTGCTGGAGGACCTGGGTGACCAGATGCTGTTGCCGCTGCTGAATGCCACTACCGCTGATCACTATTACGGCCAGGCCGGGGCGATTTTACTGCAACTGGCCTTACCCACGGACGCTGCCCGAGGCCTTCCCGGGGACCTTCCCGTCTACGATGAAGCTTTATTGCGAGAAGAATCGGGCCGCTTCGGTACCTGGTTCGTAGAGAAGCTGCTGGGGTATTCGCTTAATGTGCAGGAGCAGGACCTGATTGAGGCGCTGACAGTGAAACTTGTCGCCAGCGCCCTGGAACAACCCGTGGTGCTGGTGCACAGGGATTTTCACAGCCGTAACCTGATGCCGCAGCCGGACGGGCAGCTGGCAGTGATCGATTTCCAGGATGCAGTGCACGGCCCGGTGACATATGACCTGGTCTCCCTGCTGCGCGACTGTTATATCTGCTGGCCGGCCCAGCGCGTTGACCGCTGGGCGCTGGAGCACAGGGACCAGCTGTGCGACCGGGGGCTGATAGCTGATGTTGAGGATGCGCTGTTCCTGCGCTGGTTCGACTGGATGGGCTTGCAGCGCCATATCAAAGTGTTGGGTACCTTTGCCCGGCTATATCTGCGTGATGGCAAGCCCGGGTATTTGCAGGATTTACCCCTGGTGATTTACTACGTGAGGCAGATATTGGAGAAATACACGGATGATGAACCGGCATTTGCAGAGTTTGGCGATTGGTTTGATAAGGCATTGCGACCCTTGATCCAGCGGCAGCCCTGGGGTGCTCCCCAATGAAAGCCATGATACTGGCGGCGGGTCTGGGCGAGCGCATGCGGCCGTTGACGGATCTCACCCCCAAGCCCTTACTGCAGGTGGGAGGCAAGGCTCTGATAGAGCACCATATTATCCGCTTGGCCGAGGCGGGGTTCAGCGAGGTGGTGATCAATGTCTCGCACCTGGCGCAGCAAATCGTGGACTTCTGCGGTAACGGCAGCCGCTGGGGCCTTATCATTGAATACTCACACGAGGACCAGCCCCTGGAAACGGCCGGCGGTATACATCGCGCCCTGCCATTGCTGGGTCGTCACCCCTTTCTGGTGGTCAACGGCGATATATGGATTGACTACGACTTTGGGCAACTGCGGGGCTATCGCTTCGTCGCCGAAGAAAGTGCCCACCTGGTGATGGTCAGGAATCGGCCTCAGCATCCCAATGGCGATTTTCTGTTGGAGTCGGATGGCCGGGTGCGCGAATTGCCGCCGGGGGAACCCGGACTCACTTATGCCGGTGTTGGTGTCTATTCTGCAGCGTTCTTTTCCGGGATGCGACCGGGAAAGCTGGCGCTGCGCCCGCTGCTGGACGATGCCATCAGACAGCAGCGGCTAACCGGCGAGTATCATCCGGGTGGCTGGGAGGACGTGGGCACGCCCGAGCGCTTGCGCGCACTGGATGAGGCTGTGAGTTCGCGCCATTAGCGGCTAGAATAGCGGCCATCAATCTACAGGAGCCGCCCATGCGCGACTATCTCATTGCCCCATCCATTCTCTCTGCCAATTTTGCGCGCCTGGGCGAAGAAGTCGACGCGGTACTGGCGGCGGGTGCCGATATCGTGCATTTCGATGTCATGGACAACCATTACGTGCCTAACCTGACCATTGGCCCCATGGTCTGCCAGGCGTTGCGCAAGCATGGTGTCACGGCGGATATCGACGTGCACCTCATGGTGAGCCCGGTCGATCGCCTGATTGGCGATTTTGCCGATGCGGGAGCCAGCTATATTACCTTCCACCCGGACGCTTCCACCCATGTGGATCGTTCCCTGCAAATGATTCGCGACGCGGGCTGTAAATCCGGCCTGGTGTTCAATCCCCACCTGGGACTGGATGCGCTCAAATACGTGCTGGATAAAGTCGACATGGTGTTGTTGATGTCGGTAAACCCGGGTTTCGGCGGGCAGTCCTTTATCGCCAATACCCTGGATAAACTGCGCGAGGCGCGCGCCATGATAGACGCCTCGGGCCATGACATCCGCCTGGAAATAGATGGTGGCGTGACGCCGAAGAACATCGCGGAAATCGCCACCGCAGGCGCAGATACTTTTGTTGCGGGGTCCGCAATCTTCAACCAGCCTGATTATGCGGCGGTGATTTCCGAGATGCGGTCTGCCCTGGCGGCTGGTTGCCAATAAACGGCGGCAATGTACAATAGGCGGCCCACAAATCCGGAGAATGCTGTGCCCACAGCAATGCGTAGCAGCGTCGATGTGATGTCGATGCGTGAGGTCACCTGCTGGCGATGGTAGCCAGGGCACTGTCACGACCTTTTTACGCCGATCTATTCTCCGAGGAAACACCATGAACCCGCAGGAATTTGCTGCGCTGGCAGCACAAGATTACAACCGTATTCCCGTCAGCACGGAAGTGCTGGCCGATCTCGAAACCCCCATCAGCACCTACCGTAAATTGGCCGAGGGCCCGTATTCCTATTTCTTTGAATCCGTACAGGGCGGCGAAAAATGGGGTCGGTACTCCATTATTGGCATGCCCAGTCGCACCATGCTCAAGGTGTTCGGCTATCGCGCAGAGGTCTGGGTGGATGGCGAGATTACCGAGCGTGAGGAAGTTGCGGATCCACTGGCCTACACCGAAGCTTTTCAGGCGCGTTATCGCACCGCACCGCGCGAAGATTTACCGGTATTTCACGGTGGCCTGGTGGGCTACTTCGGCTATGACACAGTGCGTTATGTGGAGCCGCGCCTGGCTGCAACCGTACCGCCTGATCGTCTTGGGACCCCGGATATTCTGTTGATGGTTTCCGAGGAAGTGCTGGTGTTCGATAACCTCGCCGGCACTATCCGCCTGGTGGTAAATGCCGATCCCTCCGTAGACGGTGCACTGGACAAGGCACGGCAGCGGCTGAAGGAGCTGGTGGCGCTGTTGCGTGAACCGATGAAACCGCTGCCCGAGGTGACGCTGGGTGCGGCCGATAGCGCTGAGCTGGAACAGCAGGCGGAATCGGATTTCACCCGGGAAATGTATGAAGACAGTGTCGAGAAGGTCAAGGAATATGTGCTGGCCGGGGACGTAATGCAGGTGGTGCCTTCCCAGCGTATGAGCATTCCTTTCGCCGCACCGCCGCTGAATTTGTACCGTGCCCTGCGCAATCTCAATCCCTCGCCCTATATGTACTACCTGGACCTGGAAGATTTTCACATCGTGGGCTCATCGCCGGAAATCCTGGCCCGGTTGGAGCACGGGGTGGTGACGGTGCGGCCCATAGCGGGCACCCGTCGCCGCGGCCATACCGAGGAAGAGGATGATGCCCTGGAAGCCGAACTGCTGGCGGATCCCAAGGAGATCGCCGAACACCTGATGCTGATCGACCTGGGTCGCAACGACGTGGGCCGTATTGCCTCAACCGGCTCTGTGGAACTCACCGATAAAATGGTGGTGGAGCGCTATTCACACGTGATGCATATCGTCTCTAACGTGACCGGCAGGCTAAAACCGGGCAAGTCGGCCATCGATGT
>JARFQU010000227.1 GCA_029287595.1 Halioglobus sp. | reverse complement strand
CCCAGCGGTAGTAGTCCGGGTCGCAGGTGGCCAGTTCACGGTCCCAGTCATAGGCGAACCCGAGTTGTCGCAACTGCTCGCGCATGTAATCGATATTTAGCGCGGTCCACTGGGCGGGCGGTACGTTATTCTTGATGGCGGCATTTTCCGCCGGTAGCCCGAAGGCATCCCAGCCCATCGGCTGTAACACGTTCTTGCCCAGCATACGCTGGTAGCGCGCGATCACGTCGGCGATGGTGTAGTTGCGCACATGCCCGATGTGGAGCGTGCCGCTGGGATAGGGGAACATGGCCAGGCAGTAAAATTTCTCCCGGGCATCGTCCTGTTGTACGGCAAAGCTGTTGTGCTTCAGCCAATGTGCCTGCGCGGCCTGTTCCAGCGCCTGTGGGTTGTAGCGTTCGTCCATCACGGTTTCGCTGTTGCGTCCTTCAATAAGCGGTTACCACTTACCTCCGTGTCTATCTTTCGGGTGGTTGTGGGGCCGGTAAAAAGAAGCGCGGATTCTAGCAGTATTTGTTTGGGGCTGCGATGTTTGTGGCGTGCAAACCCCTAACCAGTGCGGTGTGCAACGACCTGGCGGGATACTCACAAGCTAGACAAAAAACATTAACGAGGATCACTGGCGAATTCGGCATTTAGGGTCCAAGCTTAAACCATGCGTAAGACCAGCGACATTATCTGGCAGGACGCCCAGCACCAGGTGCTATTTGAGATTCTGGACCTGATCGGGAACACCGGTTCGGATTCCCAGGTGTTGTTCAAGTTAAAGGATTACACCGAGAACCACTTTGCCCTGGAAGAGCTGTATATGGCGCAACTGGATTTCCCCGGCAGGGACGCGCATATCGAATCCCATAACCGCTTCCGCGAGGAGATTGATCAATTGCTGGGGCAGGGAGAGCAGTTGGACGACCAGTTCCGGGAAATCATCGGCACCTATCTCACCGAGTGGCTGACCCGGCATGTATTCGGCATCGATAAAGAACTGGAAGATTTTATCCTGCAATCCGATACACGTTAGGCCGGCTAGGGCGTTTCGCGCCAGAATCCCACATACATCAATACCATCAACAGCAGGGTTATAGCGCTGCCGGCGATCATCGGCGTGGTGCCAAAGGTGCCAAAGGGTGTGTTGCCAAGCATCACGTTGACCTCGCCCACCAGGGTCGTGGCCACGAACTGTTCGCTGCGTTTCACGATGCGACCCTGGTGATCAATGATGGCTGAGACGCCATTGTTGGTGCCGCGCAGAATATAGCGGCCGTTTTCCAGGGCGCGCATCTGGGTTATCTGCAGGTGCTGCAGCGGACCGATAGAGTCGCCGAACCAGCTGTCGTTGCTAATGGTAATCATCAGATCCGCATCGCGCGCGGCGGTTGCCACCTGCTCGGCGTACACAATCTCGTAACAGATGAACGGGGCCGCGCGATAGGCGCCCACCCGGAGCGGGCCCTGCCCCGTCTGTCCCGGGCTGAAGCTGGACATGGGCAGGTCGAAAAAGGCGATCAGGCCGCGCAGCATTTGCTCCATGGGCACGTATTCACCGAAAGGTACCAGGCGCTGCTTGTGATACTCCCCCTGGCCATGTCCCAGGACGACGATGCTGTTGTAGTAGGCGTCCCCCCCCGGCGGGCGCGAGGGAACCCCGGTGATCAGCGCGGTTTCACTGTTTGCCGCGCGCTCCACCAGGGGTTGCAGGAAGGGCTGGGCGCGCTGCAGGTAGCCTGGAATCGCCGCCTCTGGCCAGATCACGATATCCCGGCCCATCTGCGGCTCGGTAGCCTCGCGCAACTGCTCGAGAATGGGCTGGTACCATGACGGGTTCCACTTGTGCTCCTGGGGTACGTTGGGTTGTATCAAGGCGACGCTGAGGGGCTGCTCAGTGGCCCTGGCCACCCAAACGGTAGGCTTTAGCGCGGCACCGCCGCCCCACAGGGTGATCACGATCACCGAGTAGGTGGCCAGGGCGATAGGTTCGCGACTGCGCCAACCCAGGAACAGGCAGGTACCGCTGAGGGCGCAGATAAATGACAGGGAGAAAACCCCCATGACGGGTGCCCAGCCGGCGATCCAGGTAGAGGTGTGGGCATAGCCCAGGTACATCCAGGGGAAGCCGGTGAACAGCCAGCCGCGCAACCACTCAAACAGTACCCATAGTACCGGGAAGCCCATCAGCATGCCCCCGGGCAGGGGGCGAACCAGGTAGCAGTAGCTCCAGGCAAACAGGGCCTGGAACAGTGCCAGGCCGGCGCAAAACAAGGCGGTGAGAAATACCGCCAGGGGGACGCTGGCATAGCCGTAGACATGGATGCTGACGTACACCCAGGACACGCCGCTGCCGAACAGTCCCAGCCCGTATAGCCAGCCGCGCCACAGCGCCTGCCCGGGGCTGCAGCTGCACAGTAAATAGGCGTACATCGCGCAGCTGAGAATACCCAGTGGCCACAGGTTGAAGGGCGCCAGTGACAGCGTCACCAGGGCACCCGCCAGCGGCGCGATGATCAATACCCGCAGGGGGGAAAGTCCGTTATCGGTTTTCATCAGTCAGGCCCGCCAGCGGTATCAGCTTTCTACTGGGCGCATGCGCAGGCTTTGGATGGTGCGCTGATCAGCATTGATCACCTTGAACTCGAAGTCGCCAATGACGGTGGTCTCATTGCGTGTGGGCATATGGCCGAAAGCCTGGATGACCAGGCCGCCAATGGTGTCGAACTCCTCCTCATTGAGGTCGGTTTTGAAATACTCGTTGAAATCGTCAATTGGCGTCAGGGCCCTGATAAAAAAGTCGCCGTCACTGATTTTGCGAATAAACTGGTCGGTGGCGGCATCCGTTTCATCCTCGATTTCACCGACGATTTCCTCCAGCACATCCTCGATGGTCACCAGTCCGGCGACGCCCCCATACTCATCGATGACAATGGCCATATGGTTGCGATTTTCACGGAATTCACGCAGCAGGACGTTCAGGCGCTTACTCTCGGGTACCACCATAGTGGGCCGCAGCAGATCGTTGATATTGAAGTTGCCATTGTCCTGTTCGAGTATTTGGGGCAGCAGGTCCTTGGCCAGCAGAATACCGAGTATGTCATCCGTGCTGTCGCCGACCACCGGGTAACGGGAGTGGGCGGAGCGGATGATCTGGGGCAGTACGTCCTCCAGCGAGCAGTCCGACTTGATAACCGTCATTTGCGCGCGTGGAATCATGATGTCCCGGGCCTGCATGTCGCTGACCTGCATCGCCCCTTCCATGATGCTGCGGGCATCCTCATCAATAACCTCGTTCTCCGCGGCTATCGACAGTACATCCTCGAGATCCGTGCGGTTGCGTGGTTCAGAGGAAAACAACAGGCTGATTTTATCAACCCAGGACTTTTCGTTGCTGTCAGTACTGGAACGGTCGTCGCTCATCCGCAGTTGCGCTCCGTGCCCTCAACCCCGTAAGGGCAGTCAAAGTTGAGCTGCTCAAGAATGCGTGATTCCATTAACTCCATGGCGTCGGCCTGGCTCTCCTCAATATGGTCATATCCCAGCAGGTGCAGGGTGCCATGTACCGCCATATGCGCCCAGTGGGCAGCCAGTGTTTTGTGCTGTTCTGCGGCCTCGCGGCGCACTACCGGTGCGCAGATTACAATATCACCCAGCAGCGGCAGTTGCGTTTCCGGGGGCAGGTCGCTGGGGAAAGACAGCACGTTGGTGGGAGCGTCCTTGCCGCGATAATCCCGGTTGAGTCGGGTCATTTCCTCGGCGTCCACCAGGCGCACGCAGATTTCACTCTCTTGAGCCCGGGTGCATCCCGCCGCCATTGCCGCGGCAATCCAGCGTTGTAAGTCTTCTTCGTCGGGGGTGGGTTCAGCGCTGGCAGACTGGATATCCACGTGCAGGCTCATCGCTGGGTTTTGTCCAGTTGGGTAGTATTCTGTTCGTGCGTGTCATAAGCCTCGACGATACGTTGCACCAGCGGGTGGCGCACCACATCTTTATTGGCAAAGTAGGTGAAGCCAATCCCCTCCACGCCTTCGAGGATATTGCTGACATGGGTGAGTCCGGATTGGCTGCCCCGGGGCAGGTCGATCTGGGTGGCGTCCCCGGTGATCACCGCCGTGGAGCCAAAACCGATACGTGTCAGGAACATTTTCATCTGCTCACGAGTGGTGTTCTGGGCCTCGTCGAGAATGATAAAAGCATTATTGAGGGTACGCCCGCGCATGAATGCCAGGGGTGCCACTTCAATGATGTTGCGTTCTATGTATTTATTCACGGTTTCGAAACCCAGCATCTCGTAGAGCGCGTCATACAGCGGGCGTAGATAGGGATCGATTTTCTGGCTCAGGTCACCGGGTAGAAAGCCCAGTTTTTCCCCCGCTTCCACTGCCGGGCGCACCAGCAGGATGCGGCGTACCTGCTCCTGCAGCAGTGCTTCCACGGCACAGGCCACCGCCAGGTAGGTCTTGCCGGTACCCGCCGGTCCTATGCCAAAATTGATGTCGGTGTGCTTGATGCTGCGTACATAGGCCTGCTGGTTGACGCCGCGCGGCTTGATCGAGGTGCGCTTGGTGCGAATAACCTGTATTGCCTCTACTGCTGCGCCTTCCTGGGAGGTTTCGGCCAGGCGCTCCACTCCCGATTGCTGTAAATTCAGGTGCAGTGATTCCGGGCTCAGTCCCACTCCCTGGCAGACCTCTGCATACAGGTGGATCAGCAGCTGGGCACCCGCCCTGACATTAACTGCCGGCCCCTGTATCTGGAACTGGTTGCCACGCGCGCTGATGGTAATGCCCAGGCGCTCTTCGATCTGGCGCAGATGGCAGTCCAATTGGCCACACAATAGTGCCAGGTGGCGCGCATCATTAGGTTCCAGGGTGAGGCTTTGCTGGGTCGTCTGCTGGGGGGAAGCTTCGTTGTTCAAAATACTCGTTAGCCGCTGCGGGCAATGGGATTAAGGATAAGCATATACCGGAATTCGCCCGCGTCAACTATCACGCAGCCGGCCTCGCAGGGAGTTGGGCAGGGCCTCGACAATGTCGACATGCACAAATTCGCCAATCAGGCCGTGGTCACTGCTGGAGAAATTGACCGCCCGGTTGTTTTCGGTGCGTCCCTGCAACTGCCCGGGATCTTTTTTCGATACCCCGGTCACCAGTATTTCCCGGGTACTGCCCACCATGCGGCGGCTGATTTCCTGGGCGTGCTGGTTGATGCGCGCCTGCAGTATCTGCAGCCGCTGTTTTTTCCTCTCCTCGTCAGTATTGTCCGGCAACTCCGCGGCGGGCGTACCGGGTCTAGCGCTGTACACAAAGCTGAAGGATGTGTCGAAACCGATGTCTTCGATCAGTTTCATGGTGGCGGCGAAATCGGCCTCGGTTTCACCGGGGAAGCCGATAATAAAGTCTGATGAGATACTGATATCGGGCCTGATTTTGCGCAGGCGGCGTATCTTGGATTTGTATTCCAGTGCCGTGTGGCCGCGTTTCATGGCCATCAGGATGCGGTCTGACCCGCTTTGCACCGGCAGGTGCAGGTGATCCACCAGTTGTGGTATCTCCGCGTAGGCGTCGATCAGGGCATCCGAAAACTCCACCGGGTGGGACGTGGTATAGCGAATACGCTTGATGCCGGGAACCCGGGCGACCAGGTGCAGTAACTCGGCGAAATCAACGATGTCGCCCTCGTGATTCTCCCCGCGATAGGCGTTGACGTTCTGGCCGAGCAGGTTGACCTCGCGCACGCCGCCTGCGGCAAGGTGGGCTATCTCCGCGATGACATCGTCCACCGGCCGGGATACCTCTTCACCCCGGGTATAGGGCACTACGCAGAAGGTACAGTACTTGCTGCAGCCCTCCATAATGGAAACAAAGGCCGTGGGACCCTCCACTTTGGGATCGGGCAGGTTGTCGAATTTTTCGATTTCGGGGAAGCTCACGTCCACCACAATGGTGCCGCCGGGCCCGCGCTGGTCCATCATTTCCGGCAGGCGATGCAGGGTCTGGGGACCAAATACCAGGTCCACGTAGGGTGCCCGGCGGCCGATCTCCGCGCCTTCCTGGCTGGCCACGCAGCCGCCCACGCCAATGATCAGGTCCGGGTTGCGCTGTTTCAAGTGTTTCCAGCGCCCCAGTTGGTGGAATACCTTCTCCTGGGCTTTTTCCCTGATAGAACAGGTATTTAGCAACAGTACGTCGGCTTCTTCCGGGTTGTCCGTGGGCACCAGGTCGTGGCTTTCATGCAGTAAATCACGCATACGAGCGGAATCGTATTCGTTCATCTGGCAGCCATGTGTCTTGACGAAAAGCTTCTTGCTCACGAGTTTCCGGTGGCGTTGTTATCGCCGCGCCTGTTCCAATGCTAAAAAGGGCTGCGGAGTATACCGATTTAGTGCGCTGAAACCTAGGCGTCACGCGCTATACAAGCTGGTATTCTGCGCCCATGGTGGTAATATTGCCGCCCCCTGAAAACAGGTGCCCGCCGAGCGCACACCGCGCGATGGCTGCCGCACGAGGAAACAATGGCCAACCAACCCGTCTACAAGGTGATCTTTCAAAACGGCAACCAGGTGTTTGAGGTCTTCGCCCGCCAGATCTACCAGAGTGATATGTGGGGATTTATCGAGGTGGAGGAGTTCGTTTTCGGCGAGCGTTCAAAAATCGTTGTGGATCCCAGCGAAGAGAAACTGAAGAACGAGTTCAGCGGGGTGAAGCGCAGCTATATCCCGCTGCAGGCGATCATCCGCATCGACGAGGTCGACAAGGAGGGCAGCAGCAAGATTTCCGATGCCTCGCCCGGAGATAGCAATGTGGCCAGTTTCCCCTTTGCCGGTATCAATCCCGGCCAGCAGGGCGGGGAAGAGTAACCCCGCCCACACCGGATCCAGTCGCTGGTGTAGCGAGGCCAGCTGTACCACTTCCCGAGCAGCCATATTTGGATCGATTGTCGAGCCGGTAGTTCCGGGGCGGGTAGTTTTACGCTTGAAAATACCGGTTGGGCCCACATATAGGCAGGATGGTGCCAATAGAAGAAGGGGTGGTGAAAGCATGAGCGGACAGGACGAAGCGTTGCACGCCGAGGTCGTAGATTCACCAGAGGGTGGTCAGGCGCCTGCGGTGGCAGATGATGTCCTGCCGGAGACCCTGTACCTGATGCCGGTGCCCCACCGGCCATTCTTTCCCGGGCAGGCGCAGCCCGTGGCGATCAACCCCGCTGAGTGGGGTACTACCCTCGAAGCCGTTGCGAAGGCAGGTCACGGGCTGATCGGCCTGTCCTATGTGGAGCAGGTGGACCCGCAGTCCCTGGACCCGCGCCAGTTCCCGGAAATAGGCTGCGCAGTGCGCCTGCACCGCTCGCCGCTGGTGGATCAGCAGCGGGGTCAGTTCCTGGCCCAGGGGGTAAAGCGTTTTCGCATTGTGCGCTGGTTGAGCGACAAGGCACCCTACCTGGTGCAGGTGGAGTATCCGCGCAGCCAGGGCGACAAAAATTCCGACGAAATCAAGGCCTATGCGATGGCCCTGATCAGGGAGATCAAGGAGCTGTTGCCGCTGAACCCGCTGTACAGTGAAGAGCTCAAGCAGTACCTGGCAAATTTCAGCCCCACCCAGCCCGGGTTGCTGGCGGATTTTTCCGCTGCCTTGACCACCGCCTCGGGTGAGCAGCTGCAGGAGATTCTCGACACGCTGCCGCTGCTCTCGCGCATGGAGAAAGTCCTGACGCTGTTGCGCAAGGAGCGCGAGGTGGCGGAGCTGCAGGGCCGCATTACCAGTCAGGTCAATGAGAAAGTTTCGGATCAGCAGCGGGAGTTTTTCCTGCGCGAGCAGCTGAAGATTATCCAGAAAGAGCTGGGCCTTTCCAAGGACGATCGCACCTCCGATGTGGAGATGTTCGAGGCGCGTATCGAGGAGCTCACCTTGCCGGAGGCCGCTGCGAAACGTATTCGCGAAGAGCTGCACAAGCTGTCGGTGCTGGAAACCGGCTCCCCGGAGTACGGGGTGACGCGCAACTACCTGGACTGGGCGACCTCGGTGCCCTGGGGCGTGTTGTCCGAGGATAACCTGGAATTACCCCACGCCCGTACGGTACTCGATGAGCACCACGAGGGGCTGGAGGACGTGAAGAAGCGCATCCTGGAGTTTCTGGCTGTGGGCGCCTTCAAGGGGGAAATCTCCGGGTCAATTTTATTGCTGGTGGGGCCGCCGGGCGTGGGCAAGACCAGTATCGGCCGCTCGGTGGCCGACGCACTGGGTCGCAAGTTCTATCGCTTCAGCCTGGGAGGCATGCGCGACGAGGCGGAGATCAAGGGGCACCGCCGCACCTATATCGGCGCCATGCCCGGCAAGTTCGTGCAGGCTTTGAAAGAGGTGGAGGTCGCCAACCCGGTGATCATGCTGGATGAAATTGACAAGATAGGCGCGTCCTACCAGGGCGATCCGGCCTCTGCTTTGCTGGAAGTGCTGGACCCGGAACAGAACAGCGATTTCCTGGACCACTACCTTGATTTGCGGGTGGACCTGTCCAAGGTGCTGTTTATGTGTACCGCCAACCAACTGGATACCATTCCCGGTCCGCTGCTGGATCGCATGGAAACCCTGCGCCTGTCAGGCTATGTGGCGGAGGAAAAGCTCGGTATTGCGCGCAAACACCTGTGGCCCAAGCAACTGCAGCGCCATGGGCTCAATGACGAGCAGTTGAAGATCAACGACGCGGGCCTCAAGTACGTGATTGACTCCTATTGTCGCGAAGCCGGCGTGCGCACACTGGAAAAGCAACTGGCGCGCATCATGCGTAAGTCCATTGTGCGCCTGCTGGACGAGAAAGAGGACAAACTGCGCATTGGCAAAAAGGATATCGATGACCTGTTGGGCAGGCCGCCGTTCCAGCCCGATAAGCCGATGCGCGGACTGGGGATAGCGACCGGTCTGGCCTGGACTGCCATGGGGGGCGCGACCCTGTTTATCGAGTCCTCCCAGATACACACCCTGAACCGCGGTTTCAAGCTGACCGGGCGCCTGGGGGAGGTGATGAAGGAGTCTGCTGAGATCGCCTACAGCTACGTCATTGGCCATCTCAAGGACTATGGCTGTGACCTGGATTTTTTCGACATGAGTATGGTGCATTTGCATGTCCCCGAGGGTGCCACTCCCAAAGACGGTCCCAGCGCGGGTATCACCATGGCCACCGCGTTGATATCGCTGGCACGCAAGGAGCGCATCAAGCGACCTATCGCCATGACCGGGGAACTGACCCTGACTGGCCAGGTGCTGCCGGTGGGGGGTATTCGGGAAAAGGTCATCGCCGCCAGGCGCAGCAAAGTCATGGAACTGATTCTGCCGCACGCCAACCGTCGCGACTTCGAGGAGTTACCCGACTACCTGCGCGAGGGCATCAACGTCCATTTTGCGCGCAATTACCGCGAGGTGTTCGAATTCGTCTTTCATGAGCACCGCCAGGACAAGTCGCTGCACTAATAGCGCCGGCGCCGGTGCACTACTCTTGCGAGGGCTGCCAGTCGCCCAGAGTGTTCGCTGTCACCACGGCGCGTCGGGGGGCGGGATAGCCTTCAATGGATTTGCCGCTGTCGCCCGGATCCAGGAAATCACTCAGAGAGTGAAAGCGCATCCAATCGGTGGAGCGCTGCTCAGCCACTGAGGTAACGGTGACGTCCAGCAGTTGCGGATCGGTAAACCCGATTTTGCGCAACCAGCCCAGCAGGGTGGCGCAGCTGGGCAGGAACCACACGTTACCCATGCGCGCATAGCGACCTTCCGGCAGCAGCGTATCCCCCAATTCGCCTTCAATCACCAGTGTTTCCAGTACCAGCTGTCCACCGGGGCGCAGGCAGTTCTTCAACTCCAGCAGATGATCCATGGGCGAGCGGCGGTGGTACAACACCCCCATTGAAAATACCGTATCGAAGGCCGCCAGTTTGGGCGGCACCTGTTCGATGCCCATCGGCAGCACCCAGGCCGTGTCCTGTTGCAGGTATTTTTGCAGCGCCCAGAACTGCACTACGAACAGCGGGGTAGGGTCGATACCGATAACTTCCCGGGCGCCGTCCCCCAGCATGCGCCAGCAGTGATAGCCGCTGCCGCACCCTACATCCAGGACGCGGCGGCCGGTCAGGGAGTCAATATTGTTCTGCAGTCTGTCCCACTTCCAGTCGGAACGCCACTCGGTATCGATATGCACGCCGAACAAATCGAAGGGACCCTTGCGCCAGGGGTGCAGCCCCATCAGTGTTTCCCGCAACGTGGTTTTGGTCGCCTCATCCAATGGTTGTTCTGTGCGCGCACCGACTCGAGAGCCGTTCAGTTGCAGGTGGTCCGCCTTGATCCGGGGCAGGTCATCCAGTGTCTGTAACCAGCGCGTCAGGTCCCCGTAACGTTCCCGGGACAGGCCCGCGGCGACCTGTTGCGGGAGCAACTGGGCCCAGGCATCAAGATCACCCCCGCGCCAGCGGGTAATCAGCGGTTGGTAGTCGATCATTTCAGTGCGATCAGTGAGGCGAAGTTAAAGCACTGGAACCACACGTCGCAGCTGCTGAAACCGGCGGCGGAGATACGCCCTTTGTGCGCCGTGAGCGTTTCCGGGACCAGCACGTTTTCCAGGGCACTGCGCTTTTGCGCAATTTCCAGGTCGCTGTAGCCGTTGGCGCTCTTGAACCGGTGGTGGGCCTCGATATTCAGTTCGTCCAGGTGCGGGTCCTCGAAAGTCACCTTCTCCGATAACACCATGACGCCCCCGGGGCGCAAACCCTCATAAATACCCCGGATGACGGCATCGCGGGATTCCCGGGGGATGAACTGCAGGGTGAAGTTGAGAATTACCACTGAGGCGTCCCGGATGGTCACGTCCTGCAGGTCACTGCAAACCAGCGATACCGGAGTGTCATGGGTATCGGTGTCGATAAGATTGCGGCAGCGCTGCAGCATTGAGTTGGAGTTGTCCACGCCGATGATGTGGCAGTCAACCTGGCGGATGTTCTGGCGCATGGCCAGTGTGGATGCGCCCAGGGAGCAGCCCAGGTCATATAAATTACTGCCAGCGCTGGCGTATTTGCCCGCCAGCAGTCCGGTCATGGCGATAATGGTGGGATAGCCGGGGACAGAGCGCTTGATCATGTCCGGAAAGACCCGGGCTACGCTGTCGTCAAAAGCGAACAGGCCGGCGTCTGCCAGGGGTGTGGCGTAGATGGTGTCTCGGTTGTCGGTCACAGGGAGTCGCGGGCCCGGGTTAGATCAAGCATTGCCTGGTTAGCTGCCAAGGCCGCAATTCTAGCATGAATTGTTGAACCGGACTGTCCATGTTTCGCTGTATTCCCGGGCTTAATCTGGCCACAATGGAATAAGGACTGGTTCACAGGGAGCCCTTATGGAGGCCGCGCAACATTTTACCCCCGATCTGCGCCCGCCGCGCCTGCGGCACAGTGTCATGGAGCTGGGGCGAGTGGTCCTCGAGATGGGCAGCAGCGCCATGCTGGGCCCCTTGTTCAAGACACTACCTCGGGGAGACGGGCATTCCGTTATGACGCTCCCGGGTTTTATGGGGGCGGATGGCTCCACTTCGCAACTGCGTAAATTCCTTAACCAGCGTGGTTACAAGGCGATTCCCTGGGGTCTTGGCCGCAATGCCTCGGAGGTGCGCTCCCAGGACATCGACGATTTCCTGGAGCACCGCGCGCAGACCGAAGATGTGATTGCCGGCCTGGTAGAGCGGGAGTTTATCTCCAGTGGCGGTAAAGTGACCCTCATAGGCTGGAGCCTGGGTGGGCTCTACGCTGTGGCCGTGGCCCACCGGTTTCCCCAGTGGGTGCGCCAGGCGATCACCCTGGGTACGCCTTATGGCGATCCGCGCGGTACCGCACTGTACAGCGTGATGGGTAATCTCTACGACAATGAAGTGGATGATGCGGCCCTGGAGCGCTGGGTGGGGCACACCTATAGCGGAGGAAAGCTGCGCGTTCCTGTGCTGGCCTTGTTCAGCGAGTCAGATGGCATTGTCGGGGCGGGCATTGCCAGATGCCAGGGCGACCCCCGCTATGTCACCAATATGGCGGTGATGGCCAGCCATGTGGGCTTTCCCTTTAATCCACTGGTATTCGCCGTGATTGCCAATCACCTGGTGGAGCCCCAGCGTCGCTGGGCCCTGTGCCGCAGTGAGCACATCAGACCACTGGTGCGTGTGGTATAGGATCACTGACGGCGTTGCCGCGCTGCTAGAGCATCGGGTTTGTGACAGTAGTGGATTTGACGGTTCTGGGCATACCCGGCCGGCGTGTACCGGACAGGCAGTGGCTGATCGCGTTGCCTAGTTGGCGCTGCGGATCAGTTGCGAATCTTCAACCTTCGGCGCGAGGGTGGTGCCGGTGCGCGGGTTGAAATGGGCGAAGTGCGTGGGGCACTGGCCGGTTTGATTCGTTTTGTCCCGACGGGCAAATTTGATGCTGTTGAGAAATTCAACCAAGCTTACCTTGCCCTTATCTATACGTTCCATAGCACTCTCGATGATCGATGGATCAGTTTCAATTACAGTCTAGTTTTATGTGACAGGTTTGTGACGTAAAAAATCCCCTAGATTTGTGTGAAAAATAACAGATGCGGTCCACTCGGCTATAATCCGCGGCCCAGCAGGGAGTTCAGCATGAAACCGGATAATTACCCGTCCCAACCCGCCCACCTGTGGCAGCATTTTTACTGTCTTACCCAGATTCCCCGGCCCTCAAAGCGCGAGGCGGCGGTGCGCCAGTACGTTATCGACCTTGCCGTCGCCGGTGGCCATGACTGGCGCATGGATGACGAGGGTAATCTTGTGGTAACTGTCGCCGCCAGCGCAGGCATGGAGGGGCGGCCCGCGGTAATTATCCAGAACCACCTGGATATGGTGACGGTGAAAACCGCCGACAAGGAGCATGACTTTGAGCGCGACCCGCTGTGCCTGCAGGTGGAGGACGGCTGGCTGCGGGCGGATCGCACCACACTGGGGGCGGATAACGGCGTGGGCTGCGCTGCGGCGCTGGCGCTGATGACCGATCCCGACGTAATGCACCCGCCGCTGGAACTGCTGTTTACGGTAGACGAGGAAACCGGTCTCGGTGGAGCCCTCAACCTGGATGCTGACATGTTGTCGGGCAAGCTGATGCTGAACCTCGACACGGAGGATTGGAACGAGCTTTATGTCGGTTGTGCCGGTGGCGGCGGTTGGGAGTTTACTCGACAACTGGATGCAGATCCTGCCCGTGAAACGTGCTGGAGCCTGGTGCTGCGGGGCCTTGCCGGCGGCCACTCTGGCATTCAAATTCACGAGCAATTGGGCAATGCCATCAAATTGCTGTGCCAGTGCCTGGAGGCTGTTCCGGGCCTGCGCCTTGGCGATATCGACATCGGGGTCGCCCATAATGTGATTCCCCGGGAGGGACGCGTGATTTTTGCCTGCCCTGCCGCCAGCGCTGAACAGCTGGCCAACAGCCTGGGGGACTGGCAGGGTCGCTGGCGCGCCTACCTGCCGGCGGCTGATGGGGATCTGGCGCTGGCGCTGGAACCCGCAACGGTACTGGATGTTATTAGTGAGCAGGACAGCGCGGCGCTATTGGACCTGGTGGCCGCCTGGCCCCACGGGGCGCAGGCCTATAACCTGCAGCAGCCCGCGGAGCTGGTGGACCTGAGTATTAACCTGGCCATCCTGCGCCTGCAGCGCGGCGAATTATTTGTCGAATCCAGCTACCGCTTTTTCAACTGGGACCAGAGCCTGCCGTTGCAGGGCTCGGTATTGGCCCTGGCGCGGGCGTTCCATCTCAGCGTCAAGCCGGTGGTGGGCTATCCCGGCTGGCAGCCGGATTTTGACAGCCCGCTGCTGCAGCGGGCGGGTTTGTTGCACCGGGAATTGTTCGGTGAACTGCCCGCTGTGAAAGCCATTCATGCGGGCCTGGAGTGCGGCATACTGAAGGGCAAGAAGCCGGATACGGATATACTGTCCTTCGGCCCGACCATTAAAGGTGCGCACTCGCCCACAGAGCGCCTGAAAATTGATACAGTTGCGCCTTTCTGGCAGTTCCTGACGGCACTGTTGGCGCAGTTATAGCACCCGGAGACAGACCTATGCTGGAACAACTGGAACAAATGCCCGCTGACCCCATCCTGGGACTGGCCGCCGCCTGCCGGGCGGATACCAATCCCGACAAGGTCGATCTCACTGTTGGTATCTATATGGATGAGCAGGGTCTGTGCCCGGTGTTTGCCGCCGTGCAGGAGGCCCAGCGCTTGTTGGCGCAGGAGGAAACCACAAAGGCCTACCTGCCGCCTGCGGGTGACCCGCTGTTTAACCAGGGCATACAGCGCCTGGTGCTGGGTGAGGACTGCTCTGCCCTCGCCGGGGGCCGGGTGACCAGCATACAAACCCCAGGTGGCTGCGGCGCCCTGCGTATCGCTGCGGAGGTTATTCACGCGGCGGCCCCGGACGCCCGGGTATGGGTGAGTGACCCCACCTGGCCGGTGCATATTCCCCTGCTGGGCAGCGTGGGTCTGGCCTTCCAGACCTATCGCTACTATGAACCACTGACCCACGGGGTCAACTTCGACGGCATGGTGGAAGATCTCAAGGCGGCCCGCGCCGGCGATATCGTGCTGCTGCACGGTTGCTGCCACAATCCCTGCGGCGCGGACCTGACACTGCAACAGTGGGGCGTGATTGCAGACATGGCGCAACAACAGGGGTTTACCCCGTTTATCGATATTGCCTACCAGGGCCTGGGTGATGGCCTGGATGAGGACGCAGCGGGCCTGCGCCTGCTGGTATCGCGACTGCCGGAGGTCATTGTTGCCGCGTCCTGCTCCAAGAATCTCGGCCTGTATCGGGAGCGCACCGGCGCGGCCATTTTCGTGTGCAGCGGCGAGTCCAACGCCAATGCCATTTTGAGCCAGGCTCTGGTGGCCGCCCGGCGCGTGTATTCCATGCCGCCTGCGCACGGCGCACTGCTGGCGGGTCGCATCCTGGCGGATGAGCAGCTGGGTGCAATGTGGCGCGCGGAGTTGCAGGGCATGTGTCAGCGCATCAACGGCCTGCGCAGTAGCTTGCGTCATGCTCTGGAACGTTACAGCGGCGCTGATTTTGCTTTTATTGAACAGGAGAAAGGCATGTTTTCCTTTCTCGGCCTGAGCGTGGAACAGGCCGTGAGGCTGCGGGAGGAGGATGCGGTTTATATGTTGAATTCTTCGCGCATAAACGTTGCGGGCGTCAATGCCAACAACCTGGATTACCTGGCCAAAGCGGTCGCCCGTGTGCTGTAGCTTCAATCGCGTTGTAGCCCCGCTTTCGCCGGAATGACACGGCGGCGCAAGCTGGCATCAGTGGCGCTCAGCCTCAGCCGTCCAGCTGCGACCAGCGCTCGAAGGCGCTTTCCAGTTTTGCCTGCACATCGGTAAGGTCCGCCAGCACCTGTTCCACCTCGGCCTGGTCCCGCTGGTAGAAACCCGGGTCGGAGACCTTTTCTTCCAGCGCCTGCTGACTCTGCTCCAGCTCTTCGATCAGCCCCGGCAGGGCGTCCAGTTCACGCTGGTCTTTGTAGGACAATTTTCGCTTGTCCGCCGCTGGGGTGGCCGCTACTTCAGTGGCCTGGGGTGTCGGCTTTGCTGGTTGCCCCGCCGCCGCGGGGTTCTCAGGGGAGCGCAGGCGCCCCCCGCGCGCCTCCCAGTCGCTATAGCCTCCGGCCTGTTCACTGACCACACCATCCCCTTCCAATACCAGCAGGCCGGTGACTACATTGTCCATGAAGTCCCGATCGTGACTGACCAGCAGCACCGTGCCTTCAAAGGTCAGCAGGATTTCCTCCAGCAGCTCCAGGGTTTCGATATCCAGGTCATTGGTGGGTTCGTCCAGGACCAGCAGATTGGCGGGCTTACTGAACAGCCTGGCCAGGACCGCGCGGTTCTGCTCGCCGCCGGAAAGTGCCTTGGCCGGTGTGCGCACCCGCTCCGGGCTGAACAGGAAGTCCCCCAGGTAGGAGATGGCGTGGCGGCGCTTGCCGTTGATTTCAATAAAGTCCTGTCCGCCACAGACATTGTCTATGAGATTTTTTTCCGGGTCCAGCTGGTCGCGCAGCTGGTCCGAGTAGGCCACTTCCAGTTTGCTGCCGAATTTGACCGAGCCGCTGTCGGGTTGCAATTCCCCCAGCAGGATTTTTACCAGTGTAGATTTGCCCGCGCCATTGGGGCCCACGATACCCACGCGGTCACCGCGCTGTATGATGGTGGAGAAATTCTTCAGAATGCACTGCTGGCCGTAGCGCATGTTGACACCCTCCAGCTCCGCGACAATCTTGCCTGACTGGCCGGAACCCTCCACCGCGAATTTGGCCGTACCGCTGCGCTCACGGCGCTGTTGGCGCTCGTCGCGCATGGCTTTAAGCGCCCGCACCCGCCCTTCGTTGCGGGTACGGCGTGCCTTGATACCCTGGCGTATCCAGACTTCTTCCTGGGCCAGTTTCTTGTCGAAAAGTTCATTGGCCCTTTCCTCTGCCAGCAACTGTTGCTCACGGTGACGGAGAAAGCCCTGGTAATCCCCTTGCCAGAGCGTCAGGTGCCCCCGGTCCAGCTCAGCCATCCAGTTGGCCACGTTTTGCAGGAAGCGGCGATCATGGGTAATTAATATCAAGGCGCCCTTGAAGTTTCGCAGTTGCTCCTCGAGCCAGCGGATAGCCGGGATATCGAGATGGTTGGTAGGCTCATCCAGCAACAAAATATCCGGCTTGCTCACCAGTGCCCGGGCCAGCGCCACCCTGCGTCTCCAGCCACCCGACAGCTCCGACATACTGGCATCGGCTGGTAAATCCAGCTGTGTGATGGTGGTCTCCACCCGCTGTTGCAGACGCCAACCATCCAACGCCTCCAGTTTTTCCTGAACACGCGCCAATGCATTCATATCGGTGGTTTCTTCAGCCTGGACCAGGTGATGATACTCGGCCAACAATTGTCCGGTTTCAGCGAGACCGGAGGCCACCACATCATAGACCGTCTGCTCATCGGCTTCTGGCAGCACCTGCTGCAACCAGGCGATACGTGTGCCGGGTCTTAACCAGCGTTCGCCGGAATCGGGCACAATTTCACCTGCCAGCACTTTCAGAAGTGTTGTTTTTCCGGCGCCATTGCGCCCCAGCAAACCAATCCTGTTGCCCTTGGTAATACTGAAATCAACACCATCAAGCAGGGCAAGGTTTCCATAATGTAACGAGGTGTTGTCGAGACGTAACAGGGGCATAAGATAGACCGCAGACAATTAAGGTTGCGCATTTTACTCTGCAGACCGGGCTTTGTCCTATATTTGTTGGTAATGCGCACGTCAAGTAACAACGAAAGCAAACGCCCGAACCAAAAAGCCGCCCGGCTTCAACATCGTGCCAGGCACGTTATGAGGGTGAATGAAACAGGCAAGGCAGGTAAACTATTGCACTACATTTTGGAGGAGTTCATCGATGAAATACCTGCATACCATGGTGAGGGTAACAGACCTCGCGGAATCACTGGATTTTTACTGCAACAAGCTCGGCCTGGTTGAACTGAAACGAAAGGAATCCCCCGGTGGGCGCTTTACGTTGGTGTTTTTGGCAGCTCCCGGTGACGAAGACGCACAGGTCGAATTGACCTGGAACTGGGATCCCGAAGAGTATAGCGGCGGTCGCAATTTTGGCCACCTGGCCTACGCCGTCGATGATATCTATGCTTTGTGCCAAAAGCTAATGGATGCAGGCATTACCATCAACCGCCCACCCAGGGACGGCCACATGGCCTTTGTACGCTCACCCGATGGAATCTCAATCGAATTACTTCAGAAAGGCGATTCATTGCCAACGCAGGAACCGTGGGCTTCGATGGAAAGTACCGGTAGCTGGTAAAGTAGCAGATTGTAGTAAGGCCCCACCGGCCAACAGACCTTTTATGGTCTATTGACCGGGATTCACCCGCTCAATACCAGCTAAATAGCGGGACTCAGTTACAGCCTAACCACTATCAGTGGATCTTGATATCCAGCAGTGCCGGCGTTGCCTCCTTGGATTTCGGCATTGTCAGGTATAAAACGCCATTTTTGTGATCAGCATGTATCATGTCTTCCTTCACGTTTTCGGGAAGCTTGAATGTGCGCTGAAAGCTGCCGTAAAAACGTTCGATCCTGTGCGCCTTCTTGTCCTCGTTTTCGTATTTGCGTTCACCGGAAATACTGAGCATGCCGTCCTGGACCCGGACCTTGATATCGTCCTTGTCAATTTGCGGAACCTCGACGGTAATCAGAAACTCCTTGTCGGATTCGTTGATGTCTACCGGTGGAGTCCAGTCAGACTGGGTGAAGTTCTGCAGATTAAAGTCGCCGTCCCAGTCTTGCCGGAAACGGCTGAATAAGCTATCCATTTCCCTGAATGGATTGAAGTGTATCAAGTTCATAATTACCTCCTGAGTTGAGTATATGCAATCCCCGCAGCAGGTTTCATATCCCATCAAATATAGACAATTTCGTGGTGTTGAGGGTTCCGGTTTGAGGCTTGAGTAGCTGGGAATCGGACTGGTAAAAATACGAAAATGTGGACCAATTTTCTTCAAGGATCATAGTAGGTTCAGTTTTTAGTCGGTTCATGGGTTTCTGTGCTTCAGTTGAAATGGACGTGATTCTGACGTCTCCTGAAGAAAAGTGCCTCATAGCCACGGTTAATCATACGCAGCACCAC
>JARFQU010000166.1 GCA_029287595.1 Halioglobus sp. | reverse complement strand
GACCATATGGGCAGGCCGGATGTCAGCAAGCCTGTCGATGGCGAGGAATTCAGCCTGTTTCTCAAGCTGTTGCAAGAGAACGACAATTTTTGGTGCAAGGTGAGCTGCCCTGAGCGCCTTACACAACAACAGGATTACCGTTACGACGATGTGGTTCCCTTCGCTCGCAAGGTTGTCGAAGCCTTCCCGGACAGGGTGCTATGGGGTACGGACTGGCCGCATCCGAATATGCGCTCACATACGCCGGACGAGGGCATGTTGGTGGACTACATCCCGCGCATTGCCAGTACGGCTGAATTGCAACAAAAACTGTTGGTAGATAACCCTATGCGACTCTATTGGCCCGAAGAATCGGCAATCTGACATCAGTTTAGAGATTAATCAGGAGACATAGTATGAAAGTATTGCTTGCGGGCCCGGGTGCCTTTGGTATCAAGCATCTCGATGGCATCAAGAACATTGACGGCATGGAGGTGGTCTCATTGGTCGGGGACATGCCCGAGCAGGTCGAGGCGGTGGCGCAAGAGTATGGTATTGGCCACGTATCCAGCGATCTCGGCGAGGCGCTGGCCGCGACTGACGCGGAGGCTGCAATCCTTTGTACGCCCACCCAGCTGCACGCTTCGCAGGCGATCCAGTGCATGCAGGCTGGGAAGCACGTAGAGGTGGAGATCCCTCTGGCGGACAGCTGGGCTGATGCCGAGGCGGTCATGAATACCCAGAAGGAGACGGGACTGGTCTGTATGGTGGGCCACACCCGCCGCTTCAACCCGTCGCACCAGTGGGTTCACAACCGTATTAAAGCGGGCGAACTCAATATCCAGCAGATGGATGTGCAGACCTACTTCTTCCGCCGCAAGAATATTAACGCCAAGGGTGAGCCCCGCAGCTGGACAGACCACCTGCTCTGGCACCACGCGGCACACACGGTCGACCTGTTTGCCTACCAGGCGGGGTCTCCCATCGTCAAGGCGAACGCAATCCAGGGCCCCATCCACCCGGAGCTCGGCATTGCCCTGGACATGTCGATCCAGATGCAGGCAGAAAACGGCGCGATTTGTACCCTGTCACTGTCATTTAACAATGACGGTCCGCTGGGCACCTTCTTCCGCTATATCTGTGATAACGGCACCTATATCGCCCGCTATGACGACTTGGTGGACGGTCGGGAAGAGGCTATCGACGTCTCACAGGTCGACGTTTCCATGAATGGAATCGAGCTGCAGGACCGGGACTTCCTGGCTGCGATTCAGGAGGGCCGGGAGCCGCGTTCCAGCGTCAGCAAGGTGCTGCCCTGCTACAAGGTGCTGCACGACCTCGAGCAGCAACTGGCTGATTGAAGGATTCGATGATGTACCAGCGCAAAATAGGGTCACGGGAGGTTGGGGCGATAGGGCTTGGTTGTATGAACCTGAGCCATGCCTACGGCTACCCTCCAGCAAAGGAGGATGCAGTACGGCTGCTCCACCACGCCTACGATATCGGTGTGCGTCACTTCGATACGGCGGCGCTTTATGGCTTCGGCAACAATGAAAGGTTGGTCGGCGAGTCGCTCGGTGACCGGCGCAATGATATCTACCTGGCCAGCAAGTGCGGCATGACAGGTGTCGATGGTGTGCGCGTTATCGATGGCCGGCCCGAATCATTGATGAAGACAATCGAAGACTCGCTGCGACACCTGCAGACCGATCATATCGACCTTTACTACCTGCACCGCTGGGACAAGTCTGTTCCCATCGAGGACAGCATGGGCGCCTTATCCGAGATGGTAAAGCAGGGGAAAGTGGGTGCGTTGGGCCTGTCAGAAGTGTCCGCGGATACGCTGCGCAAAGCACACGCAGTCCACCCGGTAGCAGCTGTGCAAACGGAATACTCACTGTGGACGCGTAACGCCGAGATTGCCGTACTGGATGCCTGCCGGGAACTGGGGGTCGCTTTTGTTGCCTTCAGTCCGCTCGCCAGGGGTTTTCTCAGCGGCGGTGTGGAAGGCCCTGAGCAAATGGCCGAGAAGGACATCCGGCGGGGTATGCCGCGTTTCCAGGAGCCGAACTACACGGCCAACCAGGCCCTGTTCTGGCAATTTACTGAACTGGCCAACGAGGCAGGTTGCTACCCTGGCCAACTGGCGCTCAACTGGTTACTGCAACAGGGCGACAACATTATCCCGATTCCGGGTACCCGATCCCTGGATCACCTGGAGCAAAACAGGCGGGCAGGTGAAATCAATATCGATCCGACAATTCTTGCCAGGGCAGGTGAGCTCATCAACCTGGGCTCAGTGAGCGGAGAGCGTTATCCATCCGCAACCCAGGCAGAAATAGATACAGAGGAGTTTTGACAGATGGTTTGGAAGAAGCACGAATATGAGGATATCCCGGGCAGCTATGTTTTCGACGGTAGGCGAGCGCACAGCTCCTATGCTATGAACAAGTTGTTTTACTCGTTCAATGAAGAAAAAAATCGCAAGGAATTTGATGCAGATCCTGTCGCCTATTGCGATAAGTTCGGCCTTACTGATGAGCAGAAGGAACTGGTGGTGAGCCAGGACTTTTTGGGTGTCTTACGATCAGGGGCAAATATTTACTACATGGCCAAGTTCGCTATTCCCCGCGGTTTGAGCGTGCAGGATGCCGGAGCTGCATTCCAGGGAATATCGGGTGATGAGTTCCGGGAAAAGTTGCTAGAGAAGCGTGAAGGGCTGGAAGAGAGACTGGAACAAGAGGGCGGTTACTGGAATGGCTAAAATTATTGGTGGCATAACCACATCACATATCCCGGCAGTAGGGAATGCAATTAGCGACGGTTTAACACAAGAACACTACTGGAAGCGTTTCTTCGATGGTTACAAGCCGGTTCACGAATGGCTGGAAGAGAAAAAGCCGGATCTTATTGTTGTTGTTTACAACGACCATGGCCTCAATTTCTTCCTGGACAAGGTGCCCACATTTGCCATTGGCTGTGCCGATAAATACGAGAACGCCGATGAGGGCTGGGGCCTGAAGCCGACTTCGCCCTTTACAGGCGATGCGGAGTTTTCCTGGCACGTGGCCGAATCCTTGATTAACCAGGAGTTTGACATGTGCACGTGCCAGGAGATGCTGGTGGACCACGGTTTTGTCAACCCGATGCGTGTACTGTTTGGCGACCACGAGGTATGGCCAATTAAATCAATACCGTTTGCTGTGAACACGGTTCAGCACCCAGTTCCGAGTGCCAGGCGCTGCTACAAAGTGGGTCAGGCCCTGAAAGTGGCGATCGAATCCTACCCTGAGGATATGAAAGTTGTAATAGCGGGTACCGGAGGGCTGTCTCACCAGTTACAGGGTGAGCGTGCCGGAATCATCAATGTCGACTACGACCTGGCCTGTATTGAAAGCGTCATCAATGATCCTGACTGGTTCGCCAACCAGAGTAACGACGAAATTATTGAGCAGGCGGGTACCGAGGGCATCGAAACCATCATGTGGCTGGTAATGCGAGGTGCGCTGGGTGAAAAAGTGAACTGCCTGCACAAGCACTACCATGCGCCCATATCCAATACTGGAGCGGGTGTGCTACTGCTGGAAGGCGCTGACTGAGTAGCTTGAACTGGGGGTATCCATGTTGGAACTGATCGCCCGGAAATCAAACAACCCCGATGTGTTGTTGAATCTTGCACAACAATATCTGGAGCACCATGAGTGGGGACGCGCCCGCATGGTACTGGAACAACTGGATACCAGTGGTAGTCCCGGTTACGGGAGCCAGGTAGAGGAATTA
>JARFQU010000092.1 GCA_029287595.1 Halioglobus sp. | reverse complement strand
AACGACATTGTGAGAAACGATGCCGTTTTTGCCCAATTGTGGAAAGATGCCGTACACACCGGTATCGACAACAAAGTTATTGCGAATAATAAAGTTGTTGCCCGCCTGGCCCATTATGCCATTGCCCTTGTAATGGGTGATATACAGGTTTTCGATGGTGACGCCGTTGCCCGAGTACAACACCGCGTCATTCCGTATGCCCTCACCTTCCAGCACAGGATAGCGGCCCTGTTCGATCACACCTGACAGGGTGATATTGTCCTTGTCGATGTAGACCGTTTCCTTGTAGGTGCCCGGCATAACCTTGATCACGGCACCGGGGCTGGCAGCTTTCACTGCCGCCTGTATGGATTCGCCATCGTTAACCACAATCAACTCGCCGCTGGTGGGCGTGTGCAGGGTACGCACATTGGCAGGCCCGACAGCGGCAGCGGCCACTTCCTCAGCCCCGGAGGAGGTGAACGCAGCTTTGGGTTCAGAGGGAACCTTGATCACTGTTGGCGCAGGCTGACGGGCCTGTCCCAGGTAAAAACCGCCAGCCAGTAAGGCAATGGCTGCCATAACGCCGATCAATTTATTCATTATGCTCAGCTCCCGTTTGGGTAATGCCCGCTTCGACGGGCCTATTGTGAACTACTTGCAATCCCGAGGGCAGCAGAGTTGGTGTACGAGGCTTGAAGCTCTCGTCGGTCAGGGTCTTGAGAAAGTCCACCAGGCGATCAAGCTCCTGGTCAGTCAAGTCTGGCTCCCATATGTGCCAGTGAATCTTCAGCTCTTCACCCTCCGGCACGGCATGCCCGCGTCCACCCGTATAAAAGGCAGCCGCTTCGCGCAGGGTGGCGAACTTTCCGGAGTGCATATAGGGCGCCGTCAGCTCTATATTACGCAGGGACGGTACCTTGAAGCCACCACGCTGGCTGGGCTCTGCCATCGGCACCTGCGCACCGGGGTCAAATGGCAGGCCATCCGGTTCAGGCGTGCCGATAACTGCTATCTGCTGGTTGGTAAACAGGGGCGGTGTGTGGCACTCGGCGCAGCGTGCGACAAAGGAACGGAAAACATTGAGGCCCTCTTTTTCCGGCTCGGTTAGTGCATCCTCGTAGCCGTGGGCGTACTGGTCATAACGACTGTTCAGGGAAACCAGAGTCGCCTGGAAAGCGGTGATCGCGGTGTAGACCTGGTCCAGGCGGATCTGCGAATCAGGACTTGCGAATGCGTCGGGCCAGGCCGTTGCAAACAAGCGGCGATAGGCCGGTATCGAGTTCAGGGTCTGCAACAGGATTTCCGGAGAGCTACCCATTTCATGGGCATCGTAAAGGGGGCCCAGCATTTGCTGTTCCAGGCTGACAGCCCTGCCATCCCAGAAAAATGACTTCAGGAATGCCACGTTCCACAGCGTGGGCGCTGAGCGAGCCAGCGGATCACCGGTAATCCCCACACTGCGACCGCGCGCATCGGAAAAGCCCAGATCGGGATTATGGCAACTGGCGCAGGATACGCTGGCATCAGCAGACAATACCGGGTCAAAAAACAGGTAGCGCCCCAAGTCGATCTGCTGAGGACTGAAACCGTCCCGGTAAACGGGCAAACCGGTTTTCAACCCGCCTACACCCGCGCCTTCCAACGAGGAATACATCAGGTACAGGCTGCGCAGTTCGCAGTGTCCGGAGGTCAATTCGAAGCCCGGCGGGCAGTCTTCGCTCAGGGCGAAGGCATCCTGACCCATTGCGGCACCACCCCAGGCACTCAGGCAGGCGCACAGCAGGGTTACAATATGGCGAATTGTAATCACTGCTGGAGACTGGTGATAAATGCGACCACGTCACGCATCGCCTGTTCGCTTGGTAATACACCCGCCATAGCACGCATTTGCTTGCCGGTGCGGTCATCGGGGTGTCTGCCACGGGTGCCCTCGCGAAACGCCTGCAGCTGTGCCATCAGGTACCAATCGCCTGCGCCCGCCAGCGCCGGCGAATTCAGCGCCGGATTGCCCTCGGCGGCCGCGCCGTGACAGGCACCACAAAACTGGTTGTAGTAATCGCCGCCCATTACCAGGTCACCTGCCACCGTCACTGTGGCTGGCGTGTTATCCAGCGACACGATATAGGCAGCCACATCGTGCATCGCCTGCTCATCGGCCAGGGTGGCAGCTATTCCTGCCATCTGCATGGCAGCGGGGCTGGACCCTGTGCCGCCACGAATGCCGGACTTGAATTTCTGCAGTTGGGCGGCGATATATACGGGCTGCAGATGGGTCAGGCGCGGAGCCTGCAATGCCTCATTTCCCTGGGCCTGGTCGCCGTGGCAGCTGGCACACACCGCATACGCCGCCTTACCCGCCTCGATACTACTCTCGGCTGTCGCCTTTACACCCGACAAAAGCATCGTCAAAGTGACCAGAACTGTCATTAAGCGCATCTCGATCCTCCCTACCTTGTTGGCCGAACCCCGGCGTACGTATCACGGGTATATTGCCATTTTCATCCAGGGACATTAACTGTGGCTGAAAAATGCCCTTGTTTAGCAAAAAATCGTGGGGTCAAATCCCTCCATGGGGAGAAAAATGTTACCGCCTGCGCTAGACTCTTCGCCAATTCGGCCCAAGGGGGCTATTATAGTCGCCATAAACAGCAACAAGTGGGAAAAGCAGATGGAATTCGACCCGGAAGTACATGTCATTAAATGCCCCAAGTGCGGTCACGGTATGGACGAGATCAGCTATGGCGGTAACCTGCTCATTGATCGCTGCACCGGCTGCCAGGGCATGTGGTTCGACCATGGCGAGGCAGACCTGCTGAAGAAGAAGTGGATGGGTGATGCCCTTGATATTGGCGAGGCCCGCGAAGGCAAGGATTGGGACACCGTGGAGGATATCGCCTGCCCCCGCTGCGGCAAGGATATGAAAAAAGCCTCGGATCCGGATCAGCCACATATCTGGTACGAAACCTGCGAAGAGCACGGTATGTTCATGGATGCCGGGGAGTTCACCGACTACAAGCACGAAACACTGGCGGATTGGTTCCGCAGCCTGATCAAGGGGTCCCGCTAGGACGTTCCGGGGGCGGTCATCAGGGGGGCGGCCAACGGTCGCCTTTTTCATATCCGGGACAGCAATCACACGGTAACACCAAGTAATACAGTATAAATATTGGTAGCAAGTACTTACTATCGACAAGTGCCGCGTATCTTAACCCTGCGAACTTGCCGCCTGTCTGCCCATCGGGCAACATTCGCACTCACTTACCGCGGACAACGCTATGAACAAGCCAACTGACGATGTGCGCATCGGTAACGCACGGCCACTGATCACGCCCTGGGTGCTGGCGGAAGAACTGCCCCTGCCTGCGGCCAGTGCGGTGACCATCGCCAACGCCCGGCACGACATAGAGCAGGTCCTGGGTGGCAGCGACCCGCGGTTGCTGGTCATCGTCGGCCCCTGTTCGGTGCACGACCCCGAAGCGTTGCTGGACTTCGCCAAACGCCTCAAGGCCCTGTGTGAACCCCTCTCGGACGCCATCCTTCCTGTATTGCGCGTCTACTTTGAAAAGCCGCGCACTGTGGTGGGCTGGAAGGGCCTGATCAATGACCCGGATCTTGACGGCAGCTTTCATATCAATAAAGGGCTGCACCTGGCGCGCAAGGTATTGTTGGACGTGGCGGCACTGGGGCTGCCCGCCGCCAGCGAGTTCCTGGATACCACACTGGGACAGTACTACGCCGAGCTGGTCAGTTTCGGGGCCATAGGGGCCAGGACGGTAGAAAGCCAGATCCACCGGGAGCTGGCCTCGGGCCTATCCATGCCGGTTGGCTTCAAGAACGGTACCGACGGCCAGGTAGACGTCGCCATCGATGCCATACGCAGCGCGCAGCACGGCCACTGGTTTCCCTCGCTGACCAAGGAGGGGACCCCGGCGATTCTCCAGTCCCAGGGCAATCCTCATTGTTATCTGATACTGCGCGGCGGCAAAAGCAGCGGTCCTAATTACCATGCGCAGGCTGTTCACGAGGCCGCTGTTGCGCTGGCCGGGCAACAGCTCACGCCATCAATCATCGTCGATTGCAGCCACGGCAACAGCGAAAAGGACCCCGCGCGCCAGGCGCTGGTGGTAGCAGACGTATGTGAGCAGATTGAAGAGGGGCAGACAGCTATTCGCGGTATCATGCTGGAAAGCCATTTGCTGGGGGGATCCCAGTCGGTCGAGCCAGGGCGGCCCCTAAGCTACGGTCAGAGCATCACCGATGCCTGCCTGTCACTCGAGGACACCGAGCCCCTGCTGCAACAACTGGCGGCGGCGGTAAGAAAAACAGGAGAAAAAAATGGCTGAATTTGACTATGACCTGTTCGTTATCGGCGCCGGCTCGGGTGGCGTGCGCGCCGCCCGCATGGCCGCTGGTTTCGGTGCCCGCGTGGCGGTGGCGGAAGATCGTTACATGGGGGGCACCTGCGTCAATGTGGGCTGTGTGCCCAAGAAACTCTACGTCTACGCCTCCGAGTTCGGCAAGGCTTTCCAGGACGCCAGGGGTTTTGGCTGGGACAGCGGCCCGACACCTTTCGACTGGGCGACACTGCGTGACAACAAAAAAACGGAAATATCACGGCTCAATGCTATTTACCGCAATCTGCTGGGTGGAGTGGATGTCGATATTATCGACGGCCGCGCCGGTATCGTGGATGCGCACACTGTCATCGTCAGCGGACAACACTACAGCGCCGGGAAGATTCTCATCGCTACCGGGGGCTGGCCCCACATACCGGATTTCCCCGGCAGTGAATATGCCGTTACCTCCAACGAGATCTTCGATCTGGAGCAATTCCCCCAGCGACTGGTTATCGTGGGCGGCGGCTATATCGCGGTGGAGTTCGCCGGTATTTTCAACGGCCTGGGTGCCCAGGTGACTCAGCTGTACCGCGGACCTCTGTTTCTGCGTGGTTTCGACGAGGATATTCGCACCCATGCAGCCCAGGAAATCCCCAAGACCGGCGTAGACCTGCGCTTTGACATCAATGTAGCGAGCATCCAGCCAGGTAGTCATGGCCTGCAAATCACCCTTACTAACGGCGACAGCCTGGAGGCCGATACCGTACTCTACGCCACCGGGCGCAAGCCCAACCTGCAGGGCCTGGGGCTGGAGAATGTAAACGCCCGACTCACCCCGGCCGGCATGGTGGAGGTAGACGAGCACTTCCGCACCGCCGAGCCCAGTGTTTTTGCGGTGGGTGACGTGATCGGCGGCATGGAGCTGACACCAGTGGCCCTGGCTGAGGGCATGGCCTTTGCACGCGAGCAGTTCGGCAATGCCGAGCAGCAGGTAGACTACGACTTTATTCCCACCGCGGTTTTCTGCCAGCCGAATATCGGCACCGTGGGTTTTACTGAGCAGCAGGCTCGCGACAAATTCGGCGATATCCGCCTGTACAAATCCAGCTTTAAGCCGATGAAGCACACTATCAGTGGCCGCGATGAAAAAACTTTCATGAAGCTGATTGTGGACGATGCATCTGACCGGGTAGTGGGCGTTCATATGATGGGGCCCGACGCGGGGGAGATCATGCAGGGTATCGCCATTGCGCTGCGGGCAGGCGCTACCAAGGCAATTTTCGACAGCACTATTGGTATTCATCCCACGGCGGCCGAAGAATTTGTCACCATGCGCGAACCGTGGACGGCTGACTGACAGTGGAGCTGTGGCAAGGTGTGCTGCTGTTTGTGGTGGGCACCGCGGGCGGCTTCCTCAACGTGATGGCCGGTGGCGGCTCGCTACTGACGGTGCCGGTACTGATCTTCCTGGGCCTGCCCGGGCCCGTGGCCAACGGCACCAATCGTATCGCCATCCTGGCACAAAACCTGACCGCTATAGTCACCTTCGCCCGGCGCGGATTTCACGATTTCAAACTCAGCCTGACACTCGCTGCCTGCGCCTTGCCGGGGGCAGTAGTCGGGGCCCTGGCCGGCACGCAGCTGGACGGCGCCTGGTTCAACCGCGCTCTGGCGCTGATCATGGTGGCCGTGATGCTGGTGATGCATTTCGACAAAGGTTCCTCAGAAAACCCGGAAGATCACCAGCCCAGTCGCAAACAATTGATCAACGGACACCTGCTGATGGTAGCGGCGGGATTCTGGGGAGGCTTCATCCAGTTGGGCGTAGGCTTTATCCTGATGCCGATCCTGAACCGTGTCATGGGGCTGGACCTGGTGCGCACCAATATGCACAAGGTGTTCATCATCGCCACTTATACCATCGCGGCCCTGTGGGTGTTCGCCAGCCAGGTGGAGATAATCTGGGTCATTGGTCTGGCGCTGGCCCTGGGCAACGCCCTTGGCGGATACCTGGGCGCACACTTTACGGTCAGTCGGGGTGAAGCCCTGGTCCGGATGGTACTGAATCTGGTACTGGTAGCATTCATTATTAAGTTATTATTCTCAGCCTGACCTCGCTGGTGATGCCAAAGCTGCAACTACCAGTGCAGCCAGGGACGCCAACCAGTACAAGAAGCCAAGCCACATGATAGAAGTACAATCACTGACCCGACGCTACGGCAAGAACCTCGCGGTGGACGGGGTGTCCTTCACTATTGGCAGCGGCGAAATCGTCGGTTTGCTGGGCCACAATGGCGCCGGTAAAACCACCATCATGCGCATGCTCAGCGGCTACCTGGAGCCATCCGGCGGCAGTATTGACATCGACGGTGCAGCGCTGGCCACCAATGCGCACCAGATACAGCAGCAACTGGGCTACCTGCCGGAAAACCTGCCGGTATACCCGGACATGATGGTGGCGGATTACCTCGAATACGCCGCTACTTTGAAGGGTGTTGCATCAACAGATCGCTACCAGCAGATGCGGGAGGCGATCAGCGCCACAGCACTGGAAGAACGGGCGCTGGATCCTATCAATACCCTGTCGCGCGGCCTGCGGCAGCGTGTCGGTGTTGCCCAGGCACTGCTTGGCAGACCCCGCATGCTGATACTGGACGAGCCAGGCAACGGGCTGGACCCGGAACAGACCGAGCATATGCGCACGCTGATTCGCAAGCTGGCGCGGCGTGCCACGGTTATCCTTTCTACCCACATCATGCAGGAGGTGGATGCAATCTGCGACCGCGTGCTGATGTTGCGCCAGGGCAAACTGGTACTGGACGCGCACCTGGCGCAGTTGCGCCAAAGCAGGACACTGCAACTGCGCACGAACGCGGATATCGATGCCCTGCCCGACTACCTGCGGCGCATGCCGCAGATCTCCAACATTGAAAACGTCCCGACCCCGGGCAGCCAGCTGCAGTTCCTGCTCACTCTGCATGACACCGCAGACCCGGATACCGCAGCCAATAATATCGCCCGCTGTGTCGTCAACGCCGGCGCCAGCCTGTACCAGCTACAACCCGTGGTACGTGATCTGGAGAGCGTGTTTCGCGAGGCAAATACCGGTGGCAGCTAACGCAGTCGCGCGCCGGGTGGCACGCAAGGAAATTCGCTCCTTCTTCGCCTCCCCTGTAGCCTGGCTATTCCTTGCCTGTTTTGCCGCAGTGAGCCTGTTCGTGTTCTTCTGGGCTGAATCTTTCTTTGCGCGCAATATTGCCGATATCCGGCCCCTGTTCGAGTGGATGCCCATTCTGCTTATCTTCCTGTGTGCCGCGCTGACCATGCGTATGTGGAGCGAGGAGCGTCGCAGCGGCACGCTGGAACACGTGTTAACCCAACCGGCTAGTCTGTGGCGCTTTGTACTGGGTAAATTTCGCGCCTGCCTTACCCTGCTGTTGCTGGCGCTGGTCTGCACTGCGCCCCTTCCCGTCACAGTGGCGTTGATAGCCGACCTGGACTGGGGTCCTGTAGCGGGGGGGTACCTGGCCGCTGTGCTACTGGGGTCCGCCTACCTGAGCGCCGGCCTGTTCGTGTCCTCGCGCACGGACAATGCCATTGTCAGCCTGATCGGGACCGTAGTCCTGTGCGGCTTTCTGTACCTGATTGGCAGTCCGGCCTTCACCGACTTTTTCAACGACAATACCGCAACGGCCCTGCGCCGCCTGGGCAGTGGCGCCCGTTTCGAGAGCATTACCCGGGGCGTGATAGACATCCGCGACCTGGTCTATTACCTGAGTCTGGGCGGCGCCTTCCTGGCACTGAATGTATACAGTCTGGAGAGTGAGCGCTGGGCCCGCGGCGTCTCCACATCCCGGCATCGCTACTGGCGTATCGCCACCGTGCTGTTACTGAGCAACCTGGTGTTAGCCAATATCTGGCTGGCGCGTATCGACATGCTGCGGCTGGATCTGACCCACGGCAAGCTCTATTCGATATCCCAACCCACCCACGCCTTCCTTGACCGACTCCAGGAGCCACTGCTGATCCGCGGGTACTTCAGCGCCAGGACCCACCCCCTGCTGGCGCCCCTGGTACCCCAGTTGCATGACCTGTTGCGAGAGTACGAGGTCGCGGGCAAGGGCCGGGTCCGTGTCGAACTCATTGACCCGGCGCTACACCCCGAACTGGAGCAGGAGGCCAACGAAAAATACGGTATCAAGCCCGCGCCGTTCAAGGTTTCAGATCGCTACCAGGCCGCGCTGATCAACTCCTACTTCAACATTCTCGTCCACTATGGCGACGAGTACGAAACCCTGGGGTTCAAGGACCTGATCGAAGTGCATACCGCCAATAACAATGCCGCAGAGGTGTCCCTGCGCAACCCGGAGTACGACATCACCCGGGCGATCAAGGATGTACTGCAAAAATATCGACTGGGCGGAAATCTGTTTGATGGCATCGACGAGCCGGTGGAATTTATCGCCTATGTATCGCAAGACGAGCTGTTACCGGAACAGTTGCTGGTCTATAAGGACGCTGTTGCCAGCGAATTGCAGCAGGTCGTGGCTGACTCAAACGGGAAATTCAGCGTACGTTTTATCGCGCCGGAAGCCGGTGATGGGGCCGTGGCCAGGCAGATCGCCGATCAGTGGGGCTTCCAGCCCATGGTATCGGCGATGGATGCAGAGCGGGAATTCTATTTCTACCTCACCCTGGCCGATACCCGCCAGGTCGTGCAGTTACCCACCGAGGAATTCGCTTCCAGCGGATTTCGCCAGGCGCTGGACGCCGGCTTGCGACGCTTCGCCAGCGGGTTTACCCGCACTGTCGCCCTGGCCGTACCCGGGGTCAATGCCCAAATGGCGCGCTACAAACTGGGTGGCCCGACCTTCAGCAACCTGGAGCAGGCCATCACCGAGGACTACAGCATAAGACTGGAAAACCTGTCCGATGGATACGTGTCGCCGGATGCGGACATCCTGGCGGTAGTCGCCCCACAACAACTGTCAGAGGCAGCGGTACTGGCCATCGACCAGTTCCTGATGCGCGGCGGCACTGTGGTACTGGCCACATCACCCTATACCGCGGAGCTGAGCGATGGCCAGTTGCGCATGCAGGACTGGAACAGCGGCCTGCGAAAATGGCTGGCACACATGGGTATCGCGATAGGCCATACCCTGGTACTGGACAAACAAAGTGCGGCCTTCCCGGCACCCGTCACTCGCAAAACCGGCGACTACGAGTTTCAGGATATCAGCATGATCGACTATCCCTACTTTATCGATCTGCGCCCTCCCGGGCTTAATAGTGAACACCCCATAACGGCTGGCATGCCGCAGCTGACCATGGCCTGGGCTTCACCGTTGAGCGTGACCGCGCGCAAGGGACGCCGTTTGACCACATTACTGGAGAGCTCAACCGACTCCTGGCTCAGTGATGCCAGGGACATCATGCCAAGCCTGGACGAAGACGGCCTCAGCAGCTTCCAACCCGGCACAGATGCCGGTAGTGCGACGGGGGCACAACAGCTGGGGGTAGCGATCGAAGGCCGTTTTGACTCCTATTTTGCCGGGCGGGACCACCCGCTTCATGCTGCCGATGCCGCGCCGGGAACCAACATTACCAGCCTGATTGAACACTCAGCAGAGTCGGCGCGCATTGTGCTGTTTGCATCCAACGATTTCATGGACGACCAGATTTTGAGCACCCAGGTCATGGCAACAGGGACCCAGTATCTGGGCCCGCTGGAGCTGTTCATGAATACCCTTGACTGGTCCCTGCGGGACGACCAATTGCTGGAAATTCGCTCGCACGCGCATTTCAATCGCACCCTGCCACCCATGGAGCGCCAGGCACAGGTACTGATCGAGTATTTCAATTACGGGCTGGCCATCCTGTGGCTGGTGCTGCTGGCGCTGCTGCATCAGTTCATGAGGTGGCGACAGCGGCGGCGCTATACCCGGGAGCTGTCCCTGTGAGGCGCACCACCGGCACCCTGCTGCTCATCCTGCTGATCCAGTGCGCCATGGTCGTCGCAATGTACTGGCCACGCCCGCAGAACATAAACAGCGTGGCGGGGCCTTTATGGCGGAGCGCAGATTCGGGGTCGGTAGACAAAGTGCGCATCACCGATGCCAGCAAGCAGGAGCTGGTATTGCAGAAATCCGGTGCCAACTGGCTACTGCCCGGACTGCACTCCCTGCCCGCTGACCCCGAGATGGTTACCGGCTTGCTCACCGCCTTGACGTCACAAAGCGAAGAGTGGCCGGTGGCTCATTCCGCCCCGGCGCGTCAACGCTTCCAGGTCGCCGATTATCTTTTCCAGAGACGCATCGAGTTCTTTAGCGGCTCCAGTGCGCTGGGAACAGTGTACCTGGGAACTTCTCCGGGTTTTCGCAAGGTGCACGCCCGCCACGCTGAACGGGACGAGATCTACGCTACGAACTTCAACGTTTTCGACGCCCCGGCAAACGACGGCGACTGGATAGACGCCAGGCTGCTGCAGATAAGGACACCCATGCGCGTCGATGCCGATACCTACAGCATTCACCGGGAGGGGGGCGAATGGCGCTCGGGCAGCGGCGCCAGCCCCGATGAACGCGAGCTGCTGGCGCTGCTGTCGGCGCTGCGCTCATTACAGGTAAATGGCGTTGCCAACGAGGTACAGACGCAGCAGCTGCAGGAG
>JARFQU010000084.1 GCA_029287595.1 Halioglobus sp. | reverse complement strand
ACAGGCAAAATTTGCGCAACCCACCCAGCTCAGCGAGCAGAGCCTCGCGTTGAAATTCGCTGAGCGAAGGCATAGGAATCCTGTTAAAATAAGTGACGTTTGACGTGCGGATTCTATTCCATTGAGTGGAATTATTCTCTGCTCGAATCGTCATATTTACAGAAGGGTATTGTAGCCGCTGAACGGCCGGGCCATGTATGAAATTCTCTAAGCTATTGAAAAGAAAGGAAATAGGCGTGAAGGCTGCGCGATTAACGCATTTGTTAGCCGTGGGTGGGGTGCTTGCATTCCTCGCGGCCAACGCGCCGACGGTGGAAGCTCGCTCCACGGGCGAGAGATTTAGCCCGGAAGATGTGCTGGAAGAGGCTGTCGAGCAGCAGGTAGAAGAGAGTGTAGAGGAGCAGATTCAAGAAGCAGCCCAGGACGCGGCGGAGGAAGCTGTCGAAGAGCAAGTGTTTAATTTTGTTGAGGAGCGCACTACCAATCAGGGGTTTTCCAAGGTAGAGGAGAGAATTGAGGAAAAACTGGAGGAGACCATTGGAGACGAGATCACGGACAATATAGAAGAGGATATCTCCGACAGTGTGGCCGCAGACGTAGAAGACAGCATTGAAGAAAGTTTAGAAGAGACGGTGGAACAGGTTGTGGAATCCTCCATCGAGGAAACCCTGGAAGAAGATCTGGAACAGGTCGTCGAAAACAGCGTTGAGGACAGTGTCGAAAACGCTATAGAAAACTCTGTAGAGCAGGAAGTAACTGAGAATCTGGAGCAGGGCATAGAAGGTAGCGTTGAGCAGGCCGTTGAGATTCAAGTGGCGGAGTCTGTTGAAGAGCAGATGGAAAACGAAATCGACGATATCCTGGAAGGGATAGAGAGCAACTTCGAAATCGATGAAGGCAGAATCCACAAGGATCAATGGCTGGTGATGGCCGAACCCGAGGTGTTCGACAAGCTGGCCGAGGAGGGCTACCTGTTTGCCACAGTTACCGACCTGCCTGGTATGGGTATGCGCCTGGCTGAAGTTGCCGCTCCCTCCAGTTTTGACATCTCTGAGGTGCGCCAGGGGGTGATAGATATCGTCGGGAAGGATCACGCAGAAGTGGACCTGAACCACATCTACACTGCGGGCACCGTAGTGGATTCTCCCCGCGAGGAGGGAATTGCACCCAGGGCATCGGTCGAGTTTCCCCGGGATATTGACCAGATGTCCTTGCGTATAGGCATGATTGACAGCCAGGTGGATATGTCCCATCCCTCGCTGCGTAGTGCCAATGTCAAATCCCGCTCATTTGCGCCAAAAGGCGCGCAATTACCTGACTTTCATGGCACCGCAATCGCTTCCATCATCGCCGCTAACGGTACGGAATTTCAGGGCCTGGCCCCGAAATCCGAAGTTTATGCGGCTTCTGTTTTTGAAGTGGACGGCACGCGCGGGGAAATCGCCAGTACTGTGAGTTTGGTCAGGGCCCTGGACTGGCTCATGTCGTCGGGGGTAGAGACGGTCAATATCAGCCTGGCTGGTCCACCCAATCGACTGTTGGAAGCGGCGCTGGCGCGCGCGCGGGAGTCTGGTGTGATGATACTCGCTGCCGCCGGCAACGGCGGACCCGCCGCGGATCCAATGTACCCCGCCGCTTACGATTCAGTGGTTGCAGTCACAGCGGTCGATGCCGGCGGCAAGGTTTTTCGCCTGGCTAACCGTGGGGCCTATCTCGATCTCGCCGCCCCCGGTGTGAGTTTGCTGCATGCCCGCGCAGGTGGCGGTTACTCGGCCTCCTCCGGAACCTCATTCGCAGTGCCGTTCGCAACCACCGCGGCTGCACGACTGAAGTTCATGCAGCCTGATAACGATGCGCTGCAACAGCTGTTCCGCTCGGCCCAGGATATCGGCCCACCCGGCCGCGATGACATATATGGCTACGGCCTGTTACGACCGGCAAAATCCTGATCTACCAGGTGTAGAAAAAGCGCGTGCCCGTGATGTACTGGGTATAGTCAGACTGCGGGTAGTTTGACTCGTAGTCGGCATAGCCGTAATAGATTTGCATGGCTGATCGCCCGATCAGCGGTATCTCAAAGTCAGCCCGCCAGCGGTGACGCTGGTCGTCTCTCGCCTCACCTATACTGGGGGTAATGCCATCGTATTCCCGATCCTCGTAACGCCATGACAGCTCGAGTTTTACCAACCGTGAAAACAATTCCCAGCGCTGTATGTAACGTAGCTTTACACTGTTTGAGGTGTAGGAAAGGCGGTCCGCTTTTGCATCCTCATCCTTATAGCGATAGCCCAGGTTGAAATAGCTGCGCAAGCCGCGGCGAAAGTAATAAAAGTCCAGTTCCCCCGCGTTGGTGTCCGCGTCCCTGTCCGGGTTGGTCGTAATGGATTTGTCAGAATAAACGTAGGCCGCGCGGGCAAACGATTTTTTGGCCAGAAAACCCGAAATCGCGGGTGAGACCCGATACAGCTCGAGAAATTTGTCTCCATCCAGACGCGACTGTATATAATAAAGAGACAGTCCGCCGTCGACGGCTTCAGTGTTATATGCCATGTCGCTCCCGAGGATATGCGTCTGTCTGTCTACCCGGGAAAACTCGTCGTACATGGTCTGGCTGAAATCGTAGCTTACAGCTCCCTCCAGCTTAGTGGACAGCTGTTTTGCCGCTTCCAGGCTTAAATCCATGAGGAGAGCATAATCACCTTCACCGGTAGTAGCGTCGACTTCTTCCACGGATACGTTACTGTCGTACTCGAAACCCAGGCCAACCTCAGCAGAATATACCGCCGGCGAAAGTGTTTCTTCTGGTTCCGCGGCAGCAATAGGCATAGCGCAAGCAGCTGCAAAAATAGCAGCTATACCCTGCGCTGTGTGACCGGTGCGACGCATATTGAAAATTTTCCGTTTTGGGGCCGTGGAGGGCTGCCAGCCTACCCAAGAGTTGCTGTTGTAACAAGCTGCGAAACTCCCGTTCCGGTGATTTTATAGTCGTTTTGCAGGCCTTGCCCAGCGATAGTCTATATTTGCTAGTATGACAGTCCATCAACCAATCGATACCAGCAGATCCCACAGGAAATTTCGCATATGCCCCAGCCTATAACCGTCAGCGATTGCATGCGCAGCAAGCCGCTTACCATTAATGTCGAGGCCAACCTGGTCGAGGCTATTGAAATTATCGTGGAGTACAAGCTCACCGGGCTTACCGTCACCGATGACAGCGAGCAGCCCGTGGGCATTCTCTCGGAACTGGACTGCATCCAGGCCATCTTGACCGATATATACAACGACGGTGATCCGGAGCACGCGCTGGTGCGCGACGCCATGGTAACCGACCTCAATGTCTGCGCCCCCAGCGACAGTATTGTCGAGGTTGCCCAGGGTATGCTCAAAAGCCGCCAGCGCCGGCGACCGGTTATTGAAAACGGCAAGTTGGTGGGTCAGGTCAGCTCAAGTAATATTCTCTGGGCGCTGATGGAGCACTCCAGAAGGCGCATGCTCAGCAATCGAAAGTAAGGTATAGGGCCAGGGTGCTGGCCCCCAGCCCAGGCGATTTGCCCGGGTGGCGCTTTTGACGCGGATCGCCCCTCGAAGCTGATTGAACTCGAGGTGGCCAGGCAGTAAGGCATCTCGCTCAGCTGTGCAGTACCGCGATGATTTCATTGCGCAGCTGTGCGGGATCCACGATCTTGTCGAATGCCATAGCATCGGCTGGCACCCAGGCCCCCGATTGCGCCCGCTGCATTCTGGCCGCTTCCTCCTCGTTAGCACGTGCCGCCTCGGCGCCACCGATGGCGGGTACGCCACCCAGGCTGACGGACGGCAGGGCGATACTGATAGCCTGGTGATCCCAGGGGTTCATTCCCATGACAGAACTGCCGAAACCAAATGCCTTGCGCAGTGTGATCACGATCTTTTTCCCGCGGTAGCGGCGCTGGGCACTGAACATCTGCCCAGCGGCTCGCAGCACTCCCGATTTTTCCGCCGCCGGCCCGGGCATCACGCCCGGGTTGTCCAGCAGGCTGATCAAAGGCAGGCCGAAATTATTGGCAACGGTTAAAAAGTGGGTGGCCTTTTCGGCGGCCTCCCGGGTAATTGCGCCGGCTTGCACCGCGGGCTGGTTGGCGATAAGCAGGCAGGGCTCGCCACCAATGCGCGCCAGCGCCGCAATCAGATTACGGCCATAATCCGGCTGCAGTTCAAACAGGGATTGCGCGTCACAGATTTCCCCTAATACTTCATGCATATCATAAGATTGGTTTGCCTGGGTTGGAATGATGTCCAGCAGGTGGCCCAGTTCGCGCGGCGCAGCCGACGCGTGTTCTCTTTGTGCTGGCGCCTTTTCCCCGGCACGGCGGGGCAGCAGGGACAGGAAGTACCGGGCCATGGCGAAGCAGTCCTGTTCCGTGTTTCCCAGATTATGGGCGACACCGCTATCCCGGGTGTGCATGACGGCTCCCCCCAGTTCCTCAGGTGTGGCTGTGATGCCAAGTGATGCCTGTACCAGGGGTGGGCCAGCGGTAAACATCGCTGAGCCCCGGGACATGATGATCAGGTCGGCAAACATGCCGGTCAGTGCGCCGTGTCCCGCAGATGTGCCCAGCACCAGGGTTACCACAGGTACCTGGCCCTGCAGGTCCGCTACCAGTTGCAGGTCACCGGGACTGTTGGGGTAGCGCTCGGACTGGTTACTGGCCCGTTCCCCGGCGCCGTCCAGCATCAATATCAGGGGATGTTGTTGTTCCAGTGCCAGGCGCACCATGCGCGCCCGTTTGGCCGCGTTGGGGTGGCCTATGGAGCCACCCTTGACGGTAAAATCCTCGGCGATCAGCACGACAGTACATTGGTTTATACGCGCGGTGCCGGCAACCAGCCCGTCACCGGCCAGTGACGCGTTTCCACCCGGGTGGTTACCCCCGGCGAGAGCGCCGTATTCGTTAAAGGTGCCCCGGTCACATAGAGTCGCGATGCGCTCCCGGGCAGTGAGACGCCCGCGAGCATGCTGCTTCGCGACTTTCTCCGCGCCGCCCATTGCCTCAGCCAGGGCGGTACGTTCATGCAACTCCTGCAACAGCAGTTCCCAACCTTCCCGGTAATCGTTCACTGTGTCATTTACCTGTCGGTGCGCTTAAGTGGTATTGACCATACGGGATGCTATTTTATCGGTAAACCCTAACGACAGGTATAGCCGCCGTCTATGACCAGCTCGGATCCAGTCATATATTTGGATTCCTCGCAGGCCAGGAAAAGGCAGCCATTGGCAATGTCCAGCGGTTCTCCCATGGTGCGCAGGGGGATTTCCCGCTCCAGTCGCTCGCTCATTTCCAGTTGAACCGCCTCCGGCATAGAGCCGATGCCTTGCTCCACCATGGCGGTGAGGATGAAACCGGGATGGACCGAGTTGATACGTATCGGATAACCCTCTTTGGCACAATGCAGGGCCGCGGATTTGGTGAAAATGCGCACGCCGCCCTTGCTGTAGTTGTAAGCCGCTACACCGGGTTCGCCCACCATGCCCTCGATGGAAGAGATGTTGATGATGGAGCCGCCGCGTTCCTTCATCACGGCAATGGCTGCGCGGGTTCCCAGGAACACACTCTCGCCGTTGACCGCCTGGGTGGTGCGCCAGTCATCCAGCGTTCCATCTTCCACACTGCCTATCAGCGCGATTCCGGCATTGTTTACCAGCACGTCCAGCGAGCCGTGGCTGGACACAATGTCCTGTACCACATGTTCCCACAGGGCCTCATCGGTCACATCCTGGAGCCTGGCCTGTGCTTTGCCGCCATTGGCATTGATCTGGTCAGCTACAGCCTCTGCAGCCTGGATATTGATGTCGGTAATGATCACCACAGCACCCTCTTCGGCAAAGCGCCTGGCAGTGGCTTCGCCGATACCGGCGCCGGCGCCGGTGACCAGGGCAACTTTATTTTGTAATCTCACAGTGTTCTCCTGTTAGAACGGTTCAGTATCAATTGCGCAGCATAGAGAGGGTCAGTGTCCGGTCAGGTAGCGCACCAGTCCACGCCGACCCGCTTCGGGCAGCAGTTTGTCGACCCAGCCCCACAGCCTTGCGGAAGTCCCCAGCAGATAGCCCACCCGTTTACCCTCTGCAGCCATTTGTATGGCTTCGGCCACATGCTCCGGTTCCATATCGACGCCCAGTTTGGAAGTAAGTTGTGGGCTGAGTTGGTGACCCATGGCAGTGTTGACGATGGGCGGCTTAACCGAGGTTACCCGAATATCGTAGGGCGCCCACTCAATATGCAGGGCTTCGGTCAAGCCATTGACATAGTATTTGGACGCGCTGTAGACCGCCAGCAGGGGAATGCCATGAACACTGGACACGGAGCAGAGATTGACCATAGTGGCACCCACTGTTTGCTGTAGCAGCGGGAATGCCGCCTGGGCAACATGGGTGAGCCCCTTGATATTCACGTCTACGATCAGGTCGTGTGAGGCCGGATCGATCTCCTCAAATTTTCCGGAGCTCAATACGCCGGCATTGTTGACCAGCAGATCCAGCCGGCCGTCGGTGTGACTGGAAAAATGTTCCAGCGCCGCCTCGATAGAGGCGAGCTGGGTCACATCGCAGTGCTGTCCGCAGGCGCTGGGGAAGTCGCCGGAAGCCAGCAGGGCATCCAACTGTTCGCGGTTGATATCGTACAGGCCCACGAACCAGCCCTGCTCGGCAAAACGCTTTGCGGTGGCCAGGCCTATGCCGTGTGCCGCACCGGTAATAAACGCGGTTTTCATAAATGACAGCTCCTCAGACATGTTGCGGCAGGAAATAATGCCGATATTACAGGGCGGTTAACTTAAGATACCGCGAACTCTAGCGCGGTTCAGGAAATAAGCGAATGTGGGGCAGGGACATTAAATTATGAAATTCGGCCAACTAGGCCCATCGCGGAAGAACATAATAATTGCAACCAGTTGCCTGCGAGACTTGTGCCGGGCGGTCAAGCTTTCCAAGCATTAAGCTGGTTTTTCGTGTATGATATGCGGTTTTCCAAATGAGTAAGGTTACATTATGGCGCGCAAACCCACGCGAGCACCGGCTAAGAAAAAGCAGCCGGCGGCAGTAGAAACATCAGAATCCATTGAAGAACAAACCCGTCTGTTTTTGCAGTCCGGGCAAAAGATTGACGTGATCAAGTCCGGCGTTAGTGGGCAGACCAGCCTCGCCGCCAACAAGCACATCAAACTGGGAAACAAGACAGCTGCCAGTTAAGGAAGCCAGGTTGTAGAGATCGAGCCCAGCTGGAAATAGCCGGGCTTTTTCATGATTCAGCGGCTCACTCGCGTGGCAGGTAGAACTGTTCGTACCAGCGGCGCAGTTTCGTAACGGGGCCGTCGCCGTCGCACAAGATGGGTTCCTCGCGGTAAATTTTGTCTTTCCATATCTCCACGTCCTGACCAAAGGCTGCGTGTGCCATTTGCGGGTACATGCTGACAAAATCATCGGGTAGAGGCTCATCTGTCAGGCTGCTGACGATGACGGCAGAGCACAGGTCCAGCTCCTTCTGGTTGACGGGCGTATGGCTGTTGACCCACCAGCTGCGGAAACTGATCTCAGGGCTTCTCGACTCGGTGTAGTAATACATCACGGAGGGTCCGTGGTAGGTGGCATCACCCCAGGCATCCGCTTCCACGCCCGCATTATCGTTGCGGGTCTCTGCATAGTCGAAGTCCAGCCCCGGCGGGGTGATCATCATGGCGTCGGGATCCCGTTTAATCGTGGATAGTTGGGTCACAGTGCGCTCGCCAAAACGGTTCTCAAACGCTTTCACATTGCCACCGTGCACATGCGGAAAGTGCGCTATGTCGACGATATTTTCGATCACGTCGCAGGCTTTAGCGTGTATGCGCGAGCGGTAAAATACCCAGTCACCCCAGCCGCTATCGCCCCACTCAGCAATATCAGGCAGGTAGTTTTCCGGGTCGCCCTCGTGAGGGTCATACCACATTGCGATCAAGCCGTTTTTCTCCAGCACCGGCCAGCCTCTCAGTGCATTGACGGCCTTATCGGGGATTTTGCTGGCATAGGGTATCTCCACACAGGTACCGTCGGGGTCAAAAGTCCAGCCGTGAAAGGGACAGGCGATGGTGTCCCCACTTACGCGGCCTTCACCGCTGCCCAGGTTAGCGCCCAGGTGTGGGCAGTGGGCATCCAGGATGGCCGCCCGCCCGGATTCACCGCGGTAGGCGACGAGGTCTCGGCCAAAGTAGTGCAGCTGTTTCACTTCTGATACCTGCAATTCCTGTGAAAACAGCACGACGTGCCAGCCCCTGGCATAATTGCCGGTTTCCAGGAAGGCATATTTTGCTTTAGTCATTACTTTCCCCAAAGGCATGTTGTGCGGCGAGATAGGCAAACGTCATGGCGGAGCCTATGGTTGCCCCGGCTCCTGGATAGGTATTGCCCATGGCGGCGGCACTGGCATTCCCCGCGGCATACAGGCCGGGTATTGCCAGACCGCTATCGTGCAGTACCCGCGCGTTCTCGTCGCAGTCCAGTCCGCCCTTGGTGTCCAGGTCGCCGGGGTCGCAGCGCAGGGCGTAATAGGGCGCTGTCTCCAGGGGACCCAGGGAGGGATTCGGTCCCACCTTGGGGTCCGCATAGTAGCGGTCGTGCACCGTAGCCCCGCGCTGGAATTCGGGGTCCTGCCCCCGGCGCGCATGTTCATTAAATTTGGCGACCGTAGCTGGCAGTGAATGTGGTTCCATGCCAAGTTTCACTGCCAGTTCCTCCAGCGTATCGGCCCTGGTGAATAAACCGCTGTCAAAGTGGCTTGCGGGAATTTTCGAATCGTCTTCCAACTTGCCGGGCTTGATATGGCCCAGGGAATACTTGCTGCGAAAGCGCGCGTCGCATACCAGGTAGCAGGGTATGGCGCCTTCCCCCCTGGCGTTACTGGCATATTGGGCTTTCACCAGGTCCTCGTAGGGCTGCGCTTCGTTGGCGAAGCGTTTGCCCTGGCTGTTTACCATGATGGAGCCCGGGTTGGATTTCCCGGCGATCAACGCCAGCACTCGCCCATCGGGTATGGTGTAGGTGGGCGACCACCAGGCGCAGTCCATAAACGCGAGGCGGGCTCCTAAGTCCCCGCCCATGGTAATCGCGTCACCGGTCGCACCTGGCGCGGCAGCTGTCCAGCTTGCACCCGTAGGGGCCTGCTGGTATTGACGCCGCAAGGCCGCGTTGTGGGAAAAACCGCCTGTTGCCAGCAGTACGCCCCGTCGTGCGCCAACGCGTATCTGCTGTCCCTCATGCTCTACCACCGCACCTGTGACGCGACCGTCTGCAACCAGTAGTTCACGCACCGGTGAGTCCAGCCAAAGCGGAATATCCCGGTCCAGTAGTGATCGGCGCAAACGGGCGACCAGCGCGGTTCCCAGGGTCATGCGATTATCACGCTGGCGCCTGATCCTCGCGGGGATGTCCAACAGGTACCGCAGTAGCAGGCGAGCACCCAGCAGATAGGCCCCTTTATCCATTGCCTGTAATTTATGACCTTCTGTCACGGTCACATTGAAGGGCAGTAATAGGCCGTCGTAATGGCCGATGCGGACTTTTCCCGCTTCGTTGCCCAACTTGTGCAATTTGAACGGGGCGGGATCCATGGAGCGGCCCCCGCTCTTATACCCCGGGATATCCTCGTAGTAGTCCATGTATTCGGTTAGAGGGGTGTAGCTCACATGACTGTGTTGCATCATGAAGCGAAGCATTTCGCCGGCCCGTTCCGCGTAAGCGCGCACCCGCGCATCGGCAACGCTATCGCCCACCAGGCCCTTGATATAAGCGTAAGCGTCCTCGGCGCTGTCGTTTACGCCGGCAGCGGCCTGTTGATCATTGGCGGGTATCCAGGCGACGCCCCCGGACTTGGCCGTGGTGCCGCCAAAGACGGATTCCTTTTCAACTACCAGCACCGATCCCCCGAGTTGGTGCGCGACGACCGCGCCGGTCATTCCCGCAGCGCCGGCACCGGCTACCAGCCAGTCCACTTCCCGGTCAAACACGGCTGCAGCCAGAATGTGATGGGGGATGCGACAGTGTATTCATTGGTTGATTACCTGATTGCTGGTGGGTTTTCCGTCGGACTCGATAAATTCACGCAACACCTGGAACACATACTCGCAATCGTCCTCTGTCATGGTGGGGTGACAGGGCAGCATGATGCCGAATTCCATGATCTGGTCACAGTTGGCCAGGCCTGCGGGGTGTACCCTGAAGGCACGCTCACGCAACATCGGGTGCCGGGTGATGTTGCCGGAAAAAATAACCCGGGAAAAAATGCCGCTGTCCTCCAGGTGGATCTGCAGCCGCTTGCGGCTCCAGCCTGTTTCCGGGCGGATCTGCAGTGGGTAACAGATCCAGGTGGTTTCCGTATCCGGGATAATACGCGGTACGATGAATTGCTGCGGATAATCTGCAAAGAAATCATAGTAGCGCTGGAAGCGCGCGTTGCGCAGGCTCCATAACTGTTCTATTCGGTCCATCTGGGCAATACCGAAGGCCGCCCCGGCCTCATTGGGGATGAAGCCATAGGCGAGGTCTTCGAATATGAACAGAGAGTCATAATCCAGTCCGTCCAGGTTTTCCAGGAAGCGTCCGTCACTTTCTTCGACCCTGGTACCAAACATGTATTTTTCTGAGGATCGGCCCCAGGCGCGCAGGCTGAGTGCGCGATCGAGATAGGCGTCGTCGTCAAAGAACACCATGCCGCCGTTACCCAGTGCGGTGATAATGTGAAATATCGAAAAACTGGTAATCGAGATATCCGCACGGGTTGCTGTCTTACTTCCGCGCAGGCTTCCGCCCAGGGTGTCAGCGCTGTCGTGGATCAGCAGTAGCTGGTGCTTGTCGGCGATCTCACGCACTTTGTCCCAGTCACAGATACCGCCGATGAGGTCGGGAATAAGTATGGCCCCGGTACGCGTGGAAATAACATTTTCAATGCGCTCTACCAGGATCTGGTAATCATCCAGGCCGACGTCGACAAATACGGGTTCATAGCCCGCCTGGTAGATGCTTGCCACATCGGTGGAGAAGGTCAGGGCAGGTGTAATAACCTCTGCGCCTGGAGGCAGGTCAGCAAGGCGCATCGCTATCAGCAGCGCGGAGGAGCCCGAATTGACCATCACGCCATGTCGTTTGCCCATGAAGTCGGCCACGCGACGTTCGAATTCCATGACTTTGGGCCCGGGAATCAGGCCCATCGGATCGGCCATTACCGCATTAACAGCATCGATTTCGCTGCGGTCATACATGGCGCCCCCATAGCGCACCACGCGTGGATCGAGCTTCGGTGTTTCGGCCATAGCGTTAGTTCCAGCGTTGCCTCAGCGCTCAGTGTGGCAGCGCGGGCCGCCCTGAACCAGTGCCGGCGAGAAATCGCTGGCGGCGGTTCAATATTCCGGCCGCCGGGATTTGACCAGGCACGGGGGTGGGGCGTTATGGTGATCATTTACTTCAATGGAGCATCGGATGCAGGATTTACAGGGCAAGGTGGCAGTAATAACCGGAGGTGGCTCGGGTATCGGCGAGGGTATCGCGCGTGCGGCTGCCGGCGCTGGTATGCAGGTAGTCGTAGCGGATATTGATATAGTCAAGGCGCAACAAGTCGCTGATGATCTCGGCGACCGCGCCTTCGCGGTGCAGGTGGATGTCTCCAACCTGGAGTCCGTGGAGGCCCTGCGCGATGCATGCCTGGAGCACTTTGGCGCTGTACACCTGTTGTGTAATAACGCGGGGGTGCGTATCGGCGCGTTGATGAAGGATGCTGACATCAAGGACTGGCAGTACCAGATCAACGTGAACCTCTACGGCGTGATACACGGCCTGAAGGTCTTTCTGCCTTTGCTGGTAGAGCAGGGAGAAGGCCACGTGGTCAATACCGCTTCCATAGGAGGCTTGATCGCCGGACCCCCAGAAGGTCTTTACAGTACCACCAAGTTTGCGGTGGTGGGACTGTCTGAATCGCTGCTCATGGAGGTTGCAGAGCACGGGGTCGGTGTATCGGTGCTATGTCCCGGTCTGGTTGACACCCGCTTGATACAACAGTCCCTGGACGTGCGCCCCGGCACAATGGATCCCGGGATCGATCATCATCAGCCCGCCCCGGATACTGCCAGTGGCATTCCACCCCTTGCCGTTGGAGAACAGGTAATAGATGCGGTGCGAGAGGGCGGTTTTTATATCATCACCCACGACGATTATCGCGAGATAATAGCCATGCGTCACCAGGGTATTCTCGATGCCCTGGACAGCCATGCTGCTCGTTATGGGTCTACCTCGACCGGCTGAAGGAAGAGTTATTTCTCTTCGCCAAGTGCCTGCAGCGCATATTCCAGGGCCGCAGTTGCACTTACCCTGCTGCTGTAGGCCTCCAGGAACAGTTTCCCGACCACGATGCCCTGTCGATTTATGACGATCATGCCGGGGTAGGGAATGCCATATTGCCTATCACCGACCTGGTATCGGGTATTGAGAATGCCCAGGGTTTTAAAACTCAGGGCGTCGATGTCTGAGAGCACCGGAATCCCAATGCTGAACTTATCGATAAATGCCTGCTGCAGCGGCGGCGCGTCGTAGGTAATGGCTACCATGCCGATGCCGGCGTCATCGTAGGACTGTTTATATTGCTGCAGCTCTATCATCTGTTTCATGCAGTAAGGGCACCAGTCAAGGGAGCGGCTGGCAATCAGCACCGCGCCTCTGGTGCCGAAAAATTCATCCAGCAAGTTAATTTCCCGGTCGTCGTAGATCGCCCGTAAACCCGGGAAGTGGGATCCGATGGCTGGCCCCGGGTCGAAGGCATCGGTATCGGCGGAAACGAACATGTCTTTTGTCAGCTGGTCGTAGGCGATCTGTTTCAGTGGCTCTCGCAACACATAGGCCAGGGCCACAGCCAACAACACAAGGCTGGCGATGATGATGGAAATCTTTTTCACGGCTTTACTCTCTATTGCTGCCAGCTTTAAGCGGGCCAGGCACAGGGGCACCAGTGTAAAACAAACTACTGCCAATTGTGATGCATGTGCGTAGCGCGTATCCTTTGCAGCCTAAACGACAACAACACGGAATCGCTCAATGTTTGACCAGTTGCTCGTTGCTGGAATATTCACTCTGCTGGTATGCAGCCTGGTTTTTACCCGGTGGCGCGCGGCGTGGGTGTTTGTCGGCGCCATGCTGCTGGCGTATTTCAGCGGCCTGGTGGATACAGCCGAGGTACTGGCCAAAGCATCCAACACCGGGGTGATTACGCTGATGCTGTTGTTGCTGGTGTCTATTGGCCTGGAAAAGCTTTCCTGGCTGACCCGTGTCTCTGGCAAGCTGATTACCCCCAGCTATGTGGGCAGCCTGCTGCGGCTGGGCTCGGCCACGGCCTTTTTTTCTGCCTTCGTCAATAACACAGCCGTGGTTGCTACCCTGGCCCATACCGTGCGCAGTAACCGCCATCACCCGGCCTCTCGCCTGCTGATTCCGCTGTCCTACGCGGCCATTCTCGGTGGCACCATGACGCTGATAGGCACGTCGACCAACCTGATCGTTAGCAGCTTCCTGGAAGATGCGACCGGCCAGGGCCTGGCCTTTTTTGACTTTTTCCTGGTGGGTGCCTCGGTGACCGTGCTGGGTATGTTTGCCATATTGTTGGGCTCGCGCCTGCTGCCGCAGGTTCCTACGGAAGCACTGGATATAAACGAGTATGTGATCGAGGCAGAAGTGAGCGCGGATTCCGAGCTCATTGGCAAAACCATCATTGGCAATAAACTGCGTGACCTGGAAGACCTGTTCCTGGTGGAAATCGTACGCGGAAACTACCTGATATCGCCGGTTGCTCCGCATGAGTATATCGAAGCCGGGGACAAATTGATTTTTTCCGGTGACATCAAGCAGGTCACCGCGCTGGACAAGTTTGATGGCCTCAGCCTGTTCGCCGTGGAGGAGGGTTTACTGCAGGAAAACATGATGGAAGTGATTGTCATGCCTAACGCGGCGATCGAGGGAAGGACGGTCAAGGAGAGCGCCTTTCGCTCCGTGTTTGACGCCGCCGTGGTAGGGATGCGCCGGGGCGGTAAACGATTGTCTGGCAAGCTGGGGAATATCACCATTCAAGCCGGCGACAACATGATGCTGGCAGTCGGCCCGGATTTTAATGAACGCAAGAACCTGGATAAGAACTTTGTGGTAATTGATGAGGTGATCGGGGAAGTTAAAACCACGCCCTTCCAGAACTATTTTATTACTGCAACGCTGTTGGTGGTGATAGCCCTGGCCTCGCTGGAAGTCATTCCCCTGATCAAGGGCATAGCGTTTCTGCTGGTTTGCATGCTGGCATCGCGCGTCGTCAAGGCCTCGGAGCTGCGCCGCCGTTTTCCCTTTGAATTGTGGTTGATCATTTCGTCCGCACTGACCCTTTCTGCAGCGCTGACGAATTCGGGCCTGGTGACCCTGTTGGCCGACGCATTGCACAGCAACCTGGCAGTGTTGGGCCCCTATGCCGCCCTGGCCGGTATTTACCTGGGTACCCTGGTGCTCACGGAATTAATGACCAACAATGCCGCCGCAGCCTTGAGCTTTCCTATCGCCTTTGGCCTCGCAGAAAGTTACGGCCTCAGCCACATGCCCTTCGTGATGGCGGTAGCCTATGGCGCCAGCGCCAGTTTTCTGACACCCTATGGCTATACTACCAACCTGATGGTACAAAACCTGGGCGGCTACGAATTTCGTGACTATATGCGTGCGGGCTTGCCTCTTTCGATAGTCTATTCCATCACTGTGATCACGATGATACCCCTGGTATTTCCTTTCTGAACACGTTGCTGAACCAGGCGCTGGTCGCTGCTGTTGATTTGGCTATAATTAAAACGCTTCACTCGGATAATAAAACCACTAACGGAGGCTGGAGATGATTTCTCTTCCCGCGATGATCGAACGTGCCGTCAGGCTGAATCCCAACGGCATAGCCACCAGCTTTGCGGGCCGCCAGCACAGCTGGGCTGAAGTGCAGGGCAGGGTAGCGCGACTGGCCGCAGCGCTGCGCGGTTTTCGACTGGACGAGGGCGATCGCGTGGCCATCCTCAGCCTCAATAGCGATCGCTACTACGAGCTTACTTTTGCCATACCTTGGGCGGGTTACTGTGTGGTTCCCCTGAATACCCGCTGGGCTTTGCCCGAAAACCGCTACGCCCTCGGTGATTCGGGCTCACGGGTATTGTTTTTCGATGACGCCTTCACCGCCCAGTCGCAAGAACTGCTGCAAGAATTGGATGAACTGACAGTGGCTATCTACATGGGTGACGGTGAATGTCCCTCATGGGCGCAGTCCTATGAGACTTTGATAGCCGCTCAGCAGCCGGTGGCCGCGTCGGCGAGGGGCGATGGGGACATGGCGGGCATTTTTTATACCGGCGGCACCACCGGTTTTCCCAAAGGTGTGATGCAGTCCCATAGGGCGATCTGGGCCAGCGCCCTGGGCACCATGCCCGCGTTTACTATGGACCGCGACAGCGCTTACCTGCACGTGGCCCCGATGTTCCATATGGCCGACTTCGCCGGTAGCATGGGTCTGACGCTGTGCGCCGGCAAGAACGTTGTGCTGGAGACCTTCGACGCCGGGCAGGTGTTGCAGACGATCGCCAAGGAACAGATTACACACGCATTATTGGTGCCGGCGATGATCAAAATGGTCCTGAATCATCCTGATGCCAATACTGCGGATGTGTCCAGCGTGGTCTGTATACTCTATGGCGCATCACCCATGCCCGCGGCCACCCTGGAGCAGTTTATGTCCACCTGGCCGACCGTGGGCCTGGCCCAGGCATACGGACAGACGGAGCTTGCGCCTGTTGCGACCACCCTCAGCATGGACGACCACAGGGCTGGAGGAGAGCGGTTGAAGTCCGCGGGGCGACCTACCGCGGTTACGGATATACGTATCGTTGGCGAATCCGGGGAAGACTGTCCCGTGGGCGTGTCCGGTGAGATCGTGGCGCGGGGTCCCCACACCATGATGGGTTATTGGAACAAGCCTGAGGAGACGGAGCGCGCCTTGCAAAATGGCTGGGTATTTACTGGTGACGCCGGGTATTTTGATGACAACGGCTACCTGTATATCGTGGACCGGGTGAAGGATATGGTGGTGACCGGGGGCGAGAATGTATTTACCACGGAAGTCGAGAATGCGGTGATCAGTCATCCGGCTGTGCAGGATGTGGCGGTCATCGGCATTCCTCACGCGGAATGGGGTGAAGCGGTTCACGCGATCGTTATCCTGCATCCGGGACAATCGGTAAGTGAAGATGAACTGCTGGACCATTGCCGGCAGCTGATCGCGGGCTACAAACTGCCCAAGGGGATCACCTTCCGCGATGAACCGCTGCCACTCTCTGGCGCCGGGAAGGTATTGAAGACGGAATTGCGCAAGCCTTATTGGGAGGGCTTCGAGCGCCAGGTCAATTAACAGTCAAGTTATCTTGTAGCTATGTCTGCACCTGCGAGGACCATGCCCGAGGAACACCATTATGTACGATGACCTGTCGGTCGAAAGCTTTATGTCCGGCCTGAAGAAACGCAATCCGGATGAAGTCGAGTTTCACCAGGCGGTCCATGAAGTGGCCCAATCTGTTGTTCCTTATATCCTGGACAATCCCAAATACCAGGAAGCCGGCATCCTGCAGCGCATGACGGAGCCCGATCGCAGTATCATTTTTCGTGTGGTCTGGGAGGATGACGCGGGCAATATCCGGGTCAACCGCGGCTACCGTGTACAGTTCAACAACGCCATTGGCCCCTACAAGGGCGGGCTGCGCTTACACCCTTCAGTCAACCTGAGTATTCTCAAGTTCCTGGGGTTTGAGCAGACTTTCAAGAACAGCCTGACCACGCTGCCCATGGGGGCGGGTAAGGGTGGCTCGGATTTTGATCCCAAGGGCAAGTCCGACAGGGAAGTCATGCGCTTCTGCCAATCCTTCATGACCGAATTGGTGCATCATATCGGACCCCATACGGACGTGCCGGCGGGTGACATAGGGGTCGGTGCCCGGGAAATCAGTTATATGTTTGGACAGTACAAGCGCCTGTCCACGCGCTTTGATGGCGCGCTTACCGGCAAAGCAATGGAGTTCGGTGGCAGTTTGATCCGCAAGGAAGCCACCGGGTATGGCAATGCGTATTTTATGCAAGAGATGTTGTCGCATCACGATGAGGGGCTGGAAGGCAAGACCTGTGTCATTTCCGGAGCGGGAAATGTCGCTCTGTACTGTGCCCAGAAGCTTATGCAACTGGGAGCCAAAGTCATCACGCTGTCAGATTCCGGTGGTTTCGTGCTGGACCCCGCAGGTATTGACGAAGAAAAGCTGGAGTGGTTGCTAGACCTGAAGACCCGGCGGCGAGGCCGACTGAGTGAATATGCGGAAAACTATGGCCTTGAGTTTTTTCCCGATCGCAAACCCTGGAGGGTGCCCTGCGACCTGGCTTTTCCCTGCGCAACGCAGAACGAGCTGGGCGCCGGCGATGCCCTGGCGCTGGTTGAAAATGGCTGTAAGGCGGTTTCAGAGGGCGCCAATATGCCGACTACCCTGGAGGCCATCAAAGTGTTTCGCGACGCGGAGATTCTCTATGGCCCTGGCAAGGCGGCGAACGCCGGCGGGGTGGCGGTGTCAGGCCTGGAGATGACCCAGAATAGTATCCGGCTAACCTGGACGGCTGAAGAGACCGAGGAGCGCTTGCGCGATATTATGAAAAAAATTCATCGCCAGTGTATCCAACACGGGGCGGAGCCCAGCGGCTATATGAATTACGTGAAAGGAGCCAACATCGCGGGTTTCATAAAGGTGGCCGACGCGATGTTGGCTTACGGTGTGGGCTGAAATTATCTAGGCCCAGTCCTGGGTATAGAACTGGCTATACCACTTGCGGAACTTGGCAAATGGGCCGTCATTGTCACACAGCATCGGCTTGGCAAAGTATTTCTTGTGCGCCCAGATGATGCTGTCTTCTTCCATCTGCTTACATATATCCGCCACAATGGCGTCAGCGACTCCGCCCACGGGTTCTTCGCCATCTACTTTCTTTTGGATAAAGGCGTAGAAAGCCTTGCTGTGTTCCTGGTCTACGGGAGTCAGGTTTGCCATCAGCACCGTTTCACAGATACCGCTGAAGCGCACGGTTGCCTGTCCCGGACCGGTGCTGCGATTGGCGATGACCCCGGTGATTTCTCCCCGGGGTGTTGCCATTTTGCTCACCAGTCGGCCGGTGCGCAGTACGCCGTCGAATTCCATCTCGTCTGGCTTTGGGATGTTCTGGGTGCCATGCACGTAGAGAAAGTGGGCCGGATCGACCGCATTCTCGCCGATTTCCTGCATATGGGTATCAATATCCCAGGTGTGGATTTTGAAAGCACCCCAGTCATTGTTGTCTGTCGCCGCTTCCTCGATCAGCTCCGGCTCGAAGGTCGGCTCAATGCCGTCCGGGTGGTACCAGACGAAAATAACCTGGTTCAGCTCCCTGACCGGCCAGGGGCGAATGACCTGCTCGCCGCGGGCTATTTTTGGCGGCGGGTTGTTGGCGTAGGGAACATCGGTGCACTGGCCGTCGCCATTGTATGCCCAGCCGTGGAAAGGGCAGACAATGGAGTCACCCACCACTGCGGAGCCACCGCCGGCCTGGTCGCGGATGCCGTAGCCCAGGTGCGCGCCCATGTGAGGGCAGAAAGCGTCGAGGACCCTGGCCTCGCCGCCTTCGGTGCGAAACAGCACCAGGTCGGTACCGAAATAGCGCAGGGGCATCGAATCCGCTACTGCGAGCTCGTGGGAATAGGCGACCTGAAACCAGCCAAAGGGCATGGGCATCGGGATGCGTTCACTCATGGAATGTACCTCGTTATCTGACACGGCCACTACTTTAAGCGACCCAGGGTGCCAATGTAACCGGTTGCAATAACTGTTTCAGTCGTTACCTGCGTAAATAGCTATACCCCTCGCAAAAATCGCCATCCTGGTGTGAAATGTTCAGTAAATCGACTGCCTGTGACGTTGCCCTGGAGGTATAGCTGCTCCTACACTCGTATTCTTCATCTTCATGCCTCCACGAGGAGTTGCGCTTATGAGATTAGAAAATAAGGTCGCCATTATCACCGGTGCAGGGCAGGGAATCGGGGCGGCCACGGCAAAGCGTTTTGCCCAGGAGGGCGCCCGCGTGGTCCTGGCGGCCCGGCGGCTGGAATTATTGCAGCAGGTGGCGGATGACATTATTGCAGACGGCGGTATCGCCACCGTATTTTCCGTTGATATTGCGGATGAGGAGGCGGTTCGCCAACTGGTGGCCCACGCGGTAGAGGCACATGGCAAACTGGATATCGTGGTCAATAATGCAGTGCTGATGGTGCCGGGCATGCTGGCCAACCATGATACCCGTGCCTGGCGACAGAATTTTCATGTATCCCTTGATGGCGCGATGTTCCTGATGCGTGAGGCCTACCCCCAGCTCAAGGCTAACCGCGGCGCCGTGGTGAACGTGTCTTCGGTTTGTGGTCTGCTGGGCTCGGCGGGTACTGCGGGTTATAGCGCGGCCAAGGCTGGCATGCTGGCTCTGACGCGCAACGCGGCCATGGAGTGGGGCAAGAAGGGCGTGCGGGTCAACAGTATTGTTCCGGGTGTGTTCCTGACCCCGCCAACCCAGGGACTGATGCCGGACGAGGCGTCACAGGCAGCGACCGCGAAATCCGTTCCTATAGGCCGTATCGGTGATCCGGTGGAATGCGCCAATGCCATCCTGTTCCTCGCCAGTGACGAGGCCTCCTATATCACCGGGGCCGAACTGGTGGTGGACGGCGGACGCACCGCGGAGCTGAACACTGGCACTGCCAGCTGGGACTGATAATCATGAGTGAACGCGATTTGTTGCACAGAATTGACCGATTGGAATCCCTGGATGAAATTCGCCAACTGGCTGCCAAATATTCCCTGTCCCTGGACATGCGCGACCTGGATGCCCATGTAAATCTTTTTGCCCCTGATATCCGCGTCAGTCGCGACAGAGTGGGGCGCAGTCATTTGAAGCGTTGGCTGGATGATACCCTGCGTCTGCAGTTTACCGGCACCTCACACCATATCGGGAACCATATCATCGAATTTGACGATGCGGATAATGCGCATGGGGTGGTGTATTCCAAAAATGAGCATGAGACACCTTGTCAGGACGGCGGCAGTGAGTGGATCATCATGCAGATGCTGTACTGGGATAACTACCAGCGTATCGACGGGCGCTGGTATTTCCGTCGCCGCTTGCCCTGCTACTGGTATGCCACGGATATCAACAAGCCACCGACGGGGGATATGAAAATGCGCTGGCCGGACAGGGAACCCTACGAGGGTGCCTATCACGATCTCTGGCCCAGTTGGCAGGCATTCTGGGATAATCCTCCCGGCAGTGAGGAATCGGAGGTGGCCGCACCCGCGCCTCTGAATGAGTTCCTCAACACCATGCGCGCCGGCGCTCCCGAACCGAAAATCAGGATACGCTAGGAGCTTTTCATGGATATCTTTTCACCCCTGACTCTGGGGGCGCTCACGCTGCGCAACCGGATTATCATGGCGCCAATGACCCGCAGCCGGGCCGATGCGGATGCCGTACCCACCGACATAATGGTGGACTACTATCGCCAGCGGGCCAGTGCCGGGCTGATTATCTCCGAGGGCATTGCGCCCAGCGCCGATGGCCTTGGTTATTGTCGCACCCCGGGGATTTATAACTCCCGGCAGATTGAAGCCTGGTCGCGTATCACCTCGGCGGTGCATGCCGAGGGCGGCAGCATGGTGGCGCAGATCATGCATGTGGGCCGCGTGGCCAACGCCCTGAACAAACCGGCGGGTAGCGAGACCGTGGCGCCCTCTGCACTGCAGGCCCGGGGGGAGATCTATACCGACCAGGGCGGTATGCAGGCATTTGACCAGCCCAGGGCACTGCGGCTCGAGGAAATTCCCGCGGTGCTGGAGCAGTATCGCAGCGCCACGGAAAATGCATTTGCCGCAGGCTTTGATGGCGTGGAGTTACACTGCACCAGCGGCTACCTGCCAGCCCAGTTCCTGTCCACCGGCAGCAATAAGCGCGATGA
>JARFQU010000083.1 GCA_029287595.1 Halioglobus sp. | reverse complement strand
GATTATCCCGGCCTTCCTCCTGGGCGCGCTGCTGGGCGGCTGGACGGGGAGTGCGGTATACCAGAGCCTGGACCTGCACTGGCTGCCCGCGATCATGGGTGCACTGATACTGCTTTTTACCTGGGTACCGCTGCCCCTGTTACGCGGTGAGGGACAGCTGGCGCTGGCCCTGCTGGGTTTTTACCAGACCAGCCTGGGCATGGTGGTCGGTGCCACCGGCCCATTGGGTGCCGCGCTATTGCTGCGGCGCAAGCAGCAGCGGGACTGGCTGGTAGTCAATACCGCGGTCTATATGAGCGTGAATCACCTGGTGCGTATCCTGGCGTTTACCCTGGTGGGTTTCAGTCTGGGCCCCTGGTGGCAACTGGTCGCAGCCATGGTGTTGGCGGGCATTGCTGGCTCCTGGGTGGGCACAGCACTGCGCCATCGGGTGCCGCAACTGGACTTCCAGCGCTGGTTCAAAGTGTTGGTAACGGTGCTGGCCGCGCGTATGATTGCGCTGCCCTTTTTCCCCCTGGGTTAGCGCTCGAAAAGGCTTCTCCGGTCTGGTTTGGTCCAGCGGTCCCGGGCGGGGAAGTATTTCTCAGTCGCTCCACGATATTCGCTTGGTGAGAAACACTTCCCCACCCGCGCCCTAGGTGTGTACCTGGCCCCGGCTGCTGGAATCCAGGCGCGAAAAAATCGAGAAAATGAACATTGCTGTAATTTGTGGGGAAAGCCCGGTAATGTGCAACAGAGTGTTTGTATTTCACGTTTGCAGAAGAGTATCGCAATGGGCTCGAGGCACTTTTTATTGTTGTTGGTAATGCTGCTGGCTGGCTGTGGCGGGGGCACCGTGCGTGGCAATGAGGCCCCGGCGGTCACGGGTTACAGTCCGGACCCGCGCCCCCTGGCAAAAACACTGGTGTATGAGTGCCTGGACTATGAATTTATTGCCCGGCTGGGTCCCGGGGAGATGGCCGTGTGGCTGGATGATCGCTATGTCATCCTGTCCCAGGTGCGCAGCGCATCGGGGGTGAAGTATCAGGAGGGAGAGACGGTATTCTGGATGAAAGGCGACGAGGCGATGCTCACCCTGGACGGTCAGCGTTATACCGGCTGCCAGTTGGCGCCGGCGCGCGCTCCCTGGGAGGACGCCCGGCGGCGCGGGGTGGATTTTCGCGCGGTGGGCAATGAGCCGGGCTGGTACCTGGAGATCCAGCGGGAGCGGCAATTATTGTTTGTCGCTGATTACGGCATGTTGCGCGTGATGCTCGACAATCCCGGTGAGCAGTTCGATGATGCCACACGGGTATATCACGCGGTTGCCGAAGGCAATGACCTGCGTGTGGAAATTGTCGATGAGCCCTGTGTCGACAGCATGAAGGGGGAGAGCTTCCCCAGCCAGGTACTGGTGTACCACAACGGGCGCACGTACTGGGGCTGTGGTCGCGCCCTGGAACATCCCTGGGAATAGGGTGCCCGTGTCACTGGCGTTGCGATAACCCTTTAAATGAAGTGGGTTAAACAGCTTTATTTGTGTAAAAGTACCGTCAGCAGTGCCCTTGTCTTCCCCGCTATCTTGATTAACATCAATGTTCCCCGTGCCACCTGCTTCTACTATGCACAGCAGATGGGCAGCGCGGCTGTTCCCCAACCTGATGATTAGGAGTAAGACAATGAAGAAAGCGTTGACGATTGCACTGGCAGCTGCCCTGGCAAGTGGCGGTATGATGGCCCAGGCTTACGAACAGGGCGATTGGGTGCTGCGCGCTGGTGCGACTACCGTAGACCCTGACACTGACAGTGATGACATCAACCTGCCCATGGACGTGGTAGCCAAGGCGGATGTGGATGACGATACCCAGCTGGGCATCATCCCCATGTATATGGTCACCGATAAGTTCGGTGTGGAATTGCTGGCCGCGACGCCTTTCGAACATGACATTGCAGCGGATGTCCAGGGTGCGAACCTCAGCGTCGATGCCGGATCCACCAAGCACCTGCCACCGACCCTGAGCGTGCAGTGGTATCCTCGCGGTGGTCAGGATGGCTGGCAGCCCTATATTGGCATCGGTGTTAACTACACGGTCTTCTTTGATGAAGACGTTGACAACGAGCTGGTCGACACGCTGGGTGCCCTGACCGATGGCCTGGTGGACGGTGCTGACCTGGATCTGGATGATTCCTTCGGCCTCGCGGGTCAGGTAGGTGTGGATATTCCTTTCAGCGACCGCTGGTCGGTCAATGTCGGGGTCTGGTATATCGACATTGATACCGAGGCTGAAATTACTGCCAAAGCCGCAGGCGAGCAGGTGGCCAAAGTCAAATTCGATGTAGACATCGACCCCTGGGTATACAACATCGGTATTGCCTACAGGTTCTAGAACAACCCCATTTGACCGGCTCACCTACGGTCGATGGCGCTTGGCCCCGTTAGTTTTTAGCGGGGCTTTTTTATGTTTCATCCCACTTGACGGGGTTGCTCGGGAAGTGATCTAAATATTCTGTTTGTGGGTGTTTTGTGGGTTTGGTTTTGGTTTTGGCCAGCGGGGCCGGGCGAAAACAAATTTTCCAGTCGCTCCACGATATTCGCTTGGTGAAAAACTTGTTTTCGCCCGGCCCCTTGTGTGGTGAAGCTCCGAGACGGAAATGAGGGGCGACTAAACAATCTTCGTCAGCAATGTTCGCAATTTGACCGGACAGGCGCCTACCGAGGTTGGGTGTGGCAAAGGTTTTTTCGTCAGGCACATACCGAGGGAGCGGGTGGGAAAGTGTTTCTCACCAAGCGAATATCGTGGAGCGACTGAGAAACACTTTCCCGTCCGCTTCCGCTCCCAAGCCTAAAGCTCCCAAGCCTAAAGCTCCGGCTCCTAAGGCCCCAGCTAATCTGCGAAGAACATGTTGCTGGTTGCTTGTATCACCAGGCTACGAAAGTTCCTGAACTTCCAGCCCCAACTCCTCGCGCAGTGCCGCCGTATTTTCCAGCTGCGCGTGACCGGTAATCACCGCTGTGCTGGCCAACTCGGGCTTGAGGTAAGTCAACGCGACGCGTTGCACATCATCCAGCGTCACCGACAACAGGCGCTGGCGGAACAGTTCGCGCTGGTCGTGAGTGCGGCCGAACAGCCTGTTGTGAAAGTGCTGCCTGGCTTCGCCCGCCGGTGAGCCGGGTTTGTCCAGGCTGCCGATAACACCCAGAACCGCTTCCTCCAGAGCGCGGTATTCGTGCTTTTCATTTAGCATCCACGCGATGGCGGCATCGAAATCAGTCAGTGTTTCTTCCAGTCTGGGATCGCGATAAGAGTAGAAACGAAAGGCCGCGATGCCCGAATCCTGTGAGGCGCCGCCACCATAGGCGCCACCCTGTTCGCGAATCGCGCGGTGCAGAAAGCCGTTGCGCATGATCCCGCCCAGCACCGTCAACGCCGCCGCATCCGGGTGGTCTACCGGCACGGTGGGATAGGCGCGGGCACAGAAATTAACCTGGGTATTGGTGAGCCACATCTCTGCGCGACGTTCGCGCACCGGTTCCAGGGCAAAGTACTGCGCAGACGCAGGCGTGACAGGGCTGCCCCAGATATCTGCGGCTATCTGCGCAACACCGGCGACCTTGTCCGCCTCGGCAACGCTGAGCAGTTGCACCGGCATGGCATTGATCTGTTGGTGAATGGAGGTCAGGTCATTGGCAAAGGTATGTAACTGGCTGTCCTGCTTGAGGCTTTCATCCAGGCTGCGCAAGCTGCGGATGCCTGCCAGGCCGGAAAGCTGGTGGTTAAGTTGTGCCAAAGGGCTCATTCCGGCACAGGCAGCGGTCATGGCCAGGCCGTGGCCATTGCCGGTAATAGACTGCTCCCGGCGCGCGCGTATCTGGCTCACCAGGTCGCGCATGCGACTGGTTTCATCGAAGCGAACCGCGTGCAGTGTATCGAACATCAACTGGGCCTGTTCCGGCGCATGACGCAGCAGCGCCTTGGAGGACAGCACGAAATTGGCAGTCACGGACTGTTCGTTATCAACCGTGCCACGCATCGAGGTGAAGCTGTGGATTCCTCCCACAGTTGCAGACTGGCGGTGCTGGGTTTCCAGATAGTCATCCTGCCCCAGGCCCAACTCGGTGAGCAAACTGGTGTAGAGAGGCAGCAGTTGCATCTGCGCTGGCGCCAGTTCCGGAAGGGGCGCAACCGCCTGCTGGTATACCAGGCCGTTGGTACCCTGCCCATAGGTGGTCACGGGTCTGCCATGCAGGGTGCTCTGGGTGTATTCCAGCTCCGGCAGGCTGGCGGGCACGTCGCTAAGTTCCACCTTGGGCAGGATGCTTTCATCATCCACCTGGCCCTGGCGCGCGACCAGGTCTGCAGCGAGTTGTATTACCGCCTGTTGTTGTTCCTGATCCATGCCCGCCTTGATTTCGGCAAGTCGCCGGGCCTCTGCCTCTACCCGGCACTGGGACAAGCCGGTATCCGGTGTCATCACCAGGGTAACGCGGTGCGGGTTATCCAGTAACAGGCGCTGAGCCAGCTCGCGGATGTAGTCGGGATTGTGTATTTTCTCGCGCATCCTGGCGATTACCGGCTCCAGGTTCAAAACGGGGATGGGATCACTGTAATGTGTGGCACAACCCAGCCCCTGCAGTATCAACTGCAGACCATAGGGATAGCTGTCGCCGCTGATCTCGCGCTGGTGCAGTTCCAGTTGGTGCAGCACCGCCTCCAGGCGTTCCTGGCTGACGCCCGTGTTGGCCACTTCCTGCAGTACCTGCAGCACCATGGCTTCCAGTGCGTCCGCGTGCTCCGCCTCGCTGCCTTCTATGCCGCAGCAGAACACCATTTCACGCATGGAGTCTTCCAGTCCGCACAGGGGGGAGGGGGCCTGCCCCAGCGTGGTAGTCTCCAGGGCGTGCTGTAAGGGTGATGCACTGTTTTCCAGCAGCACGCTGGACAACAGCTGTGCTTCCAGCATTTGCTCCAGGTCTGAGCTTTCTCCCAGCATCCAGCCCACTACCAGGTGGGTCTTGTTTGCGGTGCTGCCACTCTCGTCAAAGGCATAGCTCTCTGTCACCCGCAGTGGCGCGTCAAAGCGCCGCTCCGGCTGTACCTGAATGCGTTCATCCAGTCGCTGGAAACGGCACAGCGCCTTGTCTTCGAATACCGCCTGGTGTTCGCTGGCAGGGATATCACCGAAGGTCATGAAAATCGCGTTGCTGGGGTGGTAGTGACTGCGGTAGAACGCCACCAACTCGTCATAGCTCAGGTCGGGGATATGCTCCGGGTCGCCGCCACTGTTGAAGTGATAGGTGGAGGTGGGGAACAGGTGCTCGCTCAGCTTGCTCCACAAAGTGCTGCTCACGGAGCTCATAGCCCCCTTCATTTCGTTGAATACCACACCCTTGAACACCAGTTCGCTCTCCGGGTTGTCCGCCTGCGCAAACTCGACACGGTGTCCTTCCTGGGCGAAGTCCAGTGGATCCAGGCGCGAAAAGAACACCGCATCCAGGTATACCTGTAACAAATTGTCGAAGTCCTTGCGGTTCTGGCTGGCGAAAGGATAGGCGGTCCAATCGGAGCTGGTGAAAGCATTCATGAAAGTATTGAGCGAGCGACGCAGCATCATGAAAAACGGATCCCGCACCGGGTAGTGCTCGCTGCCGCACAGCGCGGTGTGTTCCAGGATGTGCGCGACTCCGGTAGAGTCTTGCGGCACGGTGCGTAGCGCAACCAGGAATACATTCTCATTGTTCTCGGAAGCCAGGTGATAGTGCACGGCGCCGGTGGCCTTGTGTTCGAACTGCTGCACCTGGATGTTCAGGGAGTCGATTGCCTCCTGTCGCAGGGGCGTGAAAGCGGGGTGGGCTTGGGGTAGAGCGGCGCTGCTGTTACTCATGAAATTTCTCTGGGTTTGGGGACTGACCAATCGGGGACGCTATTCTAGGGCAAGTCCGCGGCTTTTGGCAGTAATTCTATGCGGTAGATCCAGGGCCAGCGCTTGCCCGTCACCCAGATGCCGCCGTCGCGCGAGTTGTGGGCGATACCATTGAGTACGTCCGTATCGTTGCGCCGCTCACCGGGCGGCAGCAGCCCCTGTAAATCGATATTGGCCTGCACCTCGCCATTGCTCGGGTCGATGATGACGATGCGCTGGGTATGCCAGATATTGGCCCATACCTGGCCATCTATCCACTCCAGCTCGTTGAGCCTGGCCACTGGTTTACCACGTTCCGTGACCGTGACACTGCGCCGAATCTTGCCTGATTGCGGTGACATGAAGTGCAGCTTGTCGCTGCCGTCGCTGTAGACCAGTTCCCTGCCGTTATTGGTCAGGCCCCAGCCTTCGCCCGGCAGTGGCAAGCTGTGCAGGGGTTGCAGCTGTTCGCGCTGGTAGACCAGCATCAAGCGGTTGCGCCAGGTGAGCTGGTAGACCCGGTCTCCAAGCACGGTGACACCCTCGGCGAAGATGCGCGAGTGCAATTTGCGCGACTGCTTTAGTTCGCCCTCGGGAAAACTGTAGTGAAGCAGGTGGGATTGCCCATAGTTACCGGTGCTCACGTACAGGGAGTCATCGATAATCTGCAGCCCCTGCACAAAATTCGCCCTGGATTGCGGCAGGCGATCCGTTACCCGGTACCCGTATTGTTCTACCGCTGACGCCAATGCCGGTAGTACAAGCAATAGACAAACCAGTTTGCGCGACAGGCTCATCGATCAGATCCGGTTGCGCGACAGGTCGCGCAGCAAGAAACGCGCCGGTGCCAGTGCGCGACACAACTCCCTGTCCAGTGGCGGGGGTTCACCGCACAGCTGGCTGGCCAGCATTTCTGCAGCTATGGGCGTGGAGGTCAGGCCGCGGGAACCGTGCCCGGTATTGAGATACAGTCCAGGCACATACTCACCGGTGCTGTGAATGATTTGCCTGGCATTCTTGCGCAATTGTCCGTAGTCGCGCAAGAAAGCCTGCCGCTCGGGCACCGCGCCCACCAGCGGCAGATAGTCCGGTGTGGCACACCGATAACCCACGCGCCCGCGCAGGGTGTGGGTATCCATCGCCGACAGTTCGCCGCGATAGTCTGGAACCGCCGCGGCGAGCCGCGCCAGGTTTTCCCGGTGATCTTCTTCGCGCAACCGGCTATCCGTGTCCTGCAGACCGAAAGTCGCGCCAATACAATGCTCCCCGTTTCGCGCTGGTGCGATGTAGCCCTTGTGGCACAGCGCTGCGCGCAGCTCTTTCAGCGGGCCACCGCTGGCAAGGTTAGTGGTTTGCCCCCGAATTGGCTGCAGCGGCAACCACTCCAGGCCGCGAATCTGGTTTGCGGCATTGCCGGTGGCAATAACGGCGTTGCACGCCTGCGCGACTATCTGGTGGCCCCGCAGGGCTTGCCAGCAGCCATCTTTCGCGCGTACCGTGAGCTTGCCGCAGTCCTGCATGACCGAAATATCGGGGTGGGCGGCGAGGGCGCGGCAGACGGCAACCGGGCTCAGCCATCCCGAGGCGGGAAACCAGTATCCCGCTGAAGTCTGGGCAATACCCAGGATCGTATTTGCCTGGCCCGCATCCAGTACCTGGGCGAGTTCCGGCAC
>JARFQU010000082.1 GCA_029287595.1 Halioglobus sp. | reverse complement strand
ACGCGTTCGTCGGCAGCGTCAGTTGTGTATAAGAGACAGGGTGGCGCCCGATGAGCCGATTGCGGGACTGGTAGAGGATGTCTGGCGCGCATTTCCCTGCGAGCCGGACCCCGCTGGTTGCAGTGTGGAGTTCAGTGATGCGGAGTTTCCGAATAACGAACGGGACGCCATTTACTACGTGCGCGCCATCGAGGAGGCCAGCCCCACGATCAACGGTGGCAACCTGCGTCCTGTATACGATGAGCAGGGCAGGGTAACAGCGGTCGATCCCTGTTACGGGGACTACCGCATTGACAGCTCCGATAACTGCCAGGTACCGCTGGGACAGCGCGCCTGGTCTTCGCCGATCTTTGTCACTTATAAAGTAGGTGTTGATGACGATGAATGAGCCGGGGTCGATCACTGCATTGACTCGCCTGGCACTGGGTGCCGTGGTCGGTGCCTTATGCGCGGTCCTGGTCCTGCTGGATGATGCAATAGGCCGCGGCGTCGATGAGGGCGCGGTGGCCTCCGTCAATGGCAGCCCACTGGCGCTGGACGAATACCAACTTGCGGTAAGGCTGTTTGCCAGCGAGAAGCGTTCGGCGGTTACCAGGGATGATCGTTCACTGATTCTGGAGCGGATGATCGAGGAAGAGTTACTGCTGCAGTACGGCTTGCAAGCGGGCCTGGTGCGCGACGACCCGGGAGTGCGTGCAGAGGTGTTGCGTTCAGTGATCACCAGCCTGACAGCCGAGTCGCAGGCACGTGATGAGGTCGAGGCAAGTGGGGGGGCGAGCACGCAGGATCCATTGGCAGAATACCTTAGCCAGCTGCGCGCCGGCGCCAGCATACGCTGGGCTGCCCCGGGTGTAACGCGATGAGCCTCGTTATGCCTGCCAGTACCCGGCTGGTTATGGTCGCGATCCTGTTACTGGTACTGGTGCCGCAGGTCCAGGCTCATAACCGCAGCCAGTCCTATTCTACCTGGAACATAGCGGGCAATACGGTGGACCTGGTGTTTACTGTCAAGGCTCGGGAAGTGACCAGGCTGCCGCCAATTGAGGGTGGCCTGCTAACCCTGGAAGCGCTTTTGACAAAGCATATTGAGGCAACCGCCCGGGTCTCCTCCCAGGATGGGGCCAGTTGTGTGCAACGAGGCCAACCGCGTGCACTGGCCGCCGCGGAAGGCTATTTGCGAGTGCAGGTGGCGTTTGCTTGCAAGTCCGGTCCGCCTTCGGCACTACTGCTCGACAGCTTCTTTGCCATTGCCCCCAGCCATGTGCACTACGCTCGGGTATTGAACGACGGACATTTACCCGAGGAATACCTGTTCACCGACAGCAGACGTGAGCACGCCATTGTTGCTTCATCGAGCACTTTCGACAATGTGTTCAGGGGTTTCCTGCAGTATCTTACGCTGGGGGTCGAGCACATCCTGGGCGGTATCGATCACCTGGCCTTCCTGGCGGCTCTGTTGTTGCTGGTGCGCAATCTCAGGGACCTTTTCTGGATCGTCACCGGTTTCACAGTCGGTCACAGTATTACCTTGAGCCTTGCCGTACTGGGGCACCTCGCCCTGGAACTTTGGGTTATCGAGGCCCTGATAGGTTTCACCATTGCGTTAGTGGCGGCGGATAATATTGGCCTGGCCACTGGCCGCCGCCAGCTGATTTCAGCCGTCACCGCCGTCGTGCTGCTGGCACTGGGGCTGTTATCACTGGCATGGGGAATCGGCCTGCCATTTCTGACCCTCGCCGGCCTGGCGGTATTCACAGTCGCTTATATGGCCTTTCCTGCTGCCCAAGCGCAGGCCCTGGGATTGCGCCCGGTACTGACCCTTGCTTTTGGCATGGTTCACGGATTCGGGTTCGCCAATGTGCTGGTCGAGACCGGCCTGCCTGATGAGCGGCTGTTTGTCGCCCTTGCCGGTTTCAATATCGGCGTGGAACTTGGTCAGTTGGCGGTGGTGGCGCTGCTCTGGGGGCTGATCCACTGGTTGAGTCGTATTGTCTCTTCCCGGAGCTACCAGAACGGTCTCGATACCCTATCGGCTTGCCTGTGTGGACTGGGCGTTTTCTGGTTTGTCAGCCGCGGATTGGTGCAAGTATGAGACGGGTACTCTATGTGGTTCTGCCTCTTATCCTGCTGGGCATCTTTTTTTTCAACGGTAGCGCTCCCGACGGCATGTACCGGATACTACCCGGCTTTTTTCCCGACCCGGATCATTGGTGGCAGCACTCGCCGCTGGATCCCGGTCGCGAGACGCCCGCGCGAGTTCCGCAGCAGGCGGAGGTGAAGCGGACCCCGGCAGTGACCGCTGAAAAACAGATATTGTTCGGCGACACGCATGTACACACTACCAACTCGGCAGATGCCTTTATGTACAGCCTGCCGCTGATGTATGGCGCCCGTGGTGCATACCCCCCGGCCTTCGCCTGTGACTATGCGCGCTTCATCTCCCAGCTTGATTTCTATTTCCTGACCGATCACGCCGAGAGTTTCACGCCCCGGCAGTGGCAGGACGCGATCCGCTCGGTGCAGCAGTGCAATCGCCTGGCCGGTGAATCATCCAGTCCTGACCTGGTGGCATTTATCGGCTGGGAGTGGACCCAGGTGGGCGCTACTGCCGAGCTGCACTACGGGCACCACAACGTGTTGTTCAAGGATGACGACCCGCAGCGGCTGCCGCGCAGGCCTATTGCCGCCCGGGGTGCGGGGGTGGCCACCGTCGCTGCCCGCTCCAGCGATTCCCGCCTGCCGGCTTCTCTCGGCTTTCTCGATCCCCGGCACCGGGACTATTATGCGGACTACAATCGATGGATCGAGGAAATGGCTGCGGTACCTGCCTGCGATCCGTCGATACCCAGCCCGTCGCTGCCCGCGGAATGTTTTGAATCTGTGGCGACCCCGGGAGAACTGTATAGCAAACTGGATGAATGGGGCCTGGATAACATCGTCATTCCCCATGGAATGAGTTGGGGCTTCTATACCCCGCCGGGTGCATCCTGGCGGCACTCCCTGAGAGAGGGCGACCCGGGGCGGACCGGCCTGATCGAGGTCTACTCCGGCCACGGTAATTCAGAGGTATATCGGGATTTCGCCGTGAGGCGTCGCGATGACAAAGGTGAGTGGTATTGTCCCGAGCCCCGGCCCAATTACCTGCCCGCCTGCTGGCAGGCGGGCAATATCATCCGCCAACGCTGTCTGTCAGAGGGCCTTTCTGCAGGGGAGTGTGAGCAGCGCGCGCTACAGGCACGCGACAATTACGTGCAGGTAGACACCATCCATGGGTTCATGACGGTGCCCGACAGCCAGGCAGACGAGTGGCTGGACGCGGGCCAGGCCAGGGACGTATTCCTGCCGGCTTTCAATTACCGGCCCCGCAAGTCCGCGCAGTACGGACTGGCCCTGCGGGAACACCCGCCAGGGGAAATTCCGCGCGGGTATCGCTGGGGTTTCGTGGCATCCACGGACACCCACAGTGCCCGTGCCGGACACGGGTTCAAGCAGCGGGACAGGAAACTCACAACCGATGCCAATGGCATCCGCGGGCCCTTCTGGGAATCACTTAACCGCAGCACCGCAAGGCTGCCCCCGGCGGCCGGGCAATCGCTTGCGCCGGATCAGATTGATCCTGCTGCCGCCGGCTTGTATTCCTCGGAATTCGAACGCACCGCGTCCTTCATGACGGCGGGTGGCATCGCCGCAGTCCATGCCGGGGCTCGCACCCGCGACGCGATCTGGGCGGCGATGAAGCGCAAGGAAGTTTATGGCACCAGCGGTCACCGTATCCTTCTTTGGTTCGACCTGCTGGACGAGTCGGCCCCAGGTGGCAGTCACCCCATGGGCAGTGAAGTTGCTCTGGGCGAAAACCCTCGCTTC
>JARFQU010000117.1 GCA_029287595.1 Halioglobus sp. | reverse complement strand
ACCTCACGATAGTCGGTGATATCAATATAGGTGGTCACAAAGCCACCGTGTGGCAGCGGATTACCCCGAATATCCACCACCGTACCATCGGGCAGAATACGCTCCAGGCGATGAGGGTTGCCCTCACGCAACCAATCCAGTCGCTTGCTGACTTCCTGCTCCGTGGGCAGACTGCCACCGAGAATGCCGCGCTCGGCATTGAAACGGTACACCCGCTCTATCGGGCAACCGACATAGAGAAAGCGCTCCGGGTAGTGGAACATTTCCTCATAGCGGCTATTCCAGGCCACCAGGCGAAGTTCTTTATCCACTACCGAGACACCCTGTAACAGGCTCTCCACCGTGGTCTGCAGCAGCTCCCTGTTAAAGGTATTCAGCTTGCTGGCATCACTCACCATTCCCGCCAGGTCACTATAGGCCAGCTGCTGGCTGCTCTCCAACTGCTCCATGGCCTGGTGCGCAGAGGTCGCGCCGATAATCCTGGCCAGCACCGATTCAACCTGGTCGACGACAAAGCCCGGCGCCCTGTCGCCGGGCAGCAGTCGCTGCTGATACCTGGCTTCAAACTGGCGCCACATCTGGCGCAGCTCTGTGGGTTCCATGAACGGCGGTAACAGGGCCTGTAACTGGCTCACCCGGATCAGGCTCAATTGATACTCGTTGTCACTGGAAAGAGGCTCCGGACCCGGGTCATCAGTAAACAGGCGAGCCTGGCGAATATCCGCTATTGAGGGCCGCAACAACCACGACAGACTGACCATGGCCAGAACGTTGACGCCAAGGCTCCAGGCCGTGGCGTATGCCAGGCGGTGTTCGCCCGAGATGCCCAGCAGATGCATCGGGCGCAGCCAGCCGATATCCAGCAGACCGCGCAGCAACAGCGGACTGTCAGGGGGCAGGATCGCTGGCAGCAATGCGCAATAAAACCACAGCAGCAGCCCCGCGAGCAGACCGACTATGACCCCTATGCCATGGGCCTTGCGCCAGTACAATCCCGCCAGTACAGCCGGGGCGAGCTGCGCCGCCGCCAGGAAAGAAATAAATCCTATCTGTGCCAGCCAGGTAATGCCCATGATCTGCTGGGTCACCAACCAGGCCGCGAGCAGGATTCCTGCGATGGTGAACTGCCGGATACGGCGCAGGCTATCTCCCAGCTTCAACACGGCGGCGGGGGAGTCCGCGTTCAGGCGCAAAACAATAGGGGCCACCACCTCGTTGGTAATCATGATGGCAAGGCTTACCGTCGCCACTATGACCATGCCCGTGGCAGCGGATATGCCACCGATAAAGGCCGCGACGGTAACCCATTTCGATTCCAGGGCAATAGGCAGCAACTGCACATAGACATCCGGCGTAATATTCGAGCTGACCGAAAATATACTGGCACCGGCAATACTGATGGGCACTACCAGGAACATGAACAGGGACAGGTACAGTGGAAACAACCAGCGGGCGATACCGATTCGGGTGTTTTCCTGGGCTTCAACGACCATCACATGAAACTGCCGTGGCAGACACAGGATCGCCAGGGCGCTGATCAAGGTACGGGCGATAAAGTCGGCGGAGAACGACACCTCACCCAGGGCCTGGCTGGTATGTTCCGCGCGCACCTCCACAGGCACCTTACCGAGATAGGACAGCGCCAATACGGCCACGGCGATAAAGGCGAGCAGCTTCACCACCGACTCTACCGCGATCGCCGCCATGACACCCCGGTGACGCTCGCTGCCATCAAGCCGCCGGGTACCAAACAAGATGGTAAATACCGCGAGTACAATCGCCACCAGCAATGCCGTATCGCCCCCGATAGCCTCAACCTCTTCCACCGAACCACCAACAATAACCCAGGCCTGCGCCAGCGCCTTGAACTGCAGCGCTATGTAGGGCAACACCGCGGCCGTCGCTACGAAGGTCACCATCACCGCCAGAGACTGCCGTTTGCCATAACGCGCGCCGATATAGTCTGCGATGGAAGTCACCCGGTGTCGTGCGCCTACTGCAAGCAATCGCTTGATCAGCGGCCAGCCAAACAGGAACAGCAGGATGGGACCCAGGTAAATCGGCGCGTGGCTCCAGGCGGATTCGGTAGCACTACCCACTGCGCCATAAAAAGTCCAGGAGCTGCAATAAACCGCCAGGGAAAGCGCGTACACAATCCCGCGAGAGGTAGGCCCCAGGAAAAGCGAGAAGCGCCCGGCCTGTGCGCCCTCCTCCTTTGAACGGCTGGCACTGCGATCGGCATACCAGGCCACTGCGAACAGGATGCAGATGTAAAGTAGTGCCAGACTCAGCAGATTGGAGGGTGACACCATGTTTTGAAAGCGCCGCTTGCGAACTTGCAGGGCAGCATAGCATGAGTCCCACGTTATTGAGAATCGGGCACCGCGGGCAGGCAAGCCGCTACAAAATACTCTACTATTGGCCTGCTTTTAACGTCTCCAAGTTTGCTATCGGAGTAGACCGTGACACTGAAAAACACGCTGACCTTAATACTGTGCTTGTGCTGCTGTCTCAACCTGCATGCGCAAGCACAGCGCAAAACAGATGTCGTTACCCTGTATAACGGCGATCGCATCACCGGCGAAGTTAAATCCCTCAATGCCGGTATTCTCAGATTCAGCACGGATGCCATGGGCACGCTGCGGGTGGAGTGGCAGGAGATCGCCAAATTGGAGAGCATCTATCATTATGATATCAGGCTGAGCGACGGCACCCGTTACTTCGGTTCCTTTGAGCACGATGCGGGGCCGGGGCAACTAACCGTCAAGGACATCTATGGCGAGCATGCCGTGGATTGGTTGCAGGTGGTGGAAATAAGGCCCATTGAGGAGAAACTACTGGATCGCATCGACGTCTACCTGTCGGCGGGCTACTCCTTCGACAAAGCCAGCTCAGTAACGCAGACAACTTTCAACACCGTCGTCAGCTACGAAAATGAAAATTCCCAGAATGAACTGACCGCTCGCAGTACGCTGACTGATACCGACGACGAGACCACCAGCAGCGCCCGAGTCAACCTGGGCCGCAACGTATGGACCGACCGCTCACAATTATTTACCGCCTCTTTCGGCAACTACGAGACCAACGATGAATTGGGAGTGGATCATCGCTTCGCCGTGGGTGCAGGGCTGGGACGCTACTTCATCGACAATCATAAAACGCGACTCACCGGGGCAGCGGGGCTGCAGCTTATAACGGAAAACCTGGAAGGTGACGGAGAACAACAAAACGTTGAACTATTTCTCTCCACCCGGTTTCGTACCTGGCGCTTCAACACACCGGAACTGGAGGTGGACACCACGCTGAACCTGTATCCAAGCATCACCGAAAGTGGCCGCCTCAGGAGCTCCGCCGACCTGCGAATTCGCTGGGAGATTATCGAAGACCTGTTTCTCGACTTCACCGGGTTCGGCAGCTTTGACAACCAGTCCGAATCAGACGACGACTTTGACTACGGGCTCACCACTGGTCTGGGCTGGGAGTACTGAATTCCAGCCCTTTTCAGGCCTGTTCGCTATACAGGTGCACATCCCTTTGAGGGAATGGAATGGATATCCCCTCACGGTCGAAGCGCAGTTTCACCTCGCGGGTAATATCCCAGTAGACGTTCCAGTAGTCCTCGGTTTTCACCCAGGGGCGCACTATGAAATTGACCGAGGAATCTCCCAGGGTATGCAGCTTGATCATGGTCTCAGGTTTGGGCAAAACCATGTCATGCGAACTCACAATGTCATTGAGCACCCGTTCGGCGAGTTCCACATCGTCGCCGTAGCCGATACCAAATTCCAGGTCGACCCTGCGCAACCTTTGAGCCGTTACATTCTTGATCACATCGCCCCAGATTTTGCTATTGGGGATGACCAGTGTCTGGTTGTCAAAGGTGGTGATGGTTGTGGAAACCAGGCTCATATTCTTTACCAGCCCGGAAGCGCCCGTCACTTCTACAAAATCATCCACGTCGTAGGGACGATAAATCAGGATCATGCCGCCAGCCGCAAAGTTCCCCAGGGTATCCTGCAAGGCGAAGCCCACCACGAAACCCGCGACACCCAGGCCGGCGAGCATGGGGCCCAGGGAAATGCCGATCTGGGACAGCGCCATGAGAAAGCCTATAGCCATTACCGTGCCGCCGCAGATAGATTGCAACACATCCTTTAACAACGTGGACATACTCACGCCGGGGCGATCGCAGGCAGCACTCACCGCACGCCGCGTAAGACGGGAAAGCACACGAAACACCAGCAGGATCAATACGAATACCAGCAGCCTGAACAGGATATCCGGCCCGTTAGCCACTGCCGCCGCCCTTAATGAAGCGAGGCCGTCGCGCAACAGGCCCATCACCACACCGGATTCCAGGGTCCGCAGGGAAAAGCTGTCACCTTGCTGCAGCAGCACACTCTTGTAGGCTGCATCATCCAGGTCCAGCCGCTCCATCAAGCTTACGATCGCCTTAAGACGCTGCAGATTCATACTGTGCTTGCTGCCCATGTTCTTCATCGTGGCGTCGAGGTCGGCATTAGCGGGATCCTCTTTGAGTCGGACCTCCACCTGTTCCAGCGCCTGGCCGGAAAACTCCAGGTACCCGGCCAGCTTTTCCGCCTGCAGGTAAAGTGCATTTTCCAGGCGCTCCCGGGTACCGCTATCCACCGGGATTTCCAGCAGCTTGCGTCCCTCCGTTATGTCAACAATACCCTCGTAGTAGCGAATGCGCAGTTGCTCCAGGCTGGAGATATAGGATTGTGTCGCAATCAGTCGAGTGCCACTGAGTGATTCGAGCTCCTCATTATAAGTGGTGATGCGCCGGTCCACGTCGTCCAGCAAGCGAAAGACGGCGTCACCCGCGCCATGCAGGCTTTCCTCGAGCCGCTTCTCGACCTCGAGACGTGCAGGGTCATCTGCCGGCAGTTCAGCGACCTGCCGCACCACCTTGTCGAGATCCAGTAATAACCCGAAGCTGCGCTCGTCACGCCTGAACAGCAGGACCTCCCGATCCCCCTCGGGAGCGTCGGCAAGACGCTTGTCCATTGCCACCAGGGCAGCGGCGCCGCTGCTCAGTTTCTCCAGTTGCTTCTGCAAGTCGCTGGGCTCAGCCTCAACAGCCGTCTGGGCCAGCGTTGCGGAAGACAAAGTCACCAGCAGCAATATCGGTAGTAGCTTGCGAATTTTCATGAAAGATCCATTAAGTGATTAGCGTATTATTTGGCGACAGATGATTCGCATCGCAGGATTACAGGTCGCACAGGTATTACCTAGGGGCGCGAGCGACCCACTCGCAATGCTTCTCTCGCCTGCAACCACTCCTGGCATTCCGGTAAATCGTAGAAGTAACCCTGCTGGGGCGCGCCGCTGGGACCCGGTGAGACGTTACCATAGGTCTGGTAGTAGCGCTCACAGTGATCCGGCTTACGCAATTGCTGCTGTATGCAAGACTGGGTCTTCTGTTCTCGAATTGGAGCCAGGGCCTCCTGACGCTTCGCTTCACATACTTTTTGCATATCGCGTACGTCGGAGTCACTGAGGCTCCAGGCCGGGGTGACGCCAGACAGCATGAGGGCGAGCACACCCACATGGCCACGAAGACCTCTCATCACATATCTCCCAATACTGATGTCACTATAAATTTAGCATAAAATAGCGCCAGCGCCTCGCATCGGCTAGAATCCCAAGGGTAAATAGCAGCCCGACTGCTACAAACAATAACAAGGAATCCGGGTAGTATGCCAGCTAGGGATGCAAGCCAGGCTGACGCGATTGATGCACAAGACACCGGCCATGGGGTACCGGTGAAATTCCGCTTCGCTACCAAGACCGCGCTCAGCCTTACCCTGGCCTATCTTATACCCATGGCCATGGGATGGCCGCAACCCCAGACTGCCGCGACCACCGTGATGCTGATTGCCGCCACGGGAATGGTCTCCGAGTCCTTACAAAAAGGCGTACTGCGCGTGCTGGGCACCGTCGTTGGTGCGGTGATCGGCCTGTCCCTGATTGCCCTGTTTCCACAGGATCGCATGGTCTACCTGCTCGCAGTATCCACAGCGGTCTCCATCATCATCTACCTCTATAGCGCCTACCAGGGGGACAGCACCCTGTTTATGCTCGCGGCGGTGGTGACGCTGATGGTATTCAATGGCGGTGATGCCGAGGGCGCTTTCCTGTACGGCGTGGACCGGGCATTCATGACCGTCTTCGGCGTACTGGTCTACACCGTGGTCGCCAGCCTGCTGTGGCCGGTAAAAACCGAGGACAACACCCATGCCCTGGCCGCCGCTGTCGCCAGTGGCTACGGCGCTGCTTTTTCCCGCCTGGTGCGTCCCTCTGGCGACCAGGAGTCCCCGATTGATGAACAGCTGGCCTCCCTGCTGGCCGCGGAGGAGACCTTCCAGACCCAGTTTGCCGTGGCCAAGAACAACCGGGACGCGCTGGCGGCCTACCTGGGCGAATGGAACGCGGTCGTCGGTTGCTACGAGGATCTGCAAGACATTCTGCTGCCGGCATTGAAACAGGAGCCCGCGGGAACACTCGATTACGCCGACTACATTGCCGACTACCCGCAACTGCTAAACCATATAGAGGGTATGTTCGCGCAGATTGAAGCTGCCTGGGCCGGCGAGGACAGGGAATCTACCCTGCAGGTACTCGAAGTAACGGTTCGCCCCGGCAGCCTGCGAGAAGCGAGCCACCTCGACGTCGCCGCCGTTGCCACCCGCATGGAGATCCTGGGGCAGATCCAGGTCACTCTAAGCGAACTGGATGTCGCCCTGAACAGCCTGCTGTTCGACAATTCCGGCTTTCGCGCCACGCGCACGCCTCGCGGCAAACCCAGCTTCCTGTGGCTTGACCTGGAGAGCTTTAAAACGGCACTGCGCGTCTTCACGACCTTCTGGGTAGCCTGCGGCATCTGGATACAGTTCAACCCACCCGGGGGCTTTACCTTTGTCACCATGTGCACGATCCTGATACCCCTGGTGTCCTATACGCCCGTCACACCCAAGCTGTTATTTATACTGTTCACACTGGGGTTCATCTTTGCCCTGCCCGCCTATGTTTTTTTGCTACCGGCCATGACCCATTGGATTGAGCTTGCCGTATTCCTGTTTACCTATGCGTTCGTCGGCTTTTACGTACTGAGCGGACCGGTCTCCATTTTTTTCCTGCTTGGCCTGTTTACGCTGGGCATTCAGAACGAAATGAGCTACAACTTCAATGCCATCATCATAATCATGCTGATGTTTTACATGGTCTGCGCGCTACTGATCATATCCATTCACTTCCCGTTCACCAGCAAGCCGGAAAAAATTTACGCCGGTATTCGGCGGCGCTTTTTTCGCCATTGCAGCAGGCTCGCGCGACTGGGGACCTGTCCGGAGAAGTTTCAACCCATAAAGTCCCTGCGTCTGCGCAGCGGCAGTGGCCTGCTGCCGAAGCTGCGCCACTGGGGTGCAATGATCGACAGCAGCTATTTCCACGGCAACGACCCCGCGCAAATCAAGGCCTTCAATCACCGCTGCGACCTGCTGGAGGGACAACTGGGGATATTGCAGCGCCGGGCGCGCGAGTTTTCCGAAAACCCACTGATCGCGGCAACCGATAGACACGCCACCAGCGCACGCCTGGTAAAACTGTGTGATACGCTGGCGGACAATCGTGACACAACGGCTTTCGCGCAAACCAGGGAACAGCTTGTGGGCACGGAAGAGCGCCTGGACCAGTATCTTGGCGAAGATTACCTCGATCGCTACACGCCAACACAACTGGCGCAGTTTTATGTGTACCTGAGCCTGCAGGCCTCGATTCTTGCTGCCCTGGACGCATGCCGGGAAGCACAACAAAAACTGGACTGGGAACAATTGGGAGAAACAAGATTCTAGTGCTGGACGCGACCCCCACGGGAAACACCATTCGCAAATTAGCGGCGCTGGCCCTGCTAAGTACAGTGCTGAGCGCCTGTACCATGGTAGGACCGGATTACGAGGCCCCGCCCGCTGCGCAACTGCCCGAAGACTGGAGCCCGGAGGAGACTGCTACCGAGAGCGAGGCGGTGTCCGACTGGTGGCGGATGTTCAACGATCCGGTGCTAGACCAGCTGATCGAGAGTGGCGCCAAGGAAAACCTGTCTATAGAGGCCGCAGGACTGCGTATCGTCCAGGCGCGCGCCGCGTTGGGCATCTCCGATGCACTGGTATTTCCGCAACAGCAACAGGTCAATAGCAACTTCGCCGCCCTGTACCGCAACGAGGACTGGTTCAAGTCAGCCAACGCCAGCCTGGACGTGGGATGGGAAATGGATATCTGGGGCAAGTATGCCCGGGGTATCGAATCCGCCGAGGCCAGCCTGTACGCATCCATCGCTTCCTATCACGATGTACTGGTGACCATCAGCGCTGAAATAGCGCGCAATTACATCAACTATCGCACCGCCCAGGAAAGAATTTTCCTGTCACAACAGAATATTGCCATCCAGCAACGGGTGGTCGAAATGACCCAGGTGCAGTACGACGCCGGCAACGTCTCGGAACTGGACGTACAGCAGGCAAAAACCCAGCTGTACGCCACGCAATCTTCGCTGCCCAGCCTGAATATATCGCGCATACAGGCGCGCAATGCACTGGCGGTGCTGCTGGGTACGCTACCAGAAGAAATAGAGCCCCTACTGGAACTGCAGCAACCGAAAATACCGACTTTCGTTGACAGTGGCGGCGCCGCACAACGCGAGATCATGCTTTCGGAAGAATTCTCCAGTTACTCGATTATCCCCACCGCTCCCCAACTGGAGCCCAGCATCGACCCCCAGTTGGTGCTGCAGCGCCCGGATCTCAAAGTAGCGGAGCTGGCAACCCGTGCCCAGAGTGCGCGCATCGGCCTGACCGAAGCAGATCTCTACCCACAGTTCTTCCTGTTTGGTTCTGTCGGTGTGTCACAGACCGTGCGATCCAGTGACAGTTTCAGCGGATCGGATGCGCTTACGGCCAATATCGGCCCTGGCCTGAGCTGGAATATTTTCCAGTATGACCGTATCAAGAACGCCGTGCGTATCGAGGACGCACGCTTCCAGGAAAGCCTGACCAACTATAACCAGAATGTGCTGTCGGCGGTACAGGAAGTGACCAACGCCCTGGAGGGCTATCAATACACCGTGGACAAGAGCAAATATGACGCACTGGGTGTGGAGGCCGCAATTCGCGCCTTCAACATTTCCGCCAACCAGTATAATAATGGGCTGGTGAACTACCAGCGGCTGCTAAGTACAGTGGAAAAAATGACCCTGCGCGAAGACGTCTACGCCCAGACCCGGGGCGGCATTGCCAACCAGGTGGTTGCCCTTTACAAGGCCCTTGGCGGCGGTTGGGAGCCCCTCAGCGGCAGGCCTGTCGTGAAACCGGAAACGGTGGAGCAAATGCGCTCGCGCACTGACTGGGGCGACTACCTGGAGCCCGAAACCATCGTCGGAGAAGACCGGGATGAATGACATGCCCCATGAGCTCGCCCTGGGTGATGTCTATTTCTCGCCCACACTGCCGGTGTTCAGCCTGGCCCTGGTCGGCGCCTGGATTACCATCAAGATACTCAACAAGCTACGGCTGTCGCGCTACATCATGTTTCCGTCGGTGACTTTCCTGACGCTGATGACGGCTTACATGCTGTTGATGAATACATTCTGGATAAGGATTTAGGGGATAGACCAGGTGAAATTCTTGAAGAAGCTCAGTCTCGGCACCATCAACCTGGCCCTGATCGCGGCCGTGGCCTGGTACGCCTACCAGGCCTTCGAAGACTATATACATAACCCCTGGACGCGGGATGGGCAGCTGCGCGGCCAGGTGATCCAGGTGGCACCCAGGGTCTCTGGTCCGGTTATCAATGTCGCGGTGATCGACAACCAGGCGGTAAAAGCGGGGGACCTGTTGTTCGAGATCGACCCGGAGCCATTCAAGATAGCGGTAGCACAATCAGAGGCTAACCTTAAACGGGACCGCATTAATGCCAAATCACTCAAGATAGAGTGGGACAGGCTGCGGGAAATCTACGCCAAAGATGCCGGGGCGGTATCCCAGAAAGACCTGAACCGGCGCGAGACCAATTACCTGCAGAGCCTGAGCCAGATCGACGTGGCACAGGAAACCCTGCGCAACGCCAAGCTGAACCTGGGTTACACCAGCGTCTATGCCGCTGTGGACGGTTATGTATCCAATATCAATTTTCAGATCGGCACCCAGGCTGTGGCGAATACGCCCATACTGGCACTGGTGGACAGCAACAGTTTCTGGGTGTTCGGCTACTTTCGGGAGAGCCAGCTCAGCCGCTTCAGCATCGGCGATCCCGCCCGGGTGACCCTGATGGCCTACCCGGATCAACCCCTGCGGGGCACCGTGGAATCCCTGGGCTGGGGTATCGCGCCCTCTGACGGCAATGCCGGCGCCTACCTGCTGCCGAGCATCAAGCCGGTATTTCAGTGGATTCGCCTGGCACAGCGCATTCCCGTGCGCATTCAACTGGAGGAAATACCCGATGGGGTGGAACTGCGCTTTGGTCTCACCGCTTCCGTAATGATTGAACGCGGTCCATAATGGCCGCGCAGCGAATAATAACTGGCAAAGACACTTGGCAAAGAGGTGAGCAACATGGAACAACCCACAGAATCGACCAATTTCGACCCGCAATTTGTGCGCAACATGATCGAATCGACCTTGCGTATCGGCCTGCTGCTGATACTGCTGGTCTTCGCCTATGACATCATCAAACCTTTCATCACCCCCATCATCTGGGGAGCGATCATTGCCATGGCGGCCTTCCCGCTGGTGAAATGGCTGGAGCCCAAGCTGGGTGGTCGCAGGGGTTTAGCCGCAACGCTGATTACCCTGTTTTTTATCCTCGCCCTGGTCATTCCCACCTGGTCGGTAACCGATGCGACCCTGGGTGGCCTGAAGAAATTGCACACCGGACTGGAATCCGGTGAGCTGCGAGTACCCCCTCCCGCCGCCAAGGTACAGGACTGGCCGCTGGTTGGGGACAAGGTGTTCACGGCCTGGAATAACGCCAGCCTGGACCTGGAAGCTTTCATGCAGAAGAATGCCGCACAGATCAAAGAACTGATTGGCACGGTATTGAAACGCATAGGCGGCAGCCTGATGGGGGTGCTGATGTTTGTCGTCGCACTGGTGATAGCGGGGGGTTTTATGACCTATGCGGAAAGTTGCGGCCAGGCTGCACATCGATTTTTCGTGCGGGTGGGCGGACTTAACCCCGGTGGTGAGTGGGCGCCACTGACTGTGGCAACCGTGCGCAGTGTATTGCAGGGTGTGGTCGGTGTTGCCATCATCCAAACCATATTGATATCGATTGGCCTGTTTGTGGCCGGCATACCCGGAGCCCCCATCTGGAGTGTGATCATCCTGTTTCTGGCCATCGCCCAGTTGCCGCCGCTGATTATTCTGGCCCCCATCATGGCCTATGCCTTCTCCACCATGGATACCACCTGGGCCATCGTATTCACCGTCTACCAGCTGGTAGCCGGCGCCAGCGACAGCTTTCTGAAGCCGTTGTTGATGGGCAGGGGGCTGGATATTCCCATGCCGGTGATCCTGATCGGTGCTATTGGCGGCATGATCATGTCGGGCATTGTCGGCCTGTTCGTAGGCGCCGTGGTGCTGTCCATCTGGTACAACCTGTTCGGCCTGTGGATGGAACAGCAGGCTCAATGATGCCGTTTTCTGCCGGGTGCCCGCACCCGGCAAGTTCCCCATTTTTTCCGCAAGTATAAGCAGATATACCACGGCCACCTGGACATGAAAATCCGGTAATAATTGACCGATTTCGTCATATATTGAAAGCCTTCCCCAATTTACCCTCACTCCCGATTCGTTATACTGCGTCGACACCTGGAACTGCATGGAGCGAATCCGGGAGGACACAATAATTAACGCGCTCTAGCCACACCCTGTTACCCGGGGTGCGCTGTGCGCCACTACAGGTAAAGGTATCGCTATATGAAGCACCGCACGCATTCAGCCCTCACTGTCCGCAAGACAGCCATTGCCGCCGCCCTCGCCCTGATAACCGCTCCGGGCATGGCACAAAACCTGGTTCTGGAAGAGGTAATCGTAACCGCGCAGAAGCGTGAGTCGACTATCCAGGACATCGCCGCTACCGTTAACGTGGTAACGGGTGAATCTATCGACAAATTTTCCACCCTGGGCTTCGCCGACCTCGAGTCGCAGACGGCTGGCCTGAGTCTGGCAACGCCCAATGCGCGCTCCCAGACTGTGGCCATGCGCGGCGTATCGGTAGACGCCGAGGCGGGTGTCGATGCCACAGTGACCATCTATTACAACGACACGTTGGTGACCAACAATATCGCTTTCGGCCAGCTGTACGACCTGGAACGGGTGGAAGTACTGCGTGGCCCCCAAGGTGCCCTGCAGGGCCGCTCATCCCCGGCCGGTGCTATCAATATTCACTCCCGCTCCGCAGACCTGTTTGAGTCAGATGGCTACATCCAGGGCACCGTGGGGGACAATGATGGTATCAATGGGCAGGTCGCCTATGGCATGCCGCTGATCGAAGGCAAGCTCGGCGCCCGGGTGGCCGCCGTTTACGACACCAGCAACGCCCGCAATGTGGATAACAAGACTCTCGGCAAGGACGACCCGGAACTGGAAGCCACCTCATACCGTTTGAACACCGTGTGGCAGATGACCGAAAACCTCACTGCCGACTTGACCTACCAAAGCTTCGACCGGGATGTAGACGATCCGTCGGCAATCGACGGCGTTGATTCCCTGGGAGAGCGCCCAACCCTCAAGGCGGATGACAGGGTGTCCCTGGCTCCCACCGAGAATGACTCACATTTCGAATACGATTACGCGAACCTGCAACTGAACTGGATGATCGGGGACCTGGAACTGGCATCCGTCACCGGCTGGACCGACGAGACCCGGGATTACCGGGAGGAAAACGACCGCGCCAACTATGTGGACAACCCGGAGGCACTGTCCTGGCAGTTCTCCAGAACCAAGCAGGAAGTCTGGGTTCAGGAATTGCGTTTGTCCTCTTCAGGTAATGATTTCTGGGACTGGATGGCCGGTGCCTACTACCAGGACTCCGATGTGGATGCGAATTTCTCGGTTAACACGACGGTTACATTGCCCGACACAACGCCCGCCATCGGCGCTTACCAATACACACTGGAGAGCTATACCTACATCCCGCTGACCTCGGAGCAGTGGAGCCTGTTCACTTTTAATACCTTTTATGTGACAGACACCATCGACGTGGAACTGGGCCTGCGTTATACCGACTACGACAAGAGCCGGAACTCCACTACGAGTCTTGTGGGCTTTCCCTACCTCCCGGACATTCCAGGCTTTCCTGACGAGCTTCAGGATTTAATTAAAAGCGGGGTTACGGCGGGAACAGCGGCTGCATTCGATCCTCCCATTGAAGGTATCCCTAAAGAACTTCGGGATATAGAGGACGATTCCTGGACCGGTTCGGCAACCATACGCTGGGACTGGACCGATGATATTTCCTTGTACGGCAACTACAGCCGCGGCTACCGTACCAAGGGCAACTCCATTATTCCTGGCGAGAATATCGTGTTCCTGCCGGATCCTGCCGATTACATACTGCACGACGAGGAGGAAAGTGACTCTTTCGAGGTCGGCATGAAAGGGCGTTTCTGGGATGGCCGCGCTTTACTGAACACCGCCCTGTACTACCAGCAATACGATGGTTACCTGGGCTTCACGCGAGGGGTAGAAGTGCTCAATGATCAGGGCGAGCCTACCATTTTGCCCGGTGGCATCATCTACAACGGGGACGCCAATGTGACCGGCATCGAATTCGATGGTCAGGTGTTGCTTGCGGAGACCTGGAGCGCGGGCGCCGGCCTCAGTTGGGTCAACGCGGAGTGGGATGGGGCCGAAGAGCCCTGTAACGACCGCGAACCCGGCGAAGTGGTAGGCTCTTGCGATATCGATGGTGAAAACGTGGGCGGCGAACCCGAGTGGTCGGGTTTCGTTAATTCCGAGTATTACTTTCCGCTGGAAAATACCGAAGTCTATATTCGCGGCCTTTACAAATATACCGGCGAGCGTGACAACATCGCTGCCTCTGCTGGAGTGGGTGACGTAACCGACGAGTTTAATTCCTACAGCCTGGTAGACCTGTTCGTGGGCTGGCGCAGCAGTGAAATGAAGTGGGACGTGAACGTGTTCGCCAAGAACCTTCTGGATGAGGACGAGACCATACTTCAAAACGGTCCCGATCAGTACGACCAGCAATTCAGCGGCGGCTCCTACACAGAAACCAATGTGCTGCAGGAACGCACTATCGGTATGATGGCGCGCTATAACTTCTGATAGTTAGTTGCCTCATAAAGACTCAAGGGCGGCTCTAGAGCCGCCCTTTTTATTTGCCTGCGGGGCTGATCGCAAGCTGTTCTGTCCGTGAAAATCGACCTCTGCGGCCATATGACTTTTCCTTCATTCGGGTAAGCTTCAGCCTGCATTCAAACTTCTGGAAACTCAGGACCAAGAGCCATGAAAAAATTACTGGGCTATACCCTGTTCTCCATCGTCTTCTTGCTGATCGGCATGCTGCTGGCAGACACAAAAGTAGCCGAAGTGGCCCGCTCCACCGCCAAAAGTGCCAGCAGCAAGGCCATTGAGGTGATGGCAAACCAGGCCAATATAGACACCCGCACCATGGTGCTGGCGGAAAACCCAGAAATGATTAACCGCATCATGGAAGGCGGCGCCTTTGGCGGTGAATTTTCCCTGTCTGCCGCGCAGAATATGTTCGGGCGCACTGAA
>JARFQU010000209.1 GCA_029287595.1 Halioglobus sp. | reverse complement strand
GCCTGGATAATAGCAGCGGTGACTGGAGTTACACCATTGGGTTCCTTGCCCCGGGCGCCTATACCGTCGCCTTTACCTGCCAGGCGAGTGACGATGACCCGGACAAGGCCGATGACGATATCGAATTCGTAGGCACCGACGATAGCCCGGCGCAGGTATTGGCCGACCAGGATACCCCGGTCGACTTCGTCGTGAACTAACGCTCTAGCGAAAGCGGTAGCGGGCCGCCATCTGGAGCTGGGACGCGTCTCCCTGTTCGCCATTTTCATTTTCGCGACGCCCCCAAAGGAATTCCACCCCGATATCAATGCGCGGCGTCGGCGTCCAGAACAGGTTGGTTGAAGCACGGATAGTACGCTTGTAGGCGTCGCCTTCAACGAAACCGGGGTTATCAAGCTCCACGTAACCCAGTGTCAAATTCGAACGGCTGGTAGAACTCCACCAATGCTGCATGGAAAGATAGCCGCTAACAACATCAAACAGCTTCAGTTCCCCGGTGGCCTGATTAAATATGCCATCATAGTTACCCACACTGGACAGGTCGTTCACATAGCGGCCAATGCCCTTCCCGGCATTCAGCTGGAACAGCAGACTGTCACGCTCACCTATACGTGGCGTCGTATAGCGGCCGCTGACCGAGAGACCCCAGCCGTACTGTTTTTCGACTCCGTTTCCCGTAAGCCCATTAACGACATCTTGCCCACGGATTTGCCTACCCAGCAAGGCGACCTTGGTGTGTAGACGCTCATTGGGCTGGACGCGGGCGCTCATGACAACATCAGGGGTTCGGGTGACGCCGGAACCGTTTTGAATCTGCGGGTTGGGGTCTTCCAGCGAAAACTGGAACTCATACTGTTCGCCTATTTGCGGCGAAAAACGTACCTGGCTCTGGCGCACGTTGATGCGCCCATTCAAGCCCTCGAAGTCCACCTCCTCCGCCGTTGCCTTGGTATCCACAAAGGCGGACCAGGTTTGTCCTGCCAGCACGCGGCTCCACTGGCCGAAAGCATGGCGCAAGCGGAACGTATTGCTGTCCCCGGCAAAATCACCCTCGATAAACGCGCGCAGAATGCCCACATCAGTGGGATCTCGCAAATCAAAATTGAGGCGCGACTGGGACGCGGTGATGCTCGATTGTGCTTCCACGGTATCGGCAATAGTAGAATCCACCGGAATGGAGCCAACGATAAAGCGATCGGTAATTTCCAGCGGATCCTGGTTATAAACCAGTGTGGATTTCACATACCCGCCCACCGCTAGCGCGGCACGTGTTCCCGGCAGGCGCCAGGCACCCGGGAAATCAGTGAGTATCTGTGCGGTGGGGTCATCCGCCTGCGCCGTGGCGACCATGTCGCTGGTCTGGTCCTTGAGCTCCTGCTGGGTTTGTTCTTCCCCGGGCGCCAGGGCGACCTGTTGCCCCTGTGCCTTGCCCGCTGGCGCAGCATCGTCGTCGGGCTCGGCTGGCGCGCTCTGATCGGTCAGGGTGATGGGCTGCGAGTCCTGATCCAGGTTGCCGCCAATCTGCACATCCCCTGCGACCATTCCGGGCTGGCGCAGAGCGTCCAGTTCCTCGCGCAGATGACCAAGCTGGCGGGACTGGTCAGCGAGCATATCCTGCTGTTGCGCCAGCTGCACCTGTTGCTGTCTGACCAGGGCAATAACAGCGGCCATGTCCATAGCGTCTTCAACCGACTTTGGAGCGAGTTCAGCTGCCTCAGGCGCGGCGGGGTCGTTGGGGTCCAACACGACTTCTGGCGGCTCATTGGGATCATCCACACCTGCAGCTAAAGTGAGGGCCGCGGCAAAATCAGTTATCGCCTGGGCATCCACTACGGCAGCCTCACCGGCACTGCCCGTCGCGGGCTGGGGATTTTCCGCCGCGGGGACCGGCTGGTCCTGGGCCTGTACAGACAGACAGCAGACTGCCATAACGATAGTTGCGCAAGCATAGTGGCGGTGGAACTTCATATCCGGCCTCCGTAGAAAATGGGAACACCCATCTGGATAATATCGCTAGTCTAAGTTGACTATGCTACCTGTTGCAGGCCACTAAAGCCGCGACAAAATCACAGTATGCAGACTTGTCTGTGCTAATCTCTGCCTGGGGCGAGAGCGTCTCAAAAGGCGGCCTGCAAGACAGTTACCCGGGGAACCATCGATGGTGCACAGACATTCTTTTCACTCCCATAAAAAAGCAGTGATCCTGGCGATAACGCTGGCCTTGTGCGCCTGCAATGGCAGCGGTGGCAACAATAACTCGGGCGGCGAACCCGAGGAACCCAGGGCAGCTGCGCGCGAAGCCAATAGCAGCGACGACCTGCTGCAGGGCCCACTGGCCCGCAGCAGCGAAGGTGACTACGTTCTCGAAAATGACCTGCTGCGCGTCATCATCCAGAAGCCAGGGCGCAACTGGTTCAGTTTTGCCACTTACGGGGGCAACATTATCGACGCCAGCGCCAAAAATGCGGATGGCAGCTTCAACCCCGATCACCTGGAAGAGTTCATTCTGGGTATCAATATAGAGAATACCCCCAACTATACTGACATACGCATAGAGAACGATGGCAGCGATGGAGAGCCTGCGGTGATCTGCGTGAGCGGGCCAGACGACCTGATTGAAAGGGTAAACGTCAGCTCGGCCATACGTGATTTTGGCGGCAACTTCCCGGAGAGCGCCAATGACCGGGACCTACCAGTCATCATTGACACCTGTTATTCGCTGGCGCCTGAGGATAGCTGGGTTACCCTGGACACCACGGTGCGCAACGAGTCCGACCAGGCCCTGCCTGTCTATATGGTGGAGTATGTTAATGGCTCGGGCGAGGTGGAAACGTTTCAGCCCAGTGCCGGTTTCGGCGAACCCACATTGACCAATTCCTGCCCGGTGGATACCTATGTAGCCTGTTCCGCGGGTGAGTGCGACCAGTGCAATTACCTGGCCTACGCCGGTAATGGTGGCGCTGCCGGTGTTTCCTACGGGCTTATTCACGATATTGCCGGCAGCAGCAGTTTCTCCACTCAGGGGGTCAGCATCCTGTTATTCGGCCAGGCGGTTGTGGATTTCGTGCTGGGCGGTGCCGATCCGGTTTACGAGATTCCGGCAAACGGAGACATCAGCCTGCGCCGCTATTTTGCCGTCGGAGACGGCAATGTCAGCTCCATTGCGCGTATCCGCGACCGGATACTGGGATTTGCCACCGGGGACCTGTCCGGCACCGTGACCAGCGGGGGTGAGCCGCTGGCAGACGCGGACGTGTCGGTGTTTCGCACCCTCAATAACGCGATACAGCCCCCGGTACGCTTCGTGGTCAGCCACAGCCGCACCGATGCCCAGGGCAACTACAGTATGGCCGTGCCGCCAGGAGACTACGAGGTGCAGGCCTATAGAGAGGGTTATTTGTACGCTGACGAAGCGCCGGCATTGGTGACCATAGCCCAAGACCAGGCCACCGCGCAGGACTTCGAACTGCCCGCGCCAGGGTTTCTTCACGTGGATGTCATCGAAACCGACAGCAACGGCAGTAGCCAGCCATCGCCAGCCAAGGTCCAACTGGTGGGTTTGGACCCCAGCCCGCCGCTGCAAAGTACCGTGCTGCTGTCTGTAACCGGCGTATTTGGCGACGATGCTGATAGCCTGCCCTTCGGTATAGCACTCGCTGAGTTCGTCGATCGCGACGGCAGCAGCGACGTGGTGGCTGTAGAGCCCGGGGACTACCAGGTGGTGGTATCACGCGGCCCCCGCTATTCCGCATTCAAACAAAACATCACCATAAGCAGTGGCCAGACGACCGAGATCCAGGCGGAGATCGCCCGGGTGGTGGAGACACCGAATGTCGTATCAGCGGACTTTCATGTGCACTCAATCGACAGCATTGATTCAGAGGTGACCCGCACTGAGCGCGTGGCCACCTACCTGGCGGAGGGCGTCGATTTCTTCACTCCTTCGGATCATGGCATCCGTACCGACTTTACCGACACCATCCTGGATATGGACGTGGCTGACCTGATCGGCACCGTGCCCAGCGATGAAGTCACCACCTTCGATTATGGCCACTTCAACAGCTGGCCGGTCACCCTGGTCCCTGGCTCCATCGGCATGGGCAGTGTGGACTACGGGCGGGAAGCGCCACCGGGTGAAGACTTTCCCGAGTATGGCAGCTACGGTCTGACGCCACAGGAAATTTTTGTCGCGAGCCTGGATGATCCGCGGGAAAATATTGTGCAAATCAATCACATCGGTGGCTTCTTCGGAGGTGGCGGACTGGCTATTGATAGCGGGCAGACGCCGCCGCAGTCCGGCGCCGATCTGGCCAGCAAGCGGCTGGACCCCACGCTGGAGAACGCCTTCGATGACGGTTTCCAGGCGCTGGAGGTGTGGATAGGAACCAACGGCCGTAACGGCATCTTCAACCAGTTCCTGGGCGCAAACGCGGGCGACTGGTTCAACCTCATCAACCAGGGGCTGGTGCGCACGGGTACGGCCAACTCCGACAGCCACGAACGACGCACCACCTACCTGTCCGCACGCAACCTGATCTCCAGCGCGGAAACGGATCCGGCAGAATTAGCCGCACAGGCTGAAGTGCTGGCGGCCAATGTGGCTGCGGGTAAGACCGTTGGCAGCAACGGCCCCGCGGTAACCATCCAGGCCAGAGCGAGCTACCTGGGTATTTTCAGGACCGCGGGCCTGGGCATCGACGAATCGACCCGGGTGCCCATCAGCAGTACAACCACCGCGTCGATCATTCTCAATATTTCCACGCCGCAGTGGGCTCCGGTCGACCGTGTCGATTTCTACGTCAACAACCAACCGGAGCTGACCAGCGCGCAGGGGCAGGCCGCACGCTATGGGGTGTGCGCCAATTACACCGTCAGCGCAGGCGACGAAGGCTGGGAGGAAACAGACGTGGTCGTGGTGGAGGGCCTGGAGGGCGCAAGCAGAACCGACATTACCGTAAGCCTTGAAATACCCGATATTATCGAGGATGCCTGGGTGGTCGCCGTGGTGCAGGGTACAGACGGGATTTCCAGCCCCATGTTCCCCATCGTGCCGGAAAGCCTGGATCCCACCGGTAACCAGACTCTCGATGACCTGTTGGATGGTAACCTGGGCGAGGAAGGCGTACCGGCTTTCGCCTTCACCAACCCCCTTTTCATTGACGTGGGCAACAACGGTTGGACCCCACCAGGAGTTGAAAATGCCAGTTGCAGCGAGTAATTTTGCCGCTACAAAATTCAGACTGCTGACCGGGTTGTTACTGGCGGGTGCCACGTTGTTGCTGCAGGGCTGCGGCTGCGGTTTTGACTGCAACAACGGCAACAACCCCGGTAGCGGCCCGGCCTTCCTCAGCCTGGGCTTTTCCGACGAGGCCCTGGAGGAGTTGAAGCAGGTTGTCATCGAGGTAGACGCCATCACTCTCACGCGCAGCGGTGCCGAAGACGTGGTAGTGGAAACCTTTACCATCGAAGACCTGGGCCTTACCGATGCGGAAAGCTTCCAGGTAGACCTGCTGCAATATCGGGGCCTCAACCAGCTGCTGGTCATCGACAGCCTGGAACTGGACCCGACAACCTACGGTGCCATCAAACTCACCCTTCTGGACGGGGACGTCAACCTGTCTTATGTACAGGAATCCGATGACAGCCTGAAGCAGCTGAACATCTCAGGCACAACCCTGGACCTGCCTGGTATGAGGCTGTCTTCGGGAGACGAGGCCTACACCGTGGTATTCAGCCTGGCGCAGGCGCTGCAGTACCAGCAGAGCAGCGACAACTACCTGTTGGCCAACGATGGCATCAGGGTGCAGGACAATGCCACGGCGGCCAGCCTCAGTGGCCGGGTAGACAGCGACCTGTTCGATACCCAATCCCCCTGCGACGCCAAGGAGGACCCGGAACTGGGCAATCGTATTTATCTCTATGAAGGCTCCGGACTGTCAACCGACCGCAGCAGCGACGTATTTACTACCGCCAGCACCACCGAGATACCCGACGACGCCGTCATGCCGTTCTCCGTGGCCACACTGCTTGAGGATGCGCTGACGGGGAACTGGCAGTACGTCTTTGGATTCCTCCCGGCAGGCGACTACACCCTGGCCTTTTCCTGCGACACCGCCGACGATGACCCGGTAAACTATGACGGCTATGTCATACCGCTGCCCACCGACCAGTCCTACGACATTTCCCTGGATGAAGGGGAGAAAGAGACCTGCGACCTGGATACAGGCGCAGCCTGTTAGGCGACGCCGCTGAAATAATCCAACCGGGTTAGCCCCGCACCAGTTCAGCCATCTCGAACACATACAGGCCAGTGGCAAATAAAACAGCGGCTCCACAGGCAGTTGCCAGTACATACTTGCTGCCGCCGGGTTTTAGCACGCCGGGAATAAGCAGGGCAAAGGGTCC